>CAZJBQ010000005.1:13773-53609 GCA_964544625.1 uncultured Candidatus Peribacteria bacterium | reverse complement strand
ACTTTTTCACTGGTCTATCATAAATCAATTTAATTCATTTACATATTTATCTTGTTTTAAAATTTCAAATTCTTTTTTTTGAAAACTTATCCAAAGCGATAAAACTCGATTCACGAGATTTCCATAGTTATTTGCGAGGACATCGTTGTGAACAGATTTGATACGCTCGTCACTGAAGTTGAGATCTTGGCCAACACCAACTTCGCTCGTCATATACAGACGAACGGTATCAGAACCGTATTCTGCTATCATCGCATGGGGATCGATGACATTGCCGACGGATTTACTCATTTTTGCACCATCTTTATCGTTTACAAAACCATGAACGAGGATATTTTTCGGTAAGTTAATCCCAGCCGAGAGGAGCATGCCAATCCACGTGAGACAGTGAAATCGTGCGATATCTTTTCCGATGACATGGAGCTCGCAATTCCAGTTTTTGAAATCTTCTTCGATGTTCCCTGTGGAGACACCAGAGATGTAATTCGTGAGAGCATCACACCAGACATACATGATGTGATCTGGGTCATTTGGGACTGGTATTCCCCAGGTGAGTTGTTTTTTTGTACGAGAGAAGCTGACATCTTCCAGGCCGTCACCAATCATGGCAATCATTTCATTCTGTCGGAATTCTGGAGTGATTTTTACTTCACCACTCTGGAGTTTTTTCTTTATAGCGTCGCTGTATTTACTGAGTTTGAAAAAATAATTCTCATCTTCGGTCCAGCGTGTTGGTGCACCATTTTCTTTGAGACATTTATTCTCATCGAGTTCTTCCTCTGTTACAAAACGCTCTTCTCGGTCACAGTACCAGCCAGCGTATTGTTTTTTATAAATATCTCAGTTATCGAAAAGTCTCATCCAAAGAGCTTGTACAACAGGCCAATGACGATTTTTATCAGTCGTTCGGATATAGCCATCATTTGAGATAGAGAGTGCCATATTCATATCTTGAAAATGAGCGACATTTTCATCGAGCATCTCTACCACATCTTGACCAGCTGTTTCGGCAGCTTTGAATATTTTACTTCCGTGTTCGTCAGCTCCCGTGAGGAAAAATACATCTTCTCCGAGGAGTCTGTATCCACGGACGATAACATCCGTGAGGATGATCTCGAGTGCGTGGCCGATATGTGGCACGCCATTCATGTAGGGGATAGCCGTTGTGATGAGTTTCTTCATGGACTACAGTATAGGAAATTTTTGAGTAATCCAAGACTTCTATACTGACGCCAGAGTGACGAGGTACTGAAAACGTAATCTTTTGATAACTTCTGACATACGATGTCATATGATTCATTCCGCAGTTTCTATGAGTGTATCAAATTCTGCTCTTTTTTTATCTGAAACTGGATACATAGCTGATGGCCAAGGTCGGTCATCGTTCGTGAGTCAGCCCACGAGCATGCTATCGACATATTCCTCCATTATATTGAGTATATCCAAGAGCGGATCATCAAATGAGAGTCATAGGAGCGCTTCTGGGTAGTGATTTTCTTTTGTGACATAGCCACCGCAACTCAATCGCTGGAGTTGATCAACTCTTCCTATGAGATATTTAAGTTGTAAATAATCTCTCTCTATTTCTTTACGCTGTTTTTCTGAGGATAACTCATGTATACATCCCATAACAACCGCATGATGGCCACCGTCTTTAAATAGGCTCGGATGCGCACAGAGGAGATTGAGTCATCATCGAGCAAATATACAGTCCATCACATGACATACCACAGCAGCAACCGCTGTCTCTTTATCATCATTCAATACATCAGACCATTTTTTCTCATGAACTTTTTTACATGCTTCTATTACCAGATTATCGACAGGGGTTTCTATTGGCATATTCTTGGGCTTATTTTTGCAAAATGTGCTCATAGTTGCCTTTCCCAATCATGAGTTTTTTCATTGATTCCTAGTTGTTGTAGTATCTCTCTTCGAGTTTTCAGGGTCACTCACTGGAGAGGTGCTGCCGCTAGACACATATCTGCTTCTGCCTGAGTTGATTCAGTATCACAGAGTAGGGTGAGAGGAGTGAAAAATTGAGGCTTTGCTTTGAATTCATCTGGTCGGAGTTTTTCCAAAATATGCAAAAATATATGTGGCATATCGGGTCTATCCCAGAATTTCAGAATCGTTTCTCAATATAGTTTATTAAAATCAGTTGGTCACGCATATGGACCTGTGTGTGGGGCAATGGCCGGATTAAAAATGATTCTGTGTAATGGGCCTCATCGGATGATTTCTTCCACAGCATCACATAAGTTCGTCACTATAATACAGGGTGAATGAATATCCACGTTTGATACCCCTGAGGCTATCTTTTCTCCGTGTGCTCTTTTTGACTCTATTATAAGTGTCATTCACTCGCTATGTTTCATAATATTATTATAAATAATAATATATTATGTCAATTATTTAGAAACAATAAAAAATCCCCCAAGAGGAGGATTTTGAAGGTGATTTATGAATTAGTTTCCAGCACTCTGTGCAAAGTCTACTAAATTCTGTTGACCTTTACTCAATGGCACCGTATTGGCCCCAACTTCTCCAGATTTAGGTAAATTACCCAAGATTCGGAATCCATTTTGACCCGATTTATCTGGCTGGCCAAATTTCGCTCAAACGAGACCGATTATAGCTAAAGCTGTAACGTAAGTGAGATTTTTAAATCCAGAAGTATTTCTTCCGTGAGTAGATTCACGAGGTGCATTCATAAAATAAAATTAAAAATTAAATCATTTTTCATTATAAATCCATTTTTCTTTTGTCAATTTCTTTTGTTATTAGCTTTTTCTAAAATACGTACTCTCTGAAGAGATGAATCAAAATACAAAAAAAATAGCCCTTGTAGCTGACTGGATCACTCACTGGGGTGGGGCAGAGAGGGTATTTGTGAAGCTCATGGAGATGTACCCTGAAGCGGAGATTTATACGTCTGTCTTTTTCCCAACTCGTCCTGAAGCTTTTGTAGGGCGAAAAATCCACAAAAGTTTTATACAATATATACCATTTCTGAATCGCCGACATAAGCTCTGCATGCTCTTGCGTCCTCTGGCGTTTTCATTTTTCAGATTCGGTAAATATGATATTGTGATTTCCTCGAGTTCTGCGGAGGCAAAAGGCATTCACACCAAATGAAAAACCAAACATATCTGTTATTGCCATACACCGACACGGTACCTCTGGAGCCATAGCGATGCTTACCGAGGCTTCCTCGAATTCGGATGGCTCAATTGGTTTGCAAAACTCGTCATCCCGACAGCATTTATGTTTATGAGACGATGGGACAAGAGGGCAGCACAGAGGCCTGATATTTTTATCGCAAATTCTGTCACAACCCGAGACCGTATACTCGAGTATTACAATCGAGAAAGTGTGGTCGTGTATCCATTTTTACCTCCGAGAAATATTTCTGGGAAAAACGAAGAAAGAACATTTTTTATGTGTCTCGGGCGAGTCGTACCCTACAAACGATTTGATATTGCCGTAGAGGCATGTAATACGCTCAAACTCCCACTCAAAATATTTACCAGTACACACAATGCCGTTACTGATAAGCTCCAAAAACTTTCTTGACCGACAATTGAGTGGATATTTGATGCGTCTGATGAGGATGTGTCTCGAGCATTTGAAAAATCAAAATGATTTATCATGCCACAAGAAGAAGATTTCGGTATTGTTGCGCTCGAAGCCATGGCACACGGTGCTCCTGTAATTGCCTACGGTGAGGGTGGTGCTACAGAAACAGTGACTCATGGACAGACAGGACTCCTCTTTTCTGATCAAACCCCTGCTTCTTTGGCTGTCGCCCTGGAGCGAGCTGAGACGATTGAATGGCACTATGATCGTATCCGTGAACAAGGTATGAGTTTTTCAGAAGAGAGATTTGAAGAGGGGATTCGTGAGGTGGTTGGATTATAATTACTAGTTTCTTTTTATGACAAAAGATCTCAAAAACATGCTCACTGAATTGCTCGATACCTGGAATAGCTACGAAAAACAGGGGACACTTCCTTGGACGCGTGAAGTTGCTGCGAGAGATTTACAGTATCAAATTGGCTCTCTCTCAAAACTGATTTTGCAGTTCGAGAATTATCGTTATAGAGGTGAGCTCGATGAGAACCAGATAAAGAGTAAAATGGCCGATGAATTAGCCGATATTCTGGCTGAGGTTTTATTTATTGCGGACGGATATGAGATTGATATGGAGAAAGCCTGGGATGATATGCTCGCGAGTGATCGACGAAAGATTGCAGAGCGGACAAAATCTTAGATATCGCTTTTACTTTCTCCTAAAAATTCGTATCCTCCAACCTATCAAACGTATAAAACGTATTAAACTTAGTAAACATTGATTCCATGCGCTGTCCCAAATGTAAAAACCTCGAAACTCGCGTCATAGATTCACGCCTCTCAGAAGATGGGCTCTCTATCCGCCGTCGCCGTGAATGTGAAAAATGTGAAGCACGATTTACAACCTTTGAACGTATGGAATTCGTGAGTTTCTTCGTGAATAAAACATCAGGGAAGAAAGAGCTCTACAATCGCTCAAAACTCGAAGCGAGTATCCTCAAGGCATGTAATAAACGAAATATACCACGAGAAAAAATCGAGTCGATGATCAATGTCCTCGAAATCGAGTGGGCAGAGAATAAAACAGGAGTTACTTCGAAACGTATAGGAAAAGATGTCCTCCATAAGCTCAAAGATATTGACGAGGTTGCCTGTCTCAGATTTGCTTCTGTCTACAACCATTTCGAGAGTCATAGCGACTTCGTGAAGTTTATTCTTGAAGAATTCGAAGAATGATTACCGTCGTAGATCTCAATCTCAGAGGTACTTGTTGCGAAGATGCAGAAAAACATCTCCGAAGGAAAAAAAGTCCTCCTCACACTCAATCGCCGTTGAGCTATGAGTACGCTCGTCTGTCGTGATTGTGGCTGGGCTGCGCGCTGTCCTTCGTGTGACTTACTCATGCGAGTACATCATAATCCACAGAATTTTCTTCTCTGTCATCTCTGTGAGAATCAATGAAGAATCCCAGACGCATGTCCAAAATGCAATGGTAATCATCTCGTCGAGAGCGGATCTCGTGTGCAGAGCATCGATGCGAGTATTCGCAAATTGTTTCCAAACACAGGAGTTCTCCTGGTGGAAAAAGACGCGAATACTGTGACGCAGAAATCACTCAAGGAATGTGATATACTCATCGGTACCCAAAAAATCACATCACTGCCAGTCGAGAATATCTGACTCACTGCTTTTCTCCTCGTCGAGAGCGACCTATCCGTCCCAACCTACAATATCGAAGAAGAGGTATATAGTCAGGTGAAATACTTCCTCTCAAAATCAGAAGAAGTTATCCTGCAGACTCGTTCGCCCAAGCTCAGACTCATACAGGATCTAGTATCCTCCAATTTTCGTACTTTTTTTCAGAGAACCATCGCAGAGCGCAAACAATTCAGTCTACCCCCATTTGTACAGATGGTAGTAATCCATATAGGAGAGGCGAGTGAATCGACGCTCAAATCGAGGATGGCAACTCTTGCCTCAGCGATGATTGAAACCGCGAAACAGAGCCCAACGATTGCTATTACGTATGATCACCTCCTCTCCGACAGACGACAGGGGAAATACTATCAAAAAATCCTCATCAAATGACCTGATGTTCTGGGATTTCTCGAACCATTTCGTAAACAGTTGGTGCGGGGGAGGGATATAGAGGTGGAGTGGCTCTAAGGGGAGGAAGAAAAACAGGATATATCCTCGTTGTTGAATTTCTTGACTTTATGTTATCCTCAATATACTCCCAGAGTTATTTTTAATTTATTTTTATGTCTCTCTTGTCTCTAGTAGCGGTCAAACGTGATCCCAAAACAGACCTCAGAACTATCCGCGGTAACGCAGATGGTAAGGGTTCAGTTCCAGGTGTTATCTATGGTAAAAAATGTCCAAGTACACCACTCTCTGTCGATACATCTGATTTACTCCGTGTTTTCCGTGAAGCAGGCTATTCTCATATTATTGAGCTCTCTCTCGATGGCAAAAAGCATCAAGCAATTATTCACGATGTTGATATTCATCCAGTTGCAGGGACTTTCCTCCACGTAGATTTCCTCGCAGTCAGCGCTACTGATAAGCTCACAGTGACTGTTCCTATCAAAATGATTGGTGAATCTCAAGCAGCTCGTGATGGTGCTATCATCGATCACGTCCTCCAGGATATCGAAATCCGATGTCTCCCAGCTGATATCCCAGCTGAGCTCACAATCGATATATCAAAACTTGAAAAAGTCGGTGATTCTCTTCATATTTCAGATCTCGGTCTTGATGCGAAGAAACATGATCTCATCAACAATGAGGATACAGACACAGTCGTTATCGCTTCTGAATTCCAAGAATATGTCCCAGATGAAGTACCAAAAGAAGTCGAAGTACTCACTGAGAAGAAAGAAGAAGGTTCTGAGGGTGCAGATGGTGAAACTCCTGCAGCAGCTCCTGCTCCTGAGAAATCAGAAAAATAATTTATGCTCATCCGTATTGTTGGCACATCGCCCGATGCAGAAACGCTTTTATCAAGAGTCCAGGCTTCCCTCGAGGAGCTTGGACTTTTATCACATGCGACCGTCGAAATCTACGATACACCTGAATACAGAGAACAGATGAAGATCACGAGTTTGCCAGCTCTGTGTATAGAAGAAGATTCGATTAATTTCCGAGATATGATATTCGAGTGAGTTATCCCAGAACACTCAGAGCTCACCAGTCTCTTTATATCACTCTTTGGCGGCGAAGAGAAAAAGTGAGGATGTGGTACATGTACGACCGGTTCTTGTGATACATGTGCATGTTAATCGTTGAGAGAAGAAAATCAGTGGATTTTTCACTCTAATCTCCTACAATCAATAGAGCTTTTCTTTTACAATACTTATGAAAAAATTATTACTCGTATCAGCAGTGGCCGTTATTCTCACTTCTTGTGGGAGTACAACACAGTATTCAAACCTCACAGCATGTCTCCAAAAAAACCAGGTTGTTATGTTTGGTGCTTCTTGGTGTCCACATTGTGCTTCTCAGAAAAAGCTCTTCGGAAAATCAGTGAAAGAACTCCCGTACTTTGAATGTTCGAAAAATGGAGAACAGGTCAAGGAGTGTAACGACAGAGCTATATCGAGTTACCCTACATGGCAGTTTCCAGAAGATGTTCTCAAAAAACTCCCAGAGACAGCCCTCGTAAATCTCTATAATACAGAATTAGAAAAAGTTCGAGCGTCTATCAAATGACTCAAACAAGCACTTCCCGCTGAACAAAAAGAAGCCATAAAAGCGCTCAATGAGTTTGAGAAAAAGACAGAAGCAACCGTGAATTCTGATATTCCTGTTTTTGAAAAACTCTCAAAACTCACTTCGTTAGTAGTTTCAGAAGGCAACAAGGTATCAGAGCAAGCCATGTATGTATCTGGACGCGTCAGTGGTGAACGACCTCTCTCGGAAATTGCTCTCTACTCTGGATGTAATGCCGAATACCAGGCTGATATTTCTGTTGAGAAGTAGTAGATTTTTCGAAAATCTCCATAGAATACCTCTATGAAAATCTCTCTCAACTGGGCACGGCACTGGACGACAGTTCCAGAATATGCACCTCACGAACTCGAAAAGTTCGCTCATACCTATTCAACCTATACTGCTGAAGTAGAAGGTATCGATAGTTATATTTTTGATGAAAAAATTGTTGTTTGAAAGGTTATTTCGTGGAAACCTCATCCTGATTCAGATAAGCTCGGCTTAGTCCAAATTGATGCAGGGGAATGCGGGCAACATGAAATTGTCTGTGGTGCTCCTAATGCAAAAACATCAACATATGTACCAGTCGCTCTCGAACATGCTACGCTTCCTGGAGGCCTCATCATCGCTCGACGAGCTATTCGTGGTATTGATAGTTGTGGGATGATTTGCAGTCTCGATGAACTCGGGCTACAGACAGATAGAGCTGAATGAATATTCCCACTCGAAACTGTATGGGACGATAAAATTCTAGAAAAACACCTCGGAAAACCCTTTGGAACTTTATCACTTACACTGCCAGGACATGATGGAAATATCGAATACGCCATGAGCGATGTAGTGTTTGACCTTGATAACAAATTTATTACCAATCGTCCTGATCTTTTTTCTGTTGTCGGAAATGCTCGTGAGATTGCCTGTATTGAAAAAAAACACTTCAAAGACATTGACCACAAAAAACTCAAGTCAGTTCATGAGATCAAGGTAAATATCGAATCTGATAAAGTCATCAATTATCTCCTGACAGAATATAGTCTCTCTTCAGTTCCTGAATCACCCTTTCTCATTCAGACATTACTCCATAGATCAAATCAAGGATTACATGGTTTGCTCCCAGATCTCACAAATATCGTCATGACGGAGCTCGGTCAACCGATGCACGTCTTTGATGCTGATACGATTGAAGGGGTGATAACTCTCCGCATGGCAAAAAAATGAGAAATATTTATTGGTCTTGATGGAAAAGAATATTCTCTCTCGTCTGATGATTTGGTTATAGCTGACGAGAAACAAATCCTCGCTCTCGCTGGTATCATGGGCGGTAAGACATCTGGAACCACTGAAAATACATCACGCATATATGTAGAGTCTGCTTCATTTAATGCTATCGCAGTTCGGAAAACTTCACAACGCCTCGGTATACGGACGGATAGTTCTCTTCGTTTTGAGAAATGAGTTGATGAGGCACTCCCACATCTAGCACAGTCACGATATAGTGAGTTATTACTTCATCTCGCACAAGGGGCAAAAAAAGGAAAACAAACAGTCATACATACAGATAAAAAGCCAACAACTGTCCAAATTTCTCACGAGATGCTCATCGATAAAATCGGTATAGAAGTATCAGAAAAAAGTGTCTCTGATATTCTCTCTCGACTTGGTTTTTCAGTAACATACAATAATAAAAATTTAATATTTAGCGTCATCGTCCCATCTTGGAGAGATACGGGGGATATCAGTATAGCTCCCGATATAGTGGAAGAAGTCGCACGACATATAGGGTATGACACTGTTCCATCTGTAGCACTACCAGGCCCACTTTGATTGGTGCAGGTATATGCTCACGATGCCCTTACGATGAAAATTTCAGCATTCTTTGCAGGCAGAGGGTTTTTTGATGCATATACTTATCCATTTACTCTCGAAGAGCGATTTAGTCGTTTCTCTAGCGAGAAACCAGCCGTTATTAATAACACGACAGAAAATAGGACTCATCTACGAGCTCATCTAGCTGAAAATCTCCTCGAACTCGTCGCAAATAATTATCGTAGTCATGCTGAGGGGGGATTCTTTGAATTTGGTGCAACATTTGATGGGAATGAATCTCTACAGGGGGTTGGCGTGCTCTGGGGGGTAAAAGCTGATTCACTACAAGCAGATCTTGCATGATACATGATGACGTTTTTTGGAATGCCTGGTGTTATTACTCAAGGTGTTTCTGATACGAAACTTTTTGCTCCAAAAGCTTACGGAGAAATAGTTGATAAATCAGGTGAAGTAGTGGTCCGTTTTGGCCTTGTTCGTCCGACGCTCTTACCACTTTTTGATATCGAAGGTATCGATGTCTATGCATTTGAATTAGTGAAAATGCCAGAGCTTCACAGGACAATCAAATTTTCACCAATTCCCGAATATCCAGGAACTCGTCGTGAACTCAATTTTATTGTACCAGAAACCACACCCGTCGCGACTATTATCGATTGAGTGAGAGGTTCGCATGAATGGATTTTTGATATAGGTGTGAATGAGATATACCGTGATGAAAAACATATCGGAATAGACAAAAAATCAGTCGTTGTTTCTTTTTTGATTCGAAATCCTGAGACGACTATTACTGATGAAGCAGCGGCGAAAGTCCAGGAAGTCGTCGTCCAAAGACTTGCGGGTGAATGATATACGTTGCGAGGAATTTAGTTTTGAAAAAACAAAAATTCATCTACAATTACATCCACATAGACAGATAAATTAATAGTGCACACGATTTCTCGGTCTAGATTTAATTCTCTACCTTTTTATTATGTTGCGTTCTATTATTGTATCATGTATTGTGAGTTTAAGTGTATCAATTTTCGGATTTTGTTATTTAGAAGATCTCTTTGAAAAAAAACAAAATGAACTTATACAAGATTTCTATGAATCAGAAAATGCGGTCATTATCAGTCCTCACAGTCTTCGAAAAAAAATGACTGAAAAGAAGAATGATTTTGTTCTGGTAGATCTCAGGAGTGAACAAGAATATAAACATGAACATATCATAGGGGCTATTAATGTCCCTGCTTACAAAACACCCGATAAATCAGCGTATGATGATAAAGAAAGAATTATTGCGTCTTTTCAAAAAATTATTGCTGAAAATCCAGGGAAGGACATAATTGTTCATTGCTATAGTAGTGCCTGTATGACATGACGAAAAATAGGAAAAATGCTTTCAGAAAAAGGTATCTACGTGAAGCACCTTGGAATAGGCTGGAATGAATGGAGGTATTCTTGGAATCTCTGGAATCATGACGGGGAAGCTCCAAGCAAGGTTGAGGATTATATAGTCTCTGAAATCTTGTCGAGTGAGAAACAAGAAAATTCTGACAACATTTGTACACAAGGGGAATTTAATTGCTAATGTCATATTTTAAAATAAATAAGAAGCATAGATATATGCTTCTTATTTATTTTCTTGCAACCGATAAAAAACTATATATGGTGTCTCAGTTATTTTTATAACACAATATATAGTATTAATTATCTTTTTATGGTTATCTATAAAGTGAGGAAAAGGAATGGTGCGATTGTTACTTTTGATCGTACAAAAATAGAGCAATCCATCCAAAAAGCCATTGAGGCAGTTGGTGGGGAGGACTTTTCCCATGTTTCGGCATTGACCGATGAAGTCATAAAACACGTGAGAGAAGAGGCAGGAATGGATCTGCCTCATGTGGAAACTATTCAAGATAGTATAGAGGAGAATCTCATCAAGCATGGACATGATAGAGTTGCAAAGGTTTTTATCCTTTACCGCGAGAAACGAGCGACATCTCGGGCGAATCGATCGGTTGTTGTCGAAGTAGGGAAAACAATGGATGAATATCTCAATAAATCCGACTGGAGAGTGAATGCCAATGCTAATTCTGGATATTCTCTCGGAGGTCTTCTCCTCAATACTTCTGGGAAAATAACAGCCAACTACTGGCTCTCGCATATATATCCAGCCGAGATAGGAAATGCACACAGAAATGCAGATTATCATATTCATGACCTTGATATGTTCTCTGGATATTGTGCTGGTTGGAGTCTTCGGCAGCTTCTTGAAGAGGGGTTTAATGGTATGCCAAACCGTATTGAATCGGCTCCTCCACGAAACCTACAGGCAGCGGTCAATCAAATGATTAATTTTCTCTGAACGCTCCAAAATGAGTGGGCTGGCGCTCAGGCATTTTCTTCATTTGATACCTACTTATCTCCTTTTGTTCATAAATATGAGGAAGAAATAAGGAGCGATATAGCAACCTATGGGATTTCTTTTTCTGATGAGGCAGAAAAAGAAAAATACATAACAGAAAAAACATACTCATACGTCTATCAGCAGATGCAGAATTTTGTTTTTGGTCTCAATGTACCATCTCGCTGGTGAACCCAAACGCCATTTACGAATATCACGCTCGACTGGACCTGTCCAACCGATTTAGCTGAAAAAGGACTTTTTCTCGGGGGGTATGATAAGGGGGAGTATGTCAAAAAATTTAGTGAACTCGATACAGAAAGAGCTATTATCAATCGAGCACTCATAGAGGTTTACTCAGCAGGAGACAGCAAATGACGAGCCTTCACCTTTCCAATCCCGACATACAATATCACCGAAGATTTCCCATGGGAATCGCCCGATACGCTCCGTATATTCGAGATGACGGCAAAATACGGGCTTCCGTATTTTCAGAATTTCATCGGTTCGCAGTACAAGAGGGTGAAAGATGAAAATGGCAATAACATCACCGTAGAGAATAAAGAAGCATACAAGCCTGGTGCCGTACGATCCATGTGTTGCCGTCTTCAGCTTGACCTTCGAGAACTTTTAAAAAGAGGGAACGGATTGTTTTGATCGGCAGAGATGACAGGCTCTATCGGTGTTGTCACTATCAACATGGCTCGTATCGGGTACGTGCACAGAGGCGACAACGATGCATTCCGAAAACAGGTCAAGCATCTGATGAATCTAGCAAAAGTCTCTCTGGAGATAAAAAGGAAGGTGCTTACGGAATGGCTGAATAAAGGTCTCTATCCGTATACTTATAGATACCTCCGATCGTTCCGGAACCATTTTTCTACCATCGGCTTGAATGGTATGAATGAAGCAATTCAGAACTTTACCGATGGAAAGGAAGATATATCGACAGATTGGGGAAAACAATTTGCGATAGAAACACTCGAATACATGCGAGATATTCTCAAAGAATATCAAGAGGAAACAGGAAGTATGTATAATCTGGAAGCAACTCCAGCGGAAGGGACCACCTACCGTTTTGCCAAAGAAGACCAGAAACAACTTCCCTGCATTATACAGTCAGGAACATCCGAGAACCCCTTTTATACGAATTCCTCACAATTACCTGTTAATTTTACAGATGACGCCTTCGAAGCACTCGAATACCAAAATGAGCTCCAATGTAAATACACATGAGGTACTGTCCTCCATCTCTATATGGGTGAACGTATCACAGATGCAGAAGCATGCAAAGCCCTCGTCAAAAAAGTAATCTCAAATTATCAACTTCCCTATATCACTATGACGCCTACTTTCTCTATTTGTCCAAAGCATGGCTATATCAAAGGTGAACACGACTATTGTCCAAAATGTGATGAAGAACTCGGATATCATGGGAAGAAATATGATATACAATTCCGTGAAGCCTATACAGCAGATGCAAAAAAAATGAAAGCTCTCAAGGAGGTTATGGTAGGTACGAAATGTTAGGTTTATTTTTTTACTATTTTTTTTATGGAAATATTTATTGATGATAGTGGGAGAGAAGTTGCTCGAACAAAGTGTGAAATCTATACCCGTGTCATGGGATACTATCGTCCTGTGAGCCAATTCAATAACGGGAAAAAATCAGAATTCTATACCCGCACTTATTTCAATGAGAACCAGACGAATAATTCCAGGTTCATAGCCGAATACCAAGAAGCAGCCTAATATGATGCTCTCTGGCATAAAGAAGTGTACACTTCTTGATTATCCTGGGAAAGTGGCCACGATTGTTTTTACAGCAGGATGTAATCTCTTCTGCTGATATTGTCATAATAGTGAATTTGTTTTACCAGAAAAAATAAAAAAAATTTCTCACGACTTTATCAGTGAGAATATCTTTTTCAGATTCTTAAAAACAAGAGCAGGATTTATTGATGGAGTCGTTATCTGTGGAGGTGAGCCAACTATTCATGCCGATCTCCCTGATTTTTGTCGTAAGATAAAGGAGGCAGGCTTTCTCGTGAAGCTCGACACCAATGGTAGTAAACCAGAGGTGCTCAAAAAATTATTGGCTGAAAAATTGGTTGATTATATCGCTATGGACATCAAGTATCCACTCGATCGTTATGAGGTGGTGAGTGGAAGAAAAGTAGATATCAATCTCTACACAGCGAGTATCGAGATAATTCGTCGTCGGCTTCCAGAGTATGAATTTCGGACCACCGTGATAAAAGGCGTGCATACAGCTGAAGATATAGAGAATATCACGCAAACTATTTCTGGGGCAGAACACTATTATCTGCAGAACTACCGTTCAGGTAATACGCTGAATCCAGACTTTATTTGAGAAAGTTTTTCAGAACAAGAGCTGCAATGTTTCAAACAGATCGCCGAGAAAAAAGTTATGAAATGCGGGATTAGGATGTAGTGACGACAATTTTCTTGCTTTTTATTTTATTCTCAATAGTATACCTATACCCCAGGTATAGGTTATATACCAAAGGTATTTATCTCCTCATCCATTATCTTATGGAAAAGTGTGCTTGTCAGGCTACTGGTACATGCCCGTGTGGGACTTGTTCTTGCACAGGATGTGGTAAGTAGTCCTATCTCTCCATCCCGATTCGTCGGGATGGATTTTCTTTTTTTGTATTCAAAATATTTAGTTATTAATTTCTCTCTATGTCAAAGATGTCTGTCACGCTCAGTGTATCACTTATTATAGTTGGTACTATTCTTGGTATAGTGATATGATATTCCCTCACTCCTGTATATACTCTCTCAATGTATGATAAGAGTTGAATGGATCTCGGCCGTGCAGACCGCGGACTTGACCTCCGATATATCAATTCGATGATAGCTCATCATAGAGGTGCTATGCTTCTGGCAGAACAATCACAACCGCTCACACAAAAAAAAGAAATACAAGACCTCGCAGCAGATATTCTCAAAAATGAACCACCTGCAATCCAAGAGCTCTATGATTGGAAGAAATCATGGTACGGTGATACAAAAAAAGTGAGAGATCCTATAGTACCTAAGCTCGGGGATTACGACAAGACATATGAGTTACGCTTTCTCAACGCCCTTATCGCTCATCATCAAGACGGACTTGTAATGACTCGAGATGTACGGACAAAATCATCACGAATGGAAATACTCAACAATGCCGATGCAGTAGACACGTTCTTTGAGAAAACTTTAGAGATTTTTAAGGGATGGAGAAAAGAGTGGTACCAGATTTAGTCATCTTTTCCTATCTACCTAAATTATATGAATAATACAACTCTTCAAGTACATGGCATGCATTGCGCAAGTTGTGCCAATATCATCACGAGAAAAATCTCAAAAATGCCCTGAATAGAGCATATCGAGGTAAATCCTGGGACAGAAACAGCTCTTCTCGATTTTGATCCACAAAAGACTGATATAAAAAAAATGAATCAGGTACTTGAACCTCTCGGATACAGTTTTTCTGATGCAGAAAATATTGAAAAGATAATGAATACTGAGCACGACCATAGCGCTCACGATATGAATCATGAGGTCATGGAAGTAGAGCGTGAAAAAGTACAATTCATACTCCCTATCACATTTCTCGTATTCTGACTTATGATGTGGGACATAGCTGCTCAGATTTTTATTAATGTCCCACGACTCCCTCTTCCGATGGAAATGTTTAATATTATTTCCATGATTCTCGGGACTGTGACACTTTTTTGGATTGGAAAACCATTTTTAGTTGGAGTATATCGTTTTATCAAACACCGTGTTGCAAATATGGACACACTGATTGGTATTGGGACACTCACTGCCTATATTTATAGTATAATAATTACTCTTTTCCCTGTTGTGCGAGAGACATTTCTTTTGCCAGAGTATACATATTTTGATGTTACCATAGTCGTCATAGGCTTTATCACACTAGGGAAATACCTCGAAGCTCGCTCTAAAAGTAAAACAGGTGATGCTATCAAGAAGCTTCTTAATCTACAAACCAAAACAGCTCTCGTTGTACGAGAAAATAAAGAAAAAGAAATACCTCTTGGAGAAGTAGTGCATGGCGATATAATCATCATAAAACCTGGTGAAAAAATCCCTGTTGATGGTGTTGTCTTAGAAGGAAGCTCGTTTATCAATGAGTCTATGATTACTGGTGAGCCAATTCCTGCAGAAAAAAATATTGGCGATAATGTCATCGCAGGAACTATCAATACTACGGGGGCGTTTCGATTTCAGGCAACCAAAATCGGATCGGAGACTATGCTTGCCCGAATCATAAAAATGGTAGAAACAGCTCAGAGTAGCAAAGCTCCTATTCAGGCACTTGCGGATAAAATCTCAGCCGTATTTGTGCCGGTGGTGCTGATATTATCACTTCTGACATTTTGAGCTTGGCTGACAGTCGGGACTGCATATCTCGGATTTTCTACGGCGCTTTCTCTGGGTATCGTATCTTTTGTCAGTATTCTCGTCATCGCATGTCCATGTGCTCTTGGACTTGCTACGCCCACTGCGATTATTGTATGAGTAGGTAAATGAGCAAATGCAGGAATACTCATCAAAGATGCTGCCACTCTCCAAAAGCTCCATAATGTCGATACAATTATTTTGGACAAGACTGGTACTCTGACAAAAGGAAAGCCAGAATTTCAAAAAATACACAATCTCTCAAAAATATCAGATGAGGAACTCATCGGCATTGTCGCTTCTCTTGAGAAATATTCTGAGCATCCGATTGCTGAAGCGATAGTATCGCATGCCGAAGAAGAAGATATATCTCTTCATCCCATTAAAAATTTTATCTCAATACAGTGAAAATGACTCCAGTGAAATATAGGAAAAGAAGAATATTTCGTAGGGAATACTCGTTTAATGGACAACCTCAAGCTCGAATATAATGCTGAACTTATAAACCAAGAAACACAGGAAGGTAAAACACCTATTATTCTCGCAAGTAAAAATTGAGTACTCGCTATTATTACTGTGGCAGATGCATTAAAAAGAGAAGCAAAAGAGTCTATCAATCAACTCAAAAAACTGGGCATAAAAATCATCATGATGACGGGTGATGCAAAAAATACAGCCCAGTATATCGGAAAAATGGTCGGAATTGAAAGTATATTTGCAGAAGTATCTCCAGAGGATAAACTCATGAAAATCCGTGAGCTACAGGCAGGAAATCACATTGTTGCTATGGTTGGTGATGGTGTTAATGATGCCCCTGCTCTGGCTCAATCAGATGTCGGAATTGCAATGGCAACTGGTACTGATGTCGCTATTGAAAGCGCTGGAATTGCTATACTTCATGGTGATATCACAAAAATAGTGAAGGCTATCCGGCTATCAAAAATTACCATGCAGGGTATCAAACAAAATCTATTCTGGGCTTTCATTTACAATCTCATAGGAATACCCCTTGCAGCAGGAGCATTCTACCCAGTCTTTGGTTGGATTCTCAATCCTATTTTTGCATGACTCGCTATGGCATTTTCAAGTGTTTCTGTTGTCGGGAATTCACTCCGTATAAAAACTAAAAAACTCTAATATGAAAACATGTTTACTCCACGTAAATGGTATGCACTGCAAGGCCTGTAAAATGCTCGTTGAAGATATATTAAACGAACAAACTGGTGTCAAAGGTGCAACCGTTAATCTCAAAAATGAGACAGTGACATTTGAGATGGAGGCAGGGGACAATCAAAAGCTCATAGAAAACTTGAATGAAAAAATAGGGCAGCATGGTTACAGGCTTTCAGAAGAAAAAATAGTTGTTGAGCAAAAGAACTGAGTGATTTGGCAGGCAATTCCAATCGGTCTCATATTTTTGGGTGTATTTTTTATTCTCCAAAAATCGGGCATACTCAATTTCGGCATTGGTGGCTGAGTGACGCCTGTGACGAGTTTTATTATTGGCCTCATAGCTTCTGTATCGAGCTGTCTCGCTGTTGTCGGTGGTCTCGTCCTCTCGCTCACAGCAAAAGCCTCTCAAGATAACGTTGGCGATACGAGAAATATAGTTCTCTTTCATGCTGCGAGAATTCTCTGATTCGGACTTCTCGGATGACTCCTCGGAGCTCTCTGACAGACTATTGATATCAACCCACTTTTCACGAGTATGCTCGGCCTATTCGCCGCACTCGTCATGATACTCCTCGGAGCTGATCTCATTGGAATTTTCCGCCAGAGTAAAATCACTCTCCCTGCAGGTATTTTTCAGATGTTCAAGAAAATGGAGCATAAAACCTTCACCCCTATCTTGATTGGTATAGGTACGTTTTTCCTTCCATGTGGTTTTACTCAGTCGATGCAGATTGCAGCACTTTCGAGCGGTTCGTTTTTCACGGGAGGGCTCATCATGTTGTGATTTGCTCTTGGTACTTTTCCAATCTTGGCACTCCTCTCATTTGGTACAAATAGTTTCTCGCAGTCAGCTCATGCGCCACTTTTTTTCAAATCAGCAGGTGGTGTTGTTCTATGATTGGGAATCTTTGCACTCCTTGCAGGATTAGCAGGAATGGGTATTATTCCTCCGATTATTAATCTCTAATTTTTTATATGAACAAAGCTTTTATTCCTTGGATTGGTGTTGCTCTCATAGTCGTTGCTGGTGCTTTTATGATTTTCCGAGATATGGCACCTCCGAGCCCTGCAAGTAAAGGAGGTAACTCCAATGTTTCTGTGAAAAATGGCATACAATATGTTGCATTGACTGCTAAGGGTGGTTATACTCCGCGAACATCAACTATACAGTGAGGTATGCCAACGAAACTTATTATGAAAACAAATGGAGCGTATGATTGCTCGTCATCTCTCGTTATTCGATCAGTTGGTTACCGCGGTAATCTCCCTACAACTGGAGAGACGGAGATTGACCTCGGTACTCCAAAATCTGGTGAAAAAATCGCATGAACCTGTAGTATGGGTATGTATAATTTTGCTATTAACGTAAACTAATTAATCTATGAAAAATATTTCTGTAGTATCCATTTTTGTAATTTTCAGTGTAGTACTTTTTTGATTTACTGCCTGTCAGAAACCTACTCCTGTCGCAATATCTCCTGCTCAAGAATCACAAATAATCGACCTCAAAGAGGGTGATACCTACGAGCTCACTGCAACACCAGTGAAAAAGATTATTGGTTGAAAAGAGCAAGACCTGATTGCCTACAATGGCATGCTCCCTGGGCCTACTTTGCGAGTACAACAAGGTTCAACTATCAAAATTCTTTTTAAAAATAATACTGAACTTCCTGACACGCTTCATTCTCACGGGATTCGTCTAGACAACGCTTCAGACGGTATACCATATGTCACACAAAAACCTGTTATGCCAGGTGAGACTTTTCTCTATACTGTGCATTTCCCTGACGTTGGTGTTTACTGGTATCATCCTCATATGTCAGAACCAGAGAAACAGGAAAGTGGACTCTTCTGAAATTTCATAGTACTTCCTGATGATAAAAATATATGGAAAAATGTTGTTGATCGTGAAATCCCTCTCCTTTTTCATGATATTCTCGTGGACGAAGAGAACAAACTGATTCCTTTCGTGGGTAAAAATGGTCAATACACACTGATGGGGAGATATGGGAATATACAAATGATTAATTGGGATGAGAATTATATACTTCAAGTCAAAAAATGAGAAACTATTCGTTTTTACATGACAAACGCCTCTAATGCCCGACCATATAATATTGTCCTTGATGGTGTAAAGATGAAACGAGTTGGGTGAGATAATGGAGCTTATGAGCATGAGACATGGGAGAAAAACATCGTTCTCTGACCTTCAGAACGGAACATAATTGAAGCCCGTTTTGATACTGCTGGTACATATAATGTACAAAATCAAATTCCATCATGATCAGTTACTCTTTGAAAAGTTGTTGTTATTGATGATGCTGCATTTACACCGAAGGGAAACGAGAAAGAATTCAGCATACTCCACACATATGATTCAACCGTAAAAAGTATAGAGCCATTGAGGGGGAGTTTTGATAAAAGCCCAGATAAGGATATTACACTGACGCTACAAATGAAAGGTATGATGGCCGATCACATGAAGATGATGGATGGTACGATGAACCATATGGCGTGAGTAGAGAAAAAACCTGGAGAAAAAGGAGCAGGAATAGAGTGGGATGTGTGAGATGGTATGATGAAAATGGTGAACCAAATGTCTGATAATAAAAATGTTACTTGGCAAATTATCGATACTGTTACTGGACATGACAATATGATGATTAATTGGAATTTCGCACAAGGCGATAAGGTAAAAATTCACATCTTCAATGATCCAAAATCAACACATCCGATGCAACATCCTATTCATCTCCATGGTCAGAGATTTCTAGTCATCAATACAAATGGTAAAAAGAATGATAATCTCGTTTGGAAAGATACAGTTTTAGTGCCTTCATGAGAGTCTGTTGATATTCTCGTTGATATGAGTAATCCAGGTGATTGGATGGGGCACTGTCATATATCTGCTCATCTCGAGAGCGGTATGATGTTTAATTTTTCAGTTCAATAATATCTATTAATTTCCTGTTATGATTCATGATAATCCTACACTTCAGAAAAAACTCCTCCTCGCTCTCAAAAAATCGCAAGGAACACTTACAAAAGTAACACAAATGATAGAAGATGACTGTTATTGTGGAGACATCGCTCAGCAAATAAATGCTTCCATTGGTCTCCTCCGTGGTGTCAATGAAGAGCTCATGAAAAACCACCTCCTCTGCTGTGGGAGAAATGACCTCTCTCATAAAGATGGAAAAAAGGGCGAGAAATTCGTCGAAGAATTTGCTCGTATCTGGCAAGTTAGCAAACGATAAAACATGAAATCTTCACCCAAATTTGCACTTATAACGGCTGGTTCTATGAATATCCTCATGGGTATAGTAGAGATAATTGCGAGTTTTTTCTCATCTTCGAGCGCTCTCTTTGCAGATTCTCTCGATTTTTTTGTTGATGGCGTGAATTATTTTTCGAGCCTCTTTATCCTGAAAAAAAGTAGAAAAATTCATGAACAAGTTGGGAAAGTAAAATGATATCTCATGATATTCCTCGGAGCAGGTGTCCTCATCTGGGCAGTTTCTAAATACATCCATGGTTGGGTGCCAAGAGGTGAAATCATGACCACAATATGATTCCTCGCACTTGTCGTAAACCTAGTTTCTACGTGGTTACTGCAAAAATTTCAGAATAACAGCCTCGATCTCCGCGCTGTCTGGCTCTGTACGAGAAATGATGCACTCGGAAATATACTCATCATCATAGCGGGATATCTCACGTTCTATTTTTCCTCTTCAATACCAGATATACTTGTAAGTATCTTTATGGGTGTGCTGATATTTCGTAGTGGACTCTCGATTGTTCAGGGGCGGGGAGGACACAGTCATGTACACCACTAATCTTTATTCCTTTATTTTCTTTTATGAAAGAACCACTTTTTCCTCGGCATACAGCAACACTTCTCCAGTATATCGGTATCGGTCTTATATCAGGAGCGATTAGTCATGGATTTTTCTCTGGCTTTCGGAGCCTGGTTACTGCTCTGATAGGTATTATTGTTTTCGTCGTCGGACTTGCATATGAACGCAATCTCTCAGGTTCAAAGGTTGATATGGGCAAAGTTCTCCTTGTGGGAATTATCTTCTCCATTAGTACTGCTATGGTGGCTGGAGGTTTTCAGCATTTTCTTGATTCTCCTTGGAGAAGCGCGTGGATTATCCCAGTAGGGTATTTCATTTCTCTGCTTGTTTTTCGTGAAAAAGAAGGTATCAAGAATTCTTTCTCTGACACTTTTGGACGGGCTGTTCTGGTCACGGGTGTGCTCTTTATCATCTGTTATCCTCTCGCTCAGATAACTCCAGCACAGTTTGATAATCATCATGGTGAAAATTCTCCTCACGAAATGATGGAGCAAAAATATGATCAAGATAGCGCTCTCCGAGAACACTGCAAGCAAATGCCTGAGATGAAGGGATGTGAAAAATTTAATAATGAAACTCCAGCTATGGGTGGCATGAACCACTCGATGATGGATCATAGTAATATGGTGACTTCAGAAGAGGGATTTGTCATCAATATGATACCGCATCATCAGGAGGCAGTTGATACCGCTCGTCTCGTGGTAGCAAAAGGGGAGGGTGCTGAGCTCAAAAAACTCGCTCAAGCCATCATCACGGCTCAAGAAAAAGAAATTGCTATGATGCAAAAATGGTCAACAGATTGGAAATATTCGACTGTTACTCCGAGCTATCAAAACATGATGGGTGATGGTACGAAGCTCTCAGGAAAAGCCCTCGATACCTGGTTTCTCCAGGGTATGATAATGCATCACGAGTGAGCAGTGCAGATGGCAGAAAAGGTACTTCAGCTCAATGCACGAAAAGAAGTGGCTGATTTTGCTCGAGAGGTTATACGCGTACAGAGCTCAGAAATATCACAAATGAAGTCTATGCTTGGAGAGAAGATGATGATGTTTGGAGATCATCATTAAGATATTTTACCATATATCCTTTTTCTAGTATATATCAGAGTTTGGTAAAATATGGCCGTACGCCGACTCAGGCAATGACAGCTATTTTTGTGATCGTTGGATATTGCTCTCGCACGATTCTCTCAGCTTCTGCGACGAGATTTTTTCCGAGACCCTGATGCTGGATGGCATCATCAGCACGACTTCCGAGAGCGAGCTGCTCTCCAAAAGTATGGATTTCACGGATAATGGCTGCATTTTCGAGGGTAGTAAGAAAATGAGGCTCTTTTGAAAAATACTGAGAGGGGATTCGAAGTCGGAGAAGAGCATAGAGGGTTGCGTTATCAGGAGCATTTTCTGGTATTCTGGTGTATCCATTATCTTTGTGCTTGTAGGGATTTTTGACGTTTTTTTCTTCGAAAGAGAGGAGGTATTCTTGTCCTCCAGATGCTTTGTATGAGCGATTCACGAGATGGATATTTTCTGTATCAAATGTTTTTCATTTTACTTCACGAGAAGCCGTATCGACGACGAGACCACCACGAGAGACGAGGAGTTCTTCTGATATTTGTCGGAGGTTGGCGAGATGTGAGCCATGCAATATTTGATGAGATGGTATATCGCGATAGACACGATTCATACGGATATAGGGCGGCACCATTTCGAGGAGATTAGCCATGAGCTGTATGAGAGTTTCGTCATCGTAGGCCGTGAACCCACCATTTCTCCATATTTCGGTGAGTTCACTTTTATCGGTGACCATCATTGGATATATTTTGAGTTCATCAGGTCTATATGCTGGATTATCAAATACCTCTTTGAGGGATTTTCTATCGAGTTCTGGTGTTGACCCGAGGAGATTTGGCATGATATGAGCACAGACCTTAAAACCTGCGTCTTTCAGCATCTGCGTGCAAGCTATGGATTCAGCATTGCCATGTCATCGCTTATTCATCTCATTGATAGCATCAATAGTTGTCTGATAGCCGATTTCTACACGTGTCACGTCGTAGCTTCTGAGACGCTTGATTTCCTCTATGTCTATCCAGTCTGGACGTGTCTCTATCTGTATACCGACGACGCGCGAGCGAGACTTCATATTGCGTTCTTTTGCTTCTTCGAGCGTTGCGCTTTCCCGCATTTTGTAGCCTTCCCTGACTTTAAATTCGGCGAATCTATCTGTCCCCGTCGAAGTATCCTCGATAAACGGTTCGAGCTCTTCATACGTTGTATGAGCATCGTAGATAGACTTGATAAAGAGCTCTTGATAGAGCTTTGGGTAAACCGACCACGTACCACCGATAATTCGTACGTCACATTTATCGATACAGTGACCTGTTATTCGGAGGCTTCTGAGACGATTGTAGACCTGTTTGACAGGGTCAAATTCATTCATCTGTGCACGCATAACGGCTGGCTCATCTGGTATATAACTTCTTGGCAAACCAGCAAAATTTGGGCAAAATATACACTTTCCGGGGCATCACCAAAATTTTGTGAGGAGCGATATCACCGCTATGCCTGATTGATTTCTGACCCCCCGTTTACGGAAGATTCGCTCAGCACGAGGAGAGGGAATGATTCGTCCATCCGATATCATCTCATGATAACGCTCTACAAATGCTATATTTGGAATAGTTCTGGCGAGCTTATGGAGAGCATAATGGGCATTACAGAGCTTCTGAAAGTCCGTCTTTGTTATAATATCCTCGTCTTTTATAACAGCGAGCACTATTTCATCGATGATGTCTGAGCTATGTTTGACCAAGAAGAGAGGTATTAAAAAGCCCCCATAGTGTATGGAGGCTCTGAGATATGTCGAGAGAGACTATTTCTTTGCCGTTTTTGCTTTTGCATTTCGAGCATTGAATCGATCTACAGCACCAGTACGGAGGATACGTTTTTCACCAGTGTAAAAAGGGTGTGAAGCACTTGAGATTTCAATATAAATAAGAGGGTATGTCTTACCATCTACATCAATAGTTTCCTTGGAATCAAGGGTAGAACCAGTGATGAGTGTGTAGCCTGTAGAGAACTCTTTGAAACAGACTTCTCGGTATTGTGGGTGGATATCTTTTTTCATAATTAAGAGTGAAAAGTATGACTGGATTATAAAAATTTCACAGGAAATGCAAGACAATTATTGTCGATCCTGAGGAAAAGCACGCAAAATCAAGTCAGGTCGTATTTTCGAAAAGGTCAAAACTACTGCCTCGGATTTAGCTATTTTGGCTTCCAAATCAGCTTGTAAGTCTTCCCATCCTGACTCCATGATGCCATTTTCAAGACCAGTAGAGATACCGTTATCGATAAGTCCTGCATTATAAAAACTCAATTTTCATCCTTCTTTTCGTATAAGCCCTGTATGTCAGAAACCACGTGTCTTACCATCTTTTGTTTTTTCACTATAGACTCCTGACTCAGCAAAAATAGCTACTTCTCACTCTCGTAGATTATGGGAAAAGGTGGCTAAAACTTGAGCCGTATGCTCTGAGGTATTGTTTTTATCTATTTTTATTTGCATAAAACCATTCTCGACATGATATTGTAGACCATCTGGTTTGCCATGATCATGGCATCGCTCGAGCATGCTCGCCCACGATCCATAGGGAGCAAGCCACTCTTTTGAGAGGAGGCCATGAGACGGAATTATCGAAAGTGCAGCAGCAATTCTCTCTCCCATGCCGTTATATCCGAGAGGGTCTCCCTGTGCCCCTATTTGTAACTCAGGAGCACAACCTATGACACGGTCGAGGAGTGAACGTAGGAAAATCTGGCAATCAAATTTGCCAAAGACATATTTTTTACCACGCAATTGCTCGTAACGATGAATGACGTCCTTGCTCAGCGCATATTCAGATGGAGTGAGTTTTTGTTCTTCGATACCATCCCTCTGCCATCGTGCGAGCTCTGCTTCATAATCACTCAACCTGGCATCATCAACTCCCATTCTATAGATGTGGAGTTCGGAATTGGCTCGTTCTACCATAGAACTTTGACTTCCTTTTGGAGTCCCAATAACAGCTATGAGTTCTGGATTGGACCACTGTCCAGTGCGTATGAGATTGAGAATAGTAGGAAATTTCTGGAGATAATATCATCCTCGGTGATAATAGATGCTCAATAAGGCTCATTTTATTTCGTCGGGAGCAAAACCAGGCTCATCAATACATGGTATATCTCGTTTGACATAATTATCCCAATAACATTGCATAGCTCTCCGAGATACTATTTGTGTCTGTTCTGGTTGTAAATGTATATCAGCTACATCTTGGAATTCTGGCGGTATTTCTTTGAGAGCATGTTCCCTTGTTTTCCCATTCACCTTTTCTTTCCTGTAGTTTTTTGTAAATCGTGCAAATTCGAGAACTCTCTCCAGTAGCGCTTGATCGAGAACTGTTTCAAAGGCATAACGTATGTATCACTCTTCCATCTGTCCGAGATCAATACCAGGATCAAATGTCGGACCATCATTTGGAAATATATATTCCTCCACTGTCTTTGTGGCTGTTTTCTTTTTTTTATCTTTTCCAAGTACCGTTACTTGTTTGTCTGTTTTTTTCTTTGCACTCAATCCTGGTCGAAAATGTCCGAATTTATCAGCCCACTGTTCGGTTTTATCAAAATCAAATGCTGTTTCTTTTTTGAATACAAAACGGACTATAGTATCTGACAGCTCTGGTCATTTTTTTGTAAGAGGGTGTGAAGTGGCGAGAACTTCAGTTGTATCCCTAGTTCGTACTTGCGTGATTCATTTGAGGGATCCATTGAGTGGTATATGTGGATTGAGTTTTTGAAACATTTCAGGAGTGAGGCCGTAGTATTTCAAAATTGATTGAACGGTATCAGACTCTCATACGGTGTGTATGTCATACTTTTGTCTACTAGTATTTTCCGTTGAGAGAGTAATAGTTCTGATTTTTGGGATTTTACAAATACCTCACTTACAGATTGGTGCGTGTATGTCATGAATCGCACCTGGGCTTGTATCTCACGGTGATGCGAGATTCATTTCATAAAACATCTCTCGTAGCTCATCAGGAATTTGCTGAGCGAGAGCTATTTGTTCGAGTGTGCTTTCTGCCGTGAGTTCAAATGGGAATTCCTCTATATCATGGCCAAAGAGATAGTGTTCTATATCGCGTACTTGTGTATCGGTTGGTATGTATATCAAATCTCCTATGCCTACTGAATTTCCATTGATTCGTATGAGCACTTCTGGAGCCACTCCGTATTCCTTACCTATGTCATTCCATGTTCGTGGCTCAGTGAGTTGGAATAGGGTTTTTACTTTTGGTACCCTGAGAGTGATTTCATCTTTGACTCTACCATTCTCGATGGCTCCTTCATTTTTTAATTGAGGATTGAGTGCGTAGAGTTGTCCGAGAGAGATATTGTATTCACCAGATATTTGAGAGAGAGGAAATCAAGAAGGTATTTTTATATATTGATAGAGTGGTATGTTTGGAATAGGATTTATGAGACTTGGATGTTTGAGTATGCGTTGCGTATCTTGATAATCTTTGTATGCCGTGTGCAAAAGGGCACCTCATCATACGACAGCAGCGGTCGTGAGTCACCAAACCCATTTTTTTAATCCACCTCCAACCTTATTTGTCGGTGTTTTTTCGGGGAGTGGTTCTCTTTTTTCCACCTCAATGAGTTCAAAAATTTTCCCGAGAGGAGGATGTTGGATTCATTTTTCAGTCAGTGGAGCAAAACTATATTTACCAACTCATATTTGTACGACTCCAAACTGGGCGCCTGATTGAGGAGTATTTTTATATACCACATTTGGTCAAGCAATTATGACTCGGAATGTATGGGGTTCCTCATTTGCAGAGAGTTGAATTCGCAGAGTTGTACCAATAGGTTTTTTTGACAAAGCTTGAAATATTTCCTCAGGTATTGACCATGATTTGTTTGGTAATTTTTTGTCAGGAGATCCAGAATGTGAGAGAGTTCGTAATGGCATGTAATTTTAAAGTGTATTGTAAATATTTATTCAAATAATCAATAATCTCTTAGAGTGAGGCAATTTTCTCTTCTTGAGGGCCAAATACTGCCCTTTCTAGGCCGAGCGATTTTCGGAGAGAAAGAGCAAGATTGACGACCATTTTTTGACCTGATTCATGTGTCATGTAGCATCATCTGTGTTTCGGATTTGGTTTTTTGTAATTATCTTGGCTTTTCATGAATCATTTACCATCAGGACCAGTGTTGGTGACGAGATAGCTCAAGAGTGGTAATGTATCAGGATAACATGCCCGAAATGCCCTAATACGCATGGCTAGATTTTTCCCAACAGCGTCGACTCACTTCTCCCAAGTATCATAGGTCACTTCATTTCCGGCATCATCATTGCCGACATTTCCAGGATTTTTTGTCCGTTTTCATTTTCACTGTGTTCCGAGTGTGCTGTCGTTGATCATCATGGCGAGGAGGTATTCCGGAGGCACATGATGTGCTTTTGCGGTGGCTATGACCATACTACCTGTGATAGGAGAAGATGGGGCTCTTTTGTGGATGAGTGCATCAATTTTTCCTTCGAGTTCATCATCAAAGATATCAATAGAATGAACGGTTGCAAGTGTTTCTCGTTTCGTTTCTATCTCTTGTTTTGGAGAGTGAGATTCCGATACTGAATGATTTTCATTTGAGCTCGAGAGACAAAGTATTGATGAAAGAGTATATCTATTTGGTGCTTTACCGTGAACCATTTTACCGTTCTCCATGATTTTTTTACCATTCACAAAAGAATTTATGTAGTCTTGAAAATCGTGATAACCACCCTGTGTCCCCATATCATCAGTGAGTGTAGCTCCAGTCCATGAAGGATCGAGGATGATAATCTGTTCTCGACCATTGATAGTAACTCTCTGAGCCATATGGACATGGCCATTTTTTCCATGAGTGTAGCTCATAATAAAAAATTCATGTCCAGTAGCGAGAAGCATTTTTTCTAGCTTTTCTGGATCGGGGTTTGATCGTATTCCATCGATGACTCTCGCATTTGGCGGGAGCTTTCCTTGAGCTTTTTGAGCCCTGAAAAATGCACCAGCTTGAGCACCACTTCATATATCTTCATCCCATATATAGGGAAGATAAATTCACGATTGAGCGAGGTGTTCTACAGTGCTAGCATAAATAGCGCGCGTATTTGCTCCACAGAGGTTTGCATATCACACTTCATCAGCTTCTTCTTCACTAATGCCCATTTTATTGGCTATAAGGCTGAGTCGTTCGTCATCAGGAGCTATACCTCCATATTGTTTACCACGTAATTTACCAGAGGGTTTTTTAATAGCTCTTTCGAGTATTCAGCCTACATGATTTTTTGTACGAGAGGTTGTTTCAGGAGTAGTGCTTTCATATCATTCGTCTGCTGGAATATTATTTGCCTGTATCCATTTTGTTTGGAGCCCAATAGTCGTTGCAAGGTATGACTTTTGTTCATTATGAAAGTCTATATAGCTATCGAATTCATAGAGACATTCTTTTGCTCCATACGATGGATCAAAGACCTGATAACCAGTGTCAGTTCGGAAAACGAGACAAGAGTGCTCTTTTTTGCCTTTGAGGAAAGTAAATACGTAGATATTTTCTGGTTTATTGTCGAGGATATATCTGAGCTTTTCTGGAATGATATTTTTCTTCCATCATTGGTAGACGTTGATACCCTGTGGAAGTTTCTTTCTTCCTTTGAGAGATAAATAAGTACTCGTTATGGTTCTTGTTTTACCGATGGATTTTTCCCAATAAAGAGGCATCTTGATGCCTGAATCTGCGAGATAGCTCTGCATGCTTACGAGAATTGCATGTGTTATATCTGTTGATTGCCCACGATAATCAATAGACATTGCCTCTTCAGCGAGAGGTATGACTCACATATTTTTCCCAATCGCTCGGAGTGTCTCGCTGTCTCCGGGGTTAAAGGGTTCTGCTGATCATTGATCGTTTGGATTTCTGAGTACATATTCCAGAAGAATTTGTAGGGTTTGTGCAGGTATATTTGACTGAAATAATCACTCGAGATCCGGAGAATACACTCTATTATGTTCTACTGGAGATCATACATCTCTTCAATATGATGCTTCTTGATAGGAAGAGGGGATAATCAAATCGTGTCCAGCAAATATAGTATCATCCATAATTCCATTGCGAGCCTTGATGTCACTGACGGATACTCCATATCGTTCTGCTATATTCATGAGCGTATCTCAGCGATGTACTGTGTAGACCTGTTCATTCTGAGCAACACCGCACGCACGATCTGCTCAGTCATAGTTCTCGTATGTTCCGCCAGTATCTGGACTACACTGCGTCATAAGAGCGGTAAGTAAGGCTCCATGGACGACCTGTTTGAGTTTATTGATGATAGCTCTACTACCTTGTTTTCACATCTTCTGGGTATCGATAACACTATTGAGCGAGAGAAAAATACATGTGTGAGTATCATGAGAACTATTCCAATTATATTTCGTGCTCAGGATGGTATCGGGTTGGGCTAAATCTATGAAATAACTCGAGTCATCTATACGCTCTTTGTTTTTCAGCGTCTCTATCCATTGATTATCTACGGGTGAATTTTCTGCTCTCTCCATCTGAAAAGTACAGAGGAGAGATTCGCCCATGCGAACACCGAATGATTCACCAGGCCTGATACCGCTGATATGGATATTTTGAGCTGATATTGCGTGTGGGAGACGGTTTTTGAGCCTTTCTTCCAGTGTTGGATGGAGCTTGTTTTCTACATGTTCGCTTGATAAAGTACCGAGGACTCTCTTCTTTTCAAAATCAGTAATACCGCGCATTGCCTCTGGTATGCGAAAATTTCGTGCTTTCTGAGAAGGTGTAATGTCTGGGAGGAGAACCATAAAAAATATTACTTATATATTTTACACCATATATATTAAATAATCAAATATTAAAAAATCCACTCAATAAAGAGTGGATTTTTGATATATTTTAGGGGTATTGCTACGCTGGAAGCGCTTCTTCGGCTGGAGCATCGATCTGAGCCGTACCATCATTCGTGAAACGATTATCTATAGGGGGCAAGGTTTTTTCGAGTCAGTAAAGCCACAGGATCATGAGTTTTTCTTGTTCAAGAGTTAATTTCCCACCGTGTGCACGAGCGAGAGCAAGTTGATAACGAGCATAGTTGAGCCATTGTGGTCCAAGAGGCGTTTTGCATGTACGAGCATAGTTTACGAGCGCATCGATAGCCATCTGTGGGTTACGCTGCTGCTGTGCCTGATTGATAGCAAAGGAGAGTGTCATAGGTGACATACCGATAGCTCGCTGTGCTGTAGGCGCGTGATATTGTTGCGGAGGCACAGTACAAGATGCAGCTCAGAGAGGTAAAGCAATAGCGAGAGCCCTTTTTGCTCTTTGTAATACTTTACGCATTCCATTTGGTGCTGTATGAGTACCCTGATGTATAGGCGCTCATTCGTGACGCATGTGCGAATGTCCGTGCATATTTCTGAATATTTAAAAAATAAAACAATATTACAATAATATATTAATTAACATATGTCAAGTTATTCAAAAAGTTATTTATGTAGCTGTCAAAGGTGCTGATTTGCCAGTCATAGTTTTTTTCTTAGTATGGCTCATATAATCCACATTTTATGAAAAAAATATTTCTCTTTTGGTGACTCTTTGCTGTTGTATTTTTCTCTACTGTTGCTCTCGCATACTCTCTCTGAATTGATGAGAATATCGTCATTGGTGCACTGTTGGTAGAGTATGCTGCATTTCAGATTTTCTCTCTCTGGCAAGGATTTAAGCAGGGTCGAGATTGGATTATTGCGAGTATTTTTCTCCAGGCTATCATGGCGCTCTGCTCACCGCTCTATTATTCGAACTTCGGAGATCCAGTCTATGAGTACACTACAGGGACATGGTTTAACACTGAAGATGCACTTTTTCCATGTCAGCTCTGCTGGTGGGCTCGTATCATGATGTTTCCAATCATCCCACTCTCTCTCATAGCACTCTATACCAAGAGTCGTCCAATTCTCGCCTATATCTATGCCATTACTATTCCAGGTATGGCTCTCGAAGCATTTCATTATATCCTCCAAAAGCCTGGTATCGTCGGACGTACTGTTATCGAGAATCCATTTGGTTGTACAGCAGCAAACCCTTGCTCAGCACTTCATGTTGATTATATGGGCATCATTACGATACCTCTTCTCTGCTTCATAGCATTTGCCGTGATTCACGTTTTTGCTACCTTTGCCCTCTTCTCAAAAAAGATTGAGAAAGCAGGAAAATAGTTACAATGGGCAGAGAAGATAGACAGAGAGCATAGAAAGGACTATTTAAATCCTCTCTATGCACTTTGTACTTTTTCTATGCACTGTTGAACTTCGTTCAACCTGCCCAGGTGGTGAAATGGCAGACACAACGGCCTTAGAAGCCGTCGCCGCAAGGCATGGAGGTTCAAGTCCTCTCCTGGGCACCATAAAGCTAAAGCTTTTTACAGAGACACAGAAAGAGAGTGATTTCACCATTTCCACTCGGAATGAGATTTACTCATTCCTCCGGTTCAAGTCCTCTCTTCGAATTCCAAATAAAAATACTCCTATAGGGGTATTTTTATGTTTTGTTTTCGAGGACTTGAAGCCAATCTGAACGCTGCCTTAAGGCAGATGAAGTGAAGGTGGCAGATTGCGCGGGAGGAACGATAGTGACGGATTAGCGAGCAAGTCCTCTCCTGGGCACATTTATATTAAAGAAATCAAGTTATTACCATCTCATCTATTTTTTCTACTTCATGCTTTGTGTCTTTGAATCTCCATAATACTTAATCTGTATATTAAATCATCTTTTTCTGTCACTTCTTGGTCTGTGCTTAGTCCGGACTTTGAGTCAGTTATACTGAGGTTTAAAATTTGAGATGTTGCTTCAGTTAATGCTTGTCGATAGCGCATTGTCAGATCACCATTTGTGTAATGCCCTTCGATAAGATCCTCATCAGAATCTAATCCGTACCACCATCGTTTAACATTGCTAGTGATTTTTTTCGTGTCTCAGATTGTCCCTTGTGCTTTTTGAAATATATCGACTAGTTCTTGTTCAGGACTTTTTGTATCCAATGTAGAGACCATAGAATTTTATAATTTCTTCAATTCTATCTCTTCTTTTAGATTGTCAACTAACTGGCTCAGAGTAACTTCTGTCTGTTCCTTTGTCTTATAATTTCGTACTGCGACGCCGTTATTTGCTTCTTCTTTTTCACCGACGACGAGGATGTAGTTGATGTGTGCTTGTTCAGCATTTCTTACTTTTTTATTGAGACCATCAGATAAGAAATCTCCTTCCGCGCGAATACCTGCATCTTTCAGAGATTTGAGGACTTTTTCTGCGTAGTCATTGAATTTTTCACCGACTGGTACGACGATAGCCTGACGAGGTGCGAGCCAGAGAGGGAAGACACCTGCGAAGTGCTCAATCATGACGCCCATAAATCGTTCAAGTGAGCCAGAGATAGCCCGATGGATAACCACTGGACGCTCTTTTTCGCCTTGTTCGTTCACATAACTCAAATCAAATCTATTTGGGAGATTGAAGTCGAGTTGGATTGTTGCGAGTTGCCATTGACGGCCGATTGCATCCTTGAACATAAAGTCGAGTTTTGGCCCATAAAATGCTGCCTCACCTTCGATTCTCTTGTAAGGGAGGTCAAATTGTTTTGCTGCTTCTTCGAGTGATGATTCGGCTGTATCCCAGACTTCTTTTCCGCCGAGATATTTATCTGGTGTTGCTGGATCGCTGACTGAGAGAGAAACCCAATAATCCTCGACCATACCGAGTGTTGTATAGAATTCTTTGATAATACTCACAATGGTTCCTACTTCTTGCTTGATCTGTGAGACACGGAGAAAGAGATGTCCGTCGTCCTGAGTGATAGCACGGACACGTGTGAGGCCTGAGAGTTGTCCTGGCTTCTCATCACGGTATACGGTTGCTGGCTCGAAATAACGAATTGGCATATCACGGTAGCTCCACTGATTATCAGCGAAGATCTGCATGTGGTGTGGACAGTTCATCGGCTTCATGCAGAAATCCTCACCATGGCCACCCTTCACACGGAAGAGCTCGTGACCAAATTTCGCAGCATGACCTGATGTCTCGTAGAGTTCGATTTTTGCGATATGCGGAGTCCAGACTCTCTGATACCCGTGATTCTTGTGGAGTGACCAGAGATAATCTTCTATTTCCTTTCGGATAATCATACCATTTGGTTTGAGGAGAGGAAGTCCAGAACCAACAAGAGGCGAGAGGGTAAAGAGATTGAGTTTCTGACCGAGGATACGGTGATCTCGTTTCTTCGCTTCGGCCATTTGCTTGTTGTATGCATCGAGTTCTTCTCGAGATTCAAATGCGACACCGTAGATACGAGTGAGCATTTTGTTTTTCTCATCACCTCTCCAATAAGCTCCAGCGATTCTATCAAGTTGAAATGCATTTTCATCCAGCTCAGCAGTTTTTTCTACGTGAGGACCAGCACAGAGGTCATCGTATGTGACAGTACCATTTTGAAGTGTATTTGTGTAGACACCGAATTGTGTTTCACCTTCTTTTGCGAGGTCATCGATGAGTTCGAGTTTATATTTATCTCCTGCGAATTTTGCACGTGCTTCTTCGAGTGTGAGAAAACTCTGCACGAAGAGCTGATTTTGTTTGAGGATATGCTTCATCTTTTTCTCGATATCCTTGAGATGCGCTTCAGTGAGCTGAAAATCACCGAAATCATAGTCCTGATAAAAACCATTATCGATAGCAGGACCGACACCACGGAGGATAGTGAGGTCTGGAAATGTCGCGGCAATAGCCTGGGACATAATGTGGGAAAGCGAGTGGCGCTTTGTAGAGAGTTCTGACATAAAAAAGTTGGTTATAGGGTTAGATTAACTTTTACAAGAAAAAACTGTATCGAATCATGCAGGTGCGTTTCATAACCATTGAGTGTATGTTTTTGAATCAAATAAAATTCAATTGTTTTTATTTAAATGTAGCACCTCGGTAAGTCAGCTATTATCATATTTTCTCATTCATATAAGAACATTATCAGAGTTTTCTAGTATAGAGAAATTTGCTCAAAACATTGTTATATCATTATCTAGTATTGTCATCTCGAAACTTTCTGAGTTATCAGATATTGTTCCGCTACTTTTTCATTCTTCTTCAAATACAGCCAGAGATGAATCGTATAATCAAATGCATTTTAGTAATCTTGCATCTGCTGATATTTTACTATATGTTATATTTTTCAGATTTATACTAACCTCATTATCGTCTTTTGTTCTAATATTTTCATTAATACTACAAGCACTGAGGAGGAATGAAGTGATAATGAGAATGGGGATGTATTTTTTCATAAGTATTGAGGTAAAAAAAATCTCACCGAAAGGTGAGAGCTTTAGTCAAAGTTCTCTAAACGATTAGCATGTAGTTCACAGTCATGTCATAGGTTGGGAAGTGATGGAGGTATTATAATAATATTTTTCAGAGTACAAATTTAACCTAGCATAGAGCAGAGAGTGAGAACATAGAAAGGACTATTGCTTACTTTTCGCTAGAGTGTAGAGAATCTTTATCACTTCTTCACACAAACTAATTATTTCTTGTTTTTCATCCTGATTTTTGATGTACCCAAATTTATCTGCTAGAAGTACTTGTGTATAGAGCTCCATGCATGATCATTTAGCTATATGGAGAAAGTGGGCATATTCTGCGTTACCGCCTCGGCCACTTCATTCTGCTATATTGCTGACAATTGAGAGAGATGACCTTCTCATCTGGTCTGTGAGAGCAAATTGTTCTTCTTTTGGGAATTCTTTTATGAGAGTGTGGACTTTTTCTGTTAACAAAAATGCTTTTTTCCATGCTGTGAGATTCTCAAAGTAGAGTGCCATAATAAATAATTATAAACCAATCTATGTTCTCTGTTCTCAATCTATAGCTCTTCTCGTCTATTTCTTTATCTCTTTGAGACCAAGAGAATCCTTGAGGATGACGTTTCCTGGTTGATTGAGGATTCTGCCGATGAGTTTATCGCCGAATTTGAGACGTTCCTGGAATTCTTTTTCTGAGATGACGGCGTATTTTATTTTACGACCAAAGAAGTGTTTGGTGAGGAAGAGATTGAAATTATCTTTGTCGATGTCCCCAATGACAAGTATGTCGATGAGGTTGTTTGTTGATTCACGTGTCATGTCCTCGAGCCCACCACCGACGACGAGGAGAGAGAGATTGTGTTTACCGCGGAAATACTCGTTGAGTTTCTCGAGTGCATTGAAGCATTTTCCGAAAATCATCTGGAGATCAGGGAGTATATTGCAAGCGAGGTTGAGAGAATAATGCTTGGTATTATCTTCCCAACGAGATTTGAGAATCCCGAGATTTTCGAGGTTCTCGAGTTCACGACGGACAGCGTTGATTTGTTCGTCTATATCACGACAGAGTTCTCGGATAAAGAAGTCTTTCTTTGGATTAAATGTATGCTCCAGGAAGAATTTTTCGAGGAGTTTTTTTCGGCAGTTTGATCAGAAGAGTTTTTCGAGGGGGAGAGCCATGTTATTTTCAGAATGCAAAGTTCAAAAATGCATTCATCCTTCGTAGTATATTTAAATTTAAGTCAAAAACTACGGAGAACGTGAAGTGCACAATGAAGGATGTTTAATCTGGGCTAGATAATAGCGTCATATCCTCTTTAGTAAAGTGTTTTTCTAAAATAATCTCTATCAACTATTCTACTGTTACACTTTTTGCGAGATTTCGAGGCTTGTCAATATTTCTACCGAGCTTCAGAGCCGTGTAATAAGCGATGAGTTGGCAAGGAATCACCGTCAAGAAAGGATAGAGAATATCGATAGTTTCTGGAATACGAATGGTCGAATCGGCTCCATTCCCGATAGTAAAGACGAGTCATTTTCGAGCTTCAACTTCATGAATGGCTGAGGCAGTTTTATCGTAGAGAGCATCGGTAGGGTTGAGGACTATACTTGGGAATTTCTCACTGATGAGAGCGAGAGGGCCATGTTTGAGCTCTCCCGCTGGATAGGCTTCTGAGTGTATATAGGTGATTTCTTTGAGTTTGATGGATCCCTCGCAGGCAATAGGAGCTTGATAATATCGACCGAGGAAAAAACAATGATCATAGGTTGAGAGTTTATCTGCGAGTTCTTTGATTTTGCTAGTGTCAGCGATGATAGTCCGAATGTGGTCGGGGATAAGTTTGAATGCTTTCAATATTCTTGATTTTGTGAGGACATCGAGTTCTTTTCTTTCTCCGAGTGCTATCGCCATCATGAGGAGTACGGTGATTTGAGCTGTAAATGCTTTTGTCGATGCAACGCCGACTTCTTTGCCGGCATGAGTAAATATCCCAGCATCTGTTTCTTGAGCAATGGTTGAGCCTGGCACATTGACGATACCGAGTGTCATAATTCCACGATGTTTCGCTTCGCGGAGTGCTGCGAGAGTGTCCGCTGTTTCTCCTGATTGAGAGATTACGAGGAGGGCAGTATCTTTGTTCCAGAATTGTTTACTGTAGCGAAATTCACTCGCGATTTCTACGCGACAAACGATACTGCCTATTTCTTGGAGGAAATTCTTCCCGACGAGACCAGCGTAATAACTCGTACCGCAAGCAACGATAATGATTTCTTTTTTCTTCAGGAGTTCTGGCATGACATTTCTGATGCCGCCGAGGGTGACTTGCTCTGTCTCAAAATTGATTCTTCCTCGAATGGTATTTTCGATGACTTCTCATTGTTCCATGATTTCTCAGAGCATCGAGTGAGCATACTGGCTTGAATCAGTCGTATCTTGGAAAATCTCGAGTTTCAATGCCTCACGAGAGATGAGTTCACCACTGACGGATTCGAGGCTGTATGAACCATCGAGGTTGAGTGTCGCGAATTCACCATCTTCCATTGGTATAACTGTCGGATCTCATTCTGGGAATGCATGAGGATCGCTCGCCACCATGATACCACCTTCGATAGTGCTCATCATCAGCGGAGAGCCACGACGGACAGCGTAGAGATGAGTTGGATCAGCAGGGGAGACTATAGCGAGACCATAGGTTCCTGTGACTTGAGAGAGTGCGAGCAGAATAGCTTTTTTGATATCTTTGGTGCTTCGGAGACAGTATTCGATGAGGTTAGCGAGTACTTCACTATCTGTCTGACCATAAAATGTATAGCCTGCTTTTTGGAGCTTATCGGCGAGGATTTTGTAGTTTTCGATGATACCATTGTGGACGAGATAGATTTCCTTGTTCATGGAGTGATGAGGATGGGTGTTCATCTCAGTTACTCCACCATGAGTTGCCCATCGAGTATGACCCATACCCACGCAAGCAGTAGAGTCTTGCTGGATATGAGACAAAAGATGGCTCACTTCACCGATTTCACGGACGAGTCGAGTATTGTGATTTGATTCTACGGTGACAAAGCCCGCAGAGTCATAGCCTCGATATTCGAGATTTTTGAGCCCTTGATAGAGGAGGGGCTCAGGATTGTTTTTGCCAATAGTGGCGACGATTCAGCACATGGATAGATGTTTATTAAGCTGGTAAGTTTGCTAGGCTTATTATGTCTGGGGAGGGAAAAATGCAATGGAATTTTAACTTTAATAAGCTTCACTTAGCCTAGTAAGCCTAATAAACTAACTTGCGATAGCACTCTTCGCAGACAATTTTCTCTTTCCTCTGTGGCATAAATGACGTAGTTATATTTTTATGGCATTCTGCGCAGGTTCTCTCGTATATTTTTCGTGGGTTTCTCTGAGAGAGCCTCTCTTTATGTCTCTGATCTGGATGCTTTTTTGGGAGTTGGATATGATGTTCTATGTGAAAAGCGAGTTCTTGCTTGATAATTTTAAATGGCTTTCCAGTGATTTCACATTTGAGTATACCATTCAAAACGTTTTCTATATTTTTCTGTGCCACATCGTATCCGACTATTTTTTCATCATATTCTTGGATTGGTAGTGCTGAATAATAGGGGCCATGATAGGACGATGTTTCCTCTTCTCACTTCCATTTCCATCATTTTTTCTGAGCTTCCTGTTCTGTCAGAGGGAAGTGTTCCATGGCGACTGTTTCATCATATCAGAAGGGGCTGATTTCTGTTGGGAAAAATTCTCCCCATTCACCAGTGGACTGCATATGTTCTATGATTTTCCCGCAGAGTGCCTCATATTCATAAACACTGTATGATTTATTCATGATACAGTGATGAGATTTTTTGAGAGAAGAGCAGCCAAAAAGATCGTGTGAGCTATTCACAAAATGACTGTAGTATACATTCGTATTATTTGGGTACACATAAGCAGAAAAGCCGACATTGTTCCCATCTACTGATATGCACTCATAATCCCAAGCTCCAAGTGAACCGATAATATCGTATGCATTATTTGTTTCTCCAGGACAGAGTGAGATATATTTACAATCAATGAGTCACTTTGCTGCGAAACTTTCGTAGGTGTTTTTGCATCCATGAAGGAAATCTCCTGTACACGACTCACAACTGATATTATTAGTGTCACGATAGATAGCATTTTTCATAAACATTTTTACACGTTCACGAATAGGTGCTTGGATTTTTTCTGAAGATTTTTTGTATTCCTCTACTCTCTTTTTGTACATCTCTTCTGCGAGTGGTTCGTTGAAAAAATAATATGATTTATTGCGGAGGTTGGTACAACCGAAACAATCATGGCAACCACTGCAGTCAAAACAAAATAACATATCCCGTGATTCACGACAGTCTATACATTCTTGGGATTGAAAACAATTTGCACAACCGATACATTCGTAGCAGTATTCACATTTTTCTACATTCAGACAATCAAAACAGTTTTTGGATGCAAAGGAGCCATAGAGATATTCACAGTCTTCAGAGTAGTCAGTGCAGAAACACAGATAACAATTCTTGAGATAATAACATTGATTACAGTAATCGGCATTTTCTCAGAAACCATTTGCTAGAGCTGGCTTGGGCGTCCGCTTCATAAGTGCATCAAACTGTGGGAAAAATGGACGAGAAAAATCAACATCTGCACAAAATTCAAAAGGATCCCAATCGTCACTGTTCCAGACCTTTGGATCGTAGACGGTATAGTCTTTATCGTGTGAATAGGTCGAGATAATTTGGTTTCCTGTTTTTGCGCATTTTCCGTGATAGAGCTTTCGTTCATTTCTCCACGACAGCCTTCGTCGCATTCTCTCATCTGGGCAGAGTGTTGGACTCGGTACGAGATATTTCTGACCAGCGAATACTGGTGAGATTTTCTCGTAAAATTCTAGATCTTTATCGGTGATAAAAAACTCTTGTCCAGAAATTCTGCACTTTTTTGTTTCGATGATTTTCTCGTTTGGAGGAATGAAGGACATAAGCAATAATTATGAGAATATTTTTTTCTGGAAACATGATTCGCAGAGCACTTTTTCTGTTCTCTCTGGCGCATAGACGGTTTGTATATCGATACCACATTCCGCACACATTCTGTCATGGAGTACTCTCGGATTTCGCAAGAGGGTTCGGAGCCTATGACGCTCGTTTGGGCAAAGTGTCGGGAGGGCAAGACGATGCTCTATGTAAAAGGCGAGCTCAGGAGCAATGATTTTGAATGGTTTTTTGGTCGATGCACACTCTATGATTCCATTGATGCAGGCATCAATATTTTTTTGTGCTACCTCGTAACCGACTTTTCTCTCATCGTAGTGTTCTACAGAGAGGGGTTTATAATACTCACCGTGATAACTCGATATCTCATCGTCTTGTTTCCACTTGTATC
>CAZJBQ010000005.1:0-13763 GCA_964544625.1 uncultured Candidatus Peribacteria bacterium | reverse complement strand
GCTTCCTCGGCTGTAATAGGGAAATAATCTTGAGCCACTGTCTCATTGTAGCCAAAAGGGGAGAGATGGGGTGGGAAAAATTCTCACCATTCGCCTGTAGATTTCATATGATCGATTATTGTGCCACAAAGTGTCTCGTATTCGTGTTGTCAGTAAGAAGTATTCATGACCATGTTTTTCCCACGTCTGATGCCACAACAACCAAATAAGTCCGAGCTAAACATACATTGGTCACAATAGATGAGATTTTTATTGCTATCCCATGATTCGTTACAAAAGAGCATATTGGAGCATCATCTTCCTGATGCGTGTACTTCATACATCCAATTATTCCCTTGTCACCAGTAGCAAAAGTCCATACAATTTTTTGCTTCGTGCATACTCTGACAGTATCTGCAATCTTCGCAGAGAATTGTATCAAACATCTCAGAAGAATTATGAGATTCATTGATATGATCACCGCTCACATTCTCATTTTTGACTCACGAAAAATATTTTACATACATAGTATTTTTTTCGGCTTCAAATATTTTTTTTATATTCGTCAGCGTATTCGCGTCATGAAAGAGCGTCTGAGAGAGTTTCTTGTTATATTCTTCTGGAGAATACTGTTTATTTTTTATGCAATATTCTTTTTGTTGGAGATTGGTACAAAAGAGGCAATTTTTGCATCCTATACATCACTTCAGAAAATATGAATCACTACAATTCTTGCACTCTTCAGACCAGAAAATTCTCTGACATTTGTAGCAGTCTACACATTCGTAAGTCAATTCACAGGTATCGACATTTGTTGTATCAATACACCGATACCCGAAATTCAAAAAGGATCCATAATACGATTCCTCACTTCCATTTGATGAATAGAGGAGATAGCAGTTTTTGCAATCAGAGGCACGATTACAGAATTCACTATTTTCCATATTACCTTGCTGGACGCGAGCCATCCTCGGAACAGCCAGCATGAGCTCTCGGAACTGCGGGAAAAATGGCCGAGAAAAATCTAAGCCTCGACCATATTGCGCCGCACTCCAGTCGTCAGAATACCAAACTGCTTTATCGTATACCTTGTATTCGCTATTTGTTGGATACTGAGCAACTATTTGTTTACCAGTGAGGTCACATTTACGATAAAAAAGACTCCTTTCATTACGAAAACCAAGACGTCGAATCATACGTTCTGTTGGGCAGAGTGTTGGTTCTGGAACGAGATATTTCTTTCATCCAAAAATTGGGCTGATTTTATCCAAAAAATCGAGTTCCCATTGGTCGATGGGGAATTGAGTTCATGTGAGACGACATTTTTTTTGAATCATAGATGGAATTTAATAGACAAGTTTTTTATAACAGGTTTCGCAATAGACCTTTTCAGGTCTATCCGGAGTGTATGCTGTGATTATTGCCTCTCCACACCCCGAGCAGTTTCTCCCATGAAGCGTTCGGGGATTTCTCATATTCATCCTCTCTGCATGTCTCTGGTCTGGATGTTTAACTGGTATAGGTATTCAATTTTCTATATAGACGAGGAGTTCTTGTTTGATTATTTTAAATGGCCTCGTACTTACTTCGCACTGGAGAATGCCAGATAATAGGTTATCAATATTTTTCTGAGCTATATCATAGCCGACTCTTCGTTCGTCATATTCTCGAATAGGAAGTGGGGTATAGTATGGGCCATGATATGATGATGTTTCTTTTTTACCTTTCCATTTCCAGCCGTGCACATTGATTTCGTTTTCTGTGAGCGGGAAGTATTCTTGCGCTACTGTTTCATCGTAACCAAAAGCAGAGAATTCATGCGGGAAAAATTCACCCCATTCTCCAGTATTACGCATATGGTCAATAATTCGCTCACAAAGCTTCTCGTACTCTTGAATAGAATATGAGAGGTTCAGGATACAGTGATTACCGTGATTCATTGCGATACATCAAAAGAGACTTTCAGAGTTATTGCACTGGTCAGAATAATATATATCTCGGCAATAATGACTCGCCATGCTCCAGGCACTATTTTTGAGACTCAGTGTCGAGATGAGCTCGTATGACCATTCGGGATGGTAGAGAGAGTAGTTCATATCCATACAATGCTTGGCCTCGAGGACATCGTAGAGATATTTACTTTCTTCAGAATCATTAATATTAAAGCAATGAAAACAGCTCTTGGAATTCGCGAGATCATTTCCGCTACAATTTTCACAATTGAGTCTATAGTAATCACGATGGATAGCTCCGAGAATGATTTTTTTATACTCTCTCAAGGCCGGTTCTCTGTCCTGTAAAATTTTATCTTTGAGTTTTTTGTATTCTTCTTCGGAGTAGCATTGGTTATAGATATGGAATTTTTTTCATCTGAGATTATTGCAGAGGAGACATTCAGAACATCCCTTGAGATTAAAACTATAGAAACAATTATCACAATTTTCTGTATAGACACAGTATTGTAGCATACTCGATTTGTAGCAGAATATGCACTCATACATGGTGACGCTGTTGTACACAAATGTTGTGTCGATAGCAAACTCCGAATATTTCGTAAACAGGTTATAAAAGCTCCTATAGTTTCATTCTCACGCTATGTCTAAATAACAATCCTTGTCATCTCAACAATAATTACAAAAATCACTATTTTCACAGTTTACCAAATCAATACCTATAAGAGGTACTTTCAGGGATAATTCATGGAATTGTTCAAAAAATGATTTTCCGAAATCTATCGTTCGCCCATATTTTGAAGGGTCCCAATTATCTGAGTACCACGCCTTTGGTTCGTAGACTGTATAAGGGGAAGATGAATCGTACATCGAGATAAACTGCTTCCCAGTGAGGTCACACTTACGATGATAAAAGTTTCGCTCATTTCTCTGACTTAATCTACTTCGGAGACGTTCATTAGGAGACAATGTCGGACTCGGAATGGCGTATTTCTTTCCCGAAAATACTGGAGAAATCTTCTCGTAAAATTCTAGATCTTTATCAGTCACAAAAAACTCCTCACCAGAAATCCTGCATTTCTTGGTTTCGGCAATTTTTTCTCATGGGGGTATAAAAGTCATAGGGAGAAATTAATGAACGAGCTTGAGATAACAGTCTTCGCAGACGACATTTTTTGTATTTGGTTCGTAGGTTGTCTGTAGGAGTACTTCGCAACTATCACATTTTCTCTCATAGAGATCTTGTTTGTTCCTGAGGGAATTTCTCTCTCGATGCCGCTGGTCTGGGTGCTTCGTAGGGAGGGGGATATTATTTTCGATATAGAATGCGAGCTCTTGTTTGATAATTTTAAATGGTTTTCCTGTCACATCACACTGAAGTATTCAGGCTATAATGACATCTATATTCTTCTGAGCCACTTCGTATCCGACTATTTTTTCATCGTACTCTTTTGTCGGAAGTGGACTCACAAACGGTCCATGGTACGATGATGTCTCTTCTTCTCCTTTCCACTTCCATCATCTTTCTTTTGCGTCAACTTCTGAGAGAGGGTAATATTCATTGGCCACTGTTTCGTCATAACCAAAAGGGGAGAGCCAAGTAGGGAAAAATTCTCACCATTCACCTGTTCATCTCATGTGATCTATGATTTTCCCAGCCAGAGCTTCATATTCAGTAACTGAATAAGGTTTATTGAGGATACAGTGGTCATTTTTTTTCAGTGATATACATCCGAAATTATCGTGAGAATTGAAACATGAGATACAGTAGATATCGTTGCTGCACGTCCAGTTCTGTATACAAAAACTATTGTTTGAAGAACCTATACCATTATTGATACATTCATAGGCCCATTCAGAGTCACGTCCTACTGTCGAGACATCCATATTGTTTCTGGAGTTTCTCCAGATATGTTCGGCGTATTTGCAGTTCTCTGCATCATGTACGTGAAAACACTCGAGACAATTTTTACCATTTCTGACATAGTCTCCGATACAATTCTCGCCTTGTAATATGTGTCCAAATTTCTTTGGCAGAGTATCTATGAGTTCTTGTCGTTTTCTGAGATATTGTTTTTGTTCGTCTGCACTTGAGGTGAAGAATTTTTTTATAAATGCCTCAAATTGTTCAGGCGTTACTTCGCGATTGAAGATATGGTATGATTTATTGACGAGGTTGACGCATCAGAAACATTTGTGACATGACATACAGTTGGAGAGATAATAGCTCTCTCGGCAATTATCACAGTTCTGACTCCAGAAGAGGGAATGGCAGTTGTAACTATCGCTGATTTCGTAGCAGTATTTGCATTCATGAATATATGAACAATCGAGACAGTGTTCGGATTTCTGGAACCAACAGCCATATACACAATACTCGTTGTTTGAGGATTCATAAATCAGATAACAATTTCTGCAATTAGCGGTGAGGTTGGTAAATTCGCAATTTTCGTTTTGAGATGTGACGACATTGATTTGTGGTACGCTGTGATGAAGTTCTCAGAGTTGCTCAAAAAATGGTCTCTCAAAATCAAATGCTCGTCCATAATCACTCGGATTCCAATCATCACCCCACCAGATTTTTTGATCATACACTGTATAGGGTTTATCGGGCGAGTAGATAGTTATGAGAGAGTTACCCGTCTTATCACATTTTCTATGGTAGAGTTTTCGTTCATTTCTCCAGCTCAGTCGTCGACGCTTTCTCTCTTCTGGACAGAGGGTTGGGCTTGATAGGGGGTATTTTTTTCATCCGAAAATAGGTGACTTTTTATCGTAATATTGGAGGTCTTTATCGGTCACAAAAAAATCTTTTCCAGATATTTTGCATTTTTTTGTCTCAGCAATGTTTTCTCAAGGAGGGATAAAACTCATAAATATGATAAAATAGAGAAAAAGTGGAGTATTCGTGAGGAGAATACAATCTTTCATTCTAGGACAAAACTCTGAGAGTCAAAACAATGCTGGTGAAAAAATTTTCCACCTGGTGAAAAATAGTATATAATGTCGACATGACTGCACTTATAGAAACACTTTCTGAGATGGGGCTCACTGATGAAGAGGCCAAAGTCTACCTAGCGGCGCTCTCTGTTGGCACCAATCCGGCCTCAACGATTGCACGTACCTGTGATCTCAAGCGAGAAACGTGCAACTATACACTCAAAAAACTGGTTTCCAAGGGTCTCGTTTCCACTGTTTTTCGCGAAGGGGCAACTTTTTATACACCAGAGCCACCAGAAAAACTCGTCACGATAGCGGAATCACGATTGCTCACCATCTCTCGCACCGTTCCTCTCTTGAATCAGATGATGAATCAAAAGGCGAATAAACAAGCAAAAGTGAAGATGTATCAAGGAACGAGCGGTATCGAGACAGTGATGGAAGATGTCCTCAAGGCCCCAGGAGAAGCTCTGACATATACCAATCTCGGTGCTATGCTCGCTCTATTTGGTGAAAGAGTTACAGAGTTTCGAGAAAAAAGAAAACAAGCAAAGGTTACTTCACGTACTATTTCGACCTATTCTCCTGAAGCAAAGGCCTATGTAACGGGCGGAACACTTTTTGAATGAGAGCAAATCCTCTTCGTCAATAATCAAGAATTTATATTTGGTTCCGATGTCCTTATCTACGGGGACAAGGTAGCTATTATATCGCTAGAACAAGATGAAAATTATGGTTTTATTGTGGAGAGTTCTTCATTTGCTCGAACCCAACGAGCTATATTTGACCTCGCATGGATAGGGGGAAATATGTTTGTAGCTCAGTAGAAAATGCGGAAAAACTTCGTCTGGCTTTGTTATTTCGTTTTTTCTCCTCGGTCATTTGCGTTTAGCAAACTCCCTTCGTTTCAAAAACTCATTCCTCGCTATACTCGTTTTTGCACATTCTCTGATTTGCAACGTATTAAACTTGTTAAACCTATAAAACCTATTAAACTCTAGCTTATGACTGAGAAAAAGATATCAATATTGCTCGTAGATGATGACCACGGTATAGTAGATTCACTTCTGCTCTATCTCCAGGAGTCAGAATTTGATGTCCATACGTGCTTTCGAGGCGATGAAGTAATTGATACATTTCGTGCTCTCAAGCCAGATGTGATTATCCTGGATATCAATTTACCTGGGCAAGATGGACTGACGATACTCCGAACTCTACGGAGTGAATCGACTGTCCCTATTTTGATGCTCTCTGCTCGAGATGATCAGAATAATATCAATACATCATTTGAATTTGAAGCAGATGATTATATTGGCAAACCATTTAGTCCAAAAGAAGTCGTCATGCGTATCAAGGCTGTCCTCAGACGATGAGCACCAAAAACGACGAATGAGGGATGAATCTCCTATCGTGACCTCAAGCTCATAGAATCAGAACTCAAAGTCATCAGATGAAACCAGGCTGCTATTCTCACAAAGTCCGAATTCCAGCTTCTCCGATATATTATTGGCAAAGAAGGTAAAGTCGTCTCTCGCGATGACCTCATGCGAGAGATTATGGGATATGCGAATTTCCTCTACGACAGAACCATTGATACACATATCAAAAATATTCGCCATAAAGTGGGCGATGATGTCATACTCACGGTACGAGGTATAGGGTATAAAAGTTTCTAATCTTTTTTATTATGGATTTTCTTATAGGTCTCTTGGTTATCGGTCTTGGTGTCGTTATTCTCAAATATATACGACCAACCTATGAATTTGTCGGTTCATGGGTGTGGGCGGAGAAATTTTTCGGTATCGGGGGGACCGTTACTGCACTCAAACTCCTCGGTATGGTTTTCATAGTTTTCGGTGCTCTCTATGCCCTTGGTTGGATGTAGAAAAGAAAATATAAAATAAACTTGTCAAAATAAAATAATCACTAGAATTAGCTGGTAAGAATAATCGTATTCTTACCTATGATACATATAGCAGAAAATATAGATATTCAGACTCCTGATTTCAAGCATGGTGCAACACCTCTTGAGGCTGCGAGATATTTCAGGCAACAATGAGACCTATTACAAAGTTTAGGTGATAGAGAAGGAGCCAGAATTCATCATCATAAAGCAAAACACGCACTCCAGCTCTCTACTGGAGTGGCGGCGCGAACACTCTTCACACTGACACCAGCGGGAGTCGGTTGATTCAAAAAAATAGGTGAAAATATCAACTATATTGGTTTGCATACAGTTGGCACAGATTTTGGTGAGGAAGTAAAGGCTCATGAGTGAATCCATAATACCCAAGAAAATAGGTGGGACGGCGTATCCATACCTGGTTATGAATATATGACAGAAGCTCGTCAATCAGTTATATATGGAAAAATAGGTATGAGCAATGCTCTCTGAGAAAGAGAAATGATAGAGGGGCTTACGCAATATGCGACTCAGCAAAAGGTGAGTGATACGATGAGTTCTTACGACACATTTGAGGTACCTGAATCACTCTACTTCTTTCGGGCTATGGAGCTCAAATCGGGGAAGAGTATGATAGGTGCATTTTTGAATATGGCATTAAACGGATCTTCTGATGGTAAAGCGGAGTTTGCAGCTGGTATGAGAATAGGATGAAATATTATTTTACTGGAACAAGCCCTCAAAAACACTTGATTCGATGCTGAGCAACATGCTAAATCAATGAACAAAATCATCGAGGCACAAAAGAAGAATTTTGTTATAAGAGATTTTAACCATGCACTGAAACTGGTAAAAAGTTATACTGATACAGTTTCTGCATTGCCCGTAGAAGCAAATGAGCTCGGTCTCGCCGCATAAATTAAAGTTATGTTTTTAGAAGTGTTGGATTATTCTCTGGACCCCAATCAGCCTAAAACAAAAATGAGCTATAAAACTCAGTTAAGTTCACACTTACACCATGAGGCTACCCTGGGCTTAAAATTAAAAATTGATTGATTACTCCAAGAGTGAGAATTGGGTGACTTATTATTTTCTCTTCATGATAAAACTATTACTACGACGCGTATTTTTCCCTTTTGAAAATGAATTTTATATTCAGATACATGAGTTCGATTTGAGAAAGATTCATGGCGGTCTATGCTGCTATGAAAATGAATTGCTTGAGCTATAGAATGGCTTATCCTATATCGCTTTCGAGAACTCTGAAAAGATTTTATAGTTCAAAGAGATTATTTTGATAGCGCTTTAAGAACTAAACAGTTGAGTCGGTACGGTTTATCTTTTTGAGAAAGTTTAAATACTTATATGAATGCTCTTCATATGTCTTTGTATTCTCCTCATTTTAGTGTCGTAAGATTTCCTTCTTGGGTTACAGATCCAGAAATTTTGCAATTGAGAGAGAAAGTATAAAATCAATCACATGATTGCAAAAGTATATTCTGTCGTGGTATCAGGACTCGACGGTCAGCTCGTGGAAGTCGAAGTCGACATCCATAACGGTATGCCAGCTTTTATCATTGTCTGACTCCCGGATACTGCTATCCAAGAAAGTCGTGAACGTGTCCGTAGTGCTATCAAAAATTCCGATCTCCCATTTCCTCGCACAAAAATTACCGTCAATCTCGCCCCAGCTGATATCAAAAAAACTGGTCCAAGTTTTGATCTCCCAATTGCTCTCTGAATATTGTTAGAAGAATGTAGTATCGACCAAAATCTCCTCAATGAGACACTCGTGATAGGCGAGCTTGCGCTTGATGGTGCCGTTCGTTCTGTGCAGGCCGTTTTACCAACAGTGATTTTTGCAAAAGAAAAGTGATACAAGAGAGTTATCGTTCCAGAAGAAAACGCCGTTGAGGCAGCTCTCATACCAGACGTCGAAATAGTCCCTGCGAAAAATATCGCAGAGATTGTTCGTATGTTTTCTGGGGCATTACCAATCAAAATCCAGCCACCATCATCGATAGCAGATATAGAGCAGCACAATCCTCATGAACTCGTCGACTTCGCACAAATTGTTGGTCAACAGTACGCAAAACGTGCACTACTCATTGCAGCAGCCGGAGGCCACAATATCCTCATGGAAGGGCCACCATGATCAGGGAAGACTATGCTCTCAAAAGCTCTTGGAACTATTTTACCACCAATGGTATATGAGGAAATAGTGGAAGTGAGCAAGATTTATTCTGTTGCTGGGAAACTCACAAAAGAGCATCCGCTTATCACTGAGAGGCCGTTTCGTCGTATCCACCATACTGCGTCTGCTATTTCGATTATTGGTTGAGGTCGTGACTCCAAACCATGAGAGATATCTCTCGCTCACAAATGAGTCCTCTTTCTCGATGAGATGCTCGAATTCCCTCAGACAGTTCTTGAGACACTTCGTCAACCACTCGAAGACGGTGTTATTAGTATCAATCGTGTTCAGAGTAGCTGCATCTATCCTGCGAGATTTATGCTCGTTGGTGCTATGAATCCATGCCCTTGTGGATTTATGGGGGACTCAGCAAAAAAATGTACTTGTCAGCCATTTCAGATAGAGCGATATCGTTCTCGACTCTCATGACCACTTCTGGATCGTATGGATATATTTATCCATGTCCCACGAGTCAATGTCGATGAGATCGCAGCAAAATCGATACCGAGTACGACATCAGATGAATTCAGAACTCTGGTTATCCAGGCACGAGAAAAGCAGATAGCACGTCTGCGAGAAAAATGAAAAACCTGCAATGCTGAAATGAGCAACAAAGAAATCGATAGTTATTGTGTTCTTGATGCTGTCGCAAATGAACTCATCCAAAAGGCGACGCAAAAACTCGATCTCTCCACCCGTGCCTACTATCGTACACTCAAGCTCGCACGGACTATCGCCGATCTCGCAGGAGCAGAGGACATCCAGCCAGAACATATCACCGAAGCTCTCTGATATCGAGAACGTACGAAATAGGAGATTTATATTTTATTGAAGAGGAGCTTGTTCCATTTTTCTGGAATAGTCAGCTCTTCTTTTTTTTGGTCTGATTGATTTGCCTCATCAATCGCAGAATTGATAGAATACTCTGATTCTTGTTTTGGTACGAGGACGATGATTTTCTCACCTGGGAGTCGGACATCGCTGTAGAGTTTTTTGAGATAGACACGAGCTGCTGCAGTGTCTCACCATCGTACACGAGATGTGAGTTGTGTGATTTCATTTTCATATCGGATGATTTCACTTTCTCGGATTCGCAGAGTTTCTGCTCTCTGTGAATCATAGTACCCCGTCTTCACAAACTGGATCACCAGAAATGCGAGAAAGAAAACCATGAAAATGAAAAAATAACGTTTGTTCATAATTTACCAGAGAGATACTTGGAGAGACTCATCCATTTTGTGGAGAGGGAATTGTGCATCCATGGCTTCATTGGCGAGCTCGTCTGCGTGTTTATTTTTTTCTCTTAAAACGGAAGTGAAAGTCGTTTTCTTGAAACCAGCGAGGATACTTTTTGCTTTTTGATTCAGGATTTTGAGACCTGCGTCCTTGACCTTGTAGATTCACTGGAGTTGTTTGATGACGAGTTCGCTATCCATCACGAGATGGACTTCGGTGCCTCAGAGTTTTTGCACGGCTGTGAGGCCCAGTATAGCACCCATATATTCTGCTTGATTATTGGTTGTTGTACCGAGGAAAAATTTCCCAGTTTCTACTATCTTACCTCACTGACTCACGACAAAAGCGCACCCGCTTGGGCCTGGGTTTCATCGCGATCATCCATCTGTGTGCACGGTGTAGAGCATGGCCAGAGTTTCTCGTTTTTTTCTCGAAAAGCAAGCAAATAAAAGAGGAATACCTACTTTACACAAGCCAAAAATCGCTATGATAAGCATGTTTTATTTCTCTCATCAATTTTATGGCCACTTCTCAACTCCATGACAGTGTTTCACGATTGACATCTTTTTCTGCGAAATTGTTTCGCAATATTGTTTTAGTGATAATTGCTATCATTCTCATTAATAGTTGTTTTTTCGTTGTATCTCCAACAGAGAGGGCCATAAAAGTAACGCTCGGTAATCTCAGTAATACTGTTTATCGAGAAGGTTTTCATTTTAAACTCCCATTTTTCCAAACAGTAACCAAAGTCGACCTTACTATAGATAGGGCTGATGCCATTGCGAAATCAGCATCCAAAGATCTCCAGAATATCGTGACGACTGTAGCAGTAAACTATCAAATCAATGAAGCAGAAATTCTCAATATGTACAAACTCGTTGGTGTGAATCACTGAGCTATCGAAAGTAATGTGTTTTCTTCTGCGATACAAGAAGCAGTAAAATCCGCAACAGCGAAATATACTGCAGAGGAGCTTATCACCAAACGAGAACTCGTCAGAAATGAAATAGAAGCAGCGCTGAAGGATAAAACACAGAAATATGGCCTCGTGATTTCACAGGTAAATATTGTTAACTTTGAGTTTTCAGATTCATTTGATGCTTCTATTGAATCAAAAGTACGGGCAGAACAAGATGCTCTCACGCAGAGAAATAAACTCGAACAAGTAAAATATGAAGCTCAGCAACAAATCGAGCGAGCAAAAGCTGAAGCTGAAACTATTCGCATACAGGCTGAAGCAATTCAAAAACAAGGAGGTGCTGCTTATGTCCAACTCAAATGGATAGAAAAATGGAATGGACAGCTTCCAACCACTTCACTTGGCGATAACCAACCAAATATTTTTATTAACAAATAGTCATGCAGATTAGTTCTTCACAACTTCGTCAGAAGTACCTCGATTTTTTCCGTTCAAAAAATCATGCCATCATCCCATCTGCTCCGCTCGTCCCTGAAAACGATGCTTCCGTCCTCTTCAACACAGCGGGTATGCAACCACTTGTTCCATATTTATTGGGCGAAAAACATCCGATGGGGACTCGACTCGCTGATGTCCAAAAATGCGTACGAACAGGAGATATCGATGATGTCGGAGATGATACGCACCATACATTTTTTGAGATGCTCGGGAATTGGTCTCTCGGTGATTATTTCAAGCGTGGTTCTATCGAGATGAGTTGGGAATTTCTCACATCACTTGATTGGCTCGGTCTTGATCCAAAGATGATTTCAGTAACAGTGTTTGAAGGTGATGCAAATGTTCCAAGTGATGAAGAAAGTGCTGATATCTGGGTCAGTCTTGGTATGCCTCGTGAGCGTATTGCCTATCTCCCAGCAGAGGATAATTGGTGGGCTGCTGGTCCGACGGGTCCATGTGGTCCTGATACAGAGATATTTTATTGGGTCGGGGAAGGGGAGCCACAAGGAAACAAAGGAACTCACTCAAAAGAATGGATGGAAATCTGGAACAATGTCTTTATGCAATTTAACAAAAAAGCTGATGGAACGCTCGAAAATCTCCCTGCACAAAATGTCGATACTGGTATGGGGCTCGAGAGAACACTCGCAGTTATCAATGGGAAGAAAACAACCTACGATACGGATTTTTTCGTCAATACACTCGAACATATCAAGCGTATAGTTGGTGAAAATAATTACAACGAACGAGGCGCTCGTATCATCGCTGATCATCTCCGTACTGCTGTGCATATGATTGCTGATGGAGTGAAACCAAGTAACACTGACCGTGGTTACGTCCTCCGACGTCTGATTCGTCGTGCTATTCGTGAGGCCCACAAGATGGGGCATGAAGATGCTTGTCTCGCTCAAGTAGCTCGTGACTTTATTCATATCTACCAAGATGTGTACGAATCTGTAAAAAATAATGAAACAGTTATCATCGATGAAATCACGATGGAAGAGAGTAAGTTTCAAAAGACTATTAAAAATGGACTAAAAGAACTTCATGAATTAGCGGAGAAAAAGAAAAAGAGTTTTGAATATAACTATGCTCAGAACATACCAGATTGAGTTGCTGTTCAAGAGCATTCAAATCTTATTGGTAATAGTATTAGCTGATCTGAAGCTTTTCATGTTTTCGAAACATATTGATTACCTTGGGAGATGATTGAGGAGGAGTTGGCTGAGTTTGCAATGTTTCCAAATAGACATGAATTCGATATAGCTATGAAAGCTCATCAAGATAAATCTCGTACGGCTTCCGCTGGTATGTTCAAGGGTGGCCTCGCAGATCACAGTGATGTCACGATTTCTCTCCATACAGCATGTCACCTCATGCTTGCTGGTCTCAGAAAAGTGCTCGGCGAGCATGTCATGCAAGCTGGTTCAAATATTACACCTGAGCGACTCCGATTTGACTTCACTCATCCAGAAAAGATGACTCCAGAGCAAATCTCTGCTGTTGAAGATTATGTAAACTGAGCATTGAAAGCTCATATCACCGTGACCATGACAGAAGAACCAAAAGAAAATGCAAAGGCTCGAGGAGTGCTTGGTGCTTTCTGGGAGAAATATCCTGAAACTGTGAAAGTGTACAAGATGGTAGGGGATGACGGAGTGACGTATTCTGAGGAACTCTGTGGAGGTCCTCACGTTGAGGAATCTTCGAAAATGGGAACATTTAAAATCCAAAAGGAAGAAGCATCTTCTGCTGGTGTGAGAAGGATTAAAGCAGTTATTTTATAATTATCATTTTATGGAAACTTTGTATTGAGAGGATCGACCGTCAATCAAGAATTGACTTCCTAATACATCTGAAAAACTAAAAGTTATTCTTGGAGAATGATCGGAGTGACATAGACATTATGGGGCCGTGTGTCCGAGTCTTCTTTTTCATTCTGAAAGAGATGTGCAAAAACTTAATTGGAAAGGACATTTTGGTTTTTAAATTATGAATATAAGAAATAAAATCATGGTCGAGATTCTTCGTACTACAGCAAATGTTGGTAAGCAATGAGAGATAAAAGAAGTCTCTCTGACTTTTGCTCAGAATAAACTTTTTCCAGAATGAATCGCACGTGAGTATAAAGCACAACCATCA
>CAZJBQ010000004.1:61595-62437 GCA_964544625.1 uncultured Candidatus Peribacteria bacterium | reverse complement strand
CTTGCTCGCACTGCGTACATAGGTTGCCTCATTGAGGAGATTGGCCGATGCTTTACCATGGTCGACACCATTTGACGGCCAACCTGTTTCTGCGACAAATATTTCCTTATCAGGAAAGAGCTCTGTCATAAGATGATACTCTCATTCGAGGAAATTGAGCGCTCCATCAATAGGGACATTGTTCCAATAAGGAAATATATGAACCGCTATAAAATCTGAGAGGTCTCAGAGCATCCTATATTGGTCCCAAGTCGAAGCTATCTCACCAGTAGAAATAGGCGTTTCTGTTTTGCTCTGTGCGTAGAGGAGATAGAGATAGAGATAGCGGGGAGGGATTTTGTAATCACTAAAAGGAAAGAGAGCTTCGTTTCCAACCAGGAGGTGGGTGATAGTTTTTTTGTGAATATTAGCGAGCTCAATGACTTTTTGCAGGTCGTACATATTCTCGATAAGGTCAGGACTTACCCAGACTCACATGACTACGCTGAGTCCATATTTTTCTGCGATTTCTGGTACACGATCCATACCATGGAGTGTCGTATATGTTCGGACACAACGGAAACGTTTTGCTATGATCTTGAAATCAGTATCTATGACTTCGGGAGCAACGTGTTTTTTATTTTCGTCGAGGCTGTATTCGTTTTTGTAGGGATTATAGCTGACACAGTCGAGCTTGTCAGGGGAGGGTTTCACTTCTCGAGGTCTGTCGATATAGCTCCACCAGCCTATATTGAATACGAGGATTCAGAAGAGGATGCTATATTTTATGAGTCTATTTTTGAGCACTGTATGAGGAGAAAAGAGTAAAATTTGAGTTTTTCGTAAGAGTACGCGAATTATAG
>CAZJBQ010000004.1:35459-61585 GCA_964544625.1 uncultured Candidatus Peribacteria bacterium | reverse complement strand
TGATTTTTATCCAGAAAACTTCACATATTTCTAAAAATCCTATACTCATTTTCATGAACAAGAAAAAACTCCAAATACTTTTGAATCACTTTCTCACAGTCCTCCACGTATTACTCGTTACGCTGATGGTAGGTATAGGTCTCTTGTCTCTCTTTAGTCCGGAGACGATGAGGCAAGGAATTGATTGGATGGGTGCGCAGATCAAGTCGTGGGGAGAATGGAATTATGTCATACTTCTCGTAACAGCGATGGCGGAATCATTTCCATTTGTCGGCGCAGTCGTTCCTGGTATGAATATCATGATTTTGGTGGGAGGGTTTTTCGTAGCTCGTCAGTGGGATATTTTCCCACTGGCTGCACTCCTCGCGATGATAGGAGCTTGTCTCGGAAATGCTCTCGGGTATTTCATGGGAAAATATGGGAATCCAGAAACACTCAAAAAATACGGAGCATTCTTCTGAGCTGGTCCTCGTGAGCTCGGATGGCTCGAAAAACAAATCAATAAAAATGGATTCTGGTTTATCGTTGGATGAAAATTTCACAACCTTCTTCGTTCCTTTATTCCTTATATCGCAGGTTCACACAAAATGTCAGGGGCACGTTTTTGGCTCGCCAATATTTTTGGTTCATCTCTCTGGGCTGTCTCAATTCTACTTATTGGAGTCTTCGCAGTAGAAAATTATGAAGTCATTCTTCAATACCTCAACTACGTATTACTCGGAGCAGTTATTGTTGGAATTATTATTTATATGTGGAGAAATAAAACTAAATAATTTCTTTTTTCCAAAGTCGATTAAAATAGTTTTATGAATGATGTGATTTTTTGGCTGTTACCGTTCTGTTTATCTGCAGTAACAATTTTATTAATTATTCCATATGTGTTTAAGTGGTTTCAGCGTATTGGTATAGTCGATAAGCCAGAAATGTATCCACATGAGAAGGGGAGGGCACCTCTCCCATATCCAGGAGGAGTGGTACTCGTCGCAAATATTATCCTCTGGTCACCCTGGATACTCCACGCGGTACCAGATGCCGATTTTAAAAAAGCACTCTATGTTATCATAGCAGGACTCATTACGACTTTGATTATGGCGTGGGATGATCAGAAACGCACACTGTCCCCAGTATTGCGTCTCTGATTCCAGATATCTCTCGGTGCTTTCTTTGGTCTGACAGCCATCAAAATCGGATATATAACCAATATTTTTTGAGGTATTATTTCTCTTGATCAATTCGAGACGCTTCAATGGCATATGGGGGCAAGCACTATATATCTGATACCTCTCATTGTGACTATTATATGGTATGTACTCGTGATGAACGCTATTAACTGGAGTGATAATGGTCGTGCTATGACATCGAGTGTTTCACTGGTGACGTGTATTATTTTGGCGCTCCTTTCACTCAAGCTGTATATGACTGACACCTCAGAGGCTGCTCGGAATAATTCACTGTTTGTTTTGTCCTTTCTTACTATCCTGATACCAACTCTCTTTGTCTTTTGGAGGTATGACACGAGGCGTGCCTGTATTGTCTGAGATGCTGGGACGATGTTTCTTGGATGTATGATTGCGACTCTTGCGACCGTCTCTGGTGGGAAAATTGCTACAGCATCCATCGTTCTCGGTATTTACTTTATTGATGCATTTTATGTCATTCTCTGACGTATCCGTGCTGGTAAAAATCCCATGAAAGGGGATTTGACACATCTCCATCACCGCATGTCTGATGAGGGTATTAGCGCTCGATCACAGCGATATATTGTCATGACACTCTCATTTCTTTTTGGTCTCGGGGCTATATTTCTCGGTACGTGGTGAAAAATTATTCTCTTCGCAGCACTGCTTAACACGGTTATTTTTATACCAAAAATTGCTGCACGCATTGATGCCTTGCTAAAAAAAATGAATTAAATTTCTGATTTTCAGATTTTCTGGAGATGTTGTTGCAGTATTTTTTTCTCTGGTTCGTGCTTTAAGTGTTTGAGCGCATTAGGTATACTCACCCACATAATCGCCTCATCATGAATAGGTGAATGTGCTCCGGCATTTTTTACCTCGAAAAATGTTATTTTTTTTCGTCTTTTCCTATCTCGAATGACTCCAATTTTTATTCAAAGAGTAAAACCATAGAGCCCAGTTTCTTCCTGTATTTCTCTTGCTGCTCCAGATTCGAGAGTTTCGCCACGCTTGATGCGTCATTTTGGGAACATAAGTCCTCATTTCTTATGTGCTATACAGAGCACTTCGCTCTGTCATTGACGTTCTCTGATACAAATACCACCCGCGCATGGTTCGAGCCAAAAGAGAGACGAGAGCCAGAGTTTGCAATTATCTAAAAAAGAAAGCCTATTTTTACTCATAGAACCCATAGTATAAAGTTTTATAAAAAAGTGAACTGATTTTTTATTCAAAATAATCTCTTCAAAATCACAGAAAAAATCGAGATTTTAGACGCTCTTATAAAATAATTTGCATAACTTACTATTTTATTTATACTCCCGTCACTTTAGTCATAGGTGAGGGGGCGTAGCTCAGCTGGTTAGAGCGCCTCCCTGTCACGGAGGAGGTCGCGGGTTCGAGTCCCGTCGCTCCCGCCAGATTATTCTGGCTGCTCTCTCGTTATGATTTTAGAGTAGGTGTGGGGTCTTAGCTCAGTTGGCTAGAGCGCCTGTTTTGCACACAGGAGGTCAAGGGTTCGACTCCCTTAGACTCCACCAATTTTGGATTTAGCGGTCGTCGAACCCACGGGTTCGTCAGAATGCGATTCACGCATTCTCCCCCCGTTAGACTCCACCATTTTTCAAATGAAAAATGAAAAATGAAAAATGAAAAATTGAACTATAGTTCTTTTTTCAAACATTCATTCCTAATTCTTCATTCTTAATTCTTCATTCTTTGTAGTATGGTAGGCTGCGGAAAACGTCCACGAAATCAAATTTATATCGTTAGTAAACGACGTTCGGTTACTGGTGATAAGATTTCTAACGCGAAAAAGACATATGAAAAACTCGTACGTCGTGAAAAACATGAAGGTAAAACTGCATGGCTCGCTGATGCTATGAAAAAAGCTGTAGCACGTCTCAAAAAAATGGGATTAAACAATCTTATAAAAAAAGCATAATTTTTAATTCCTAATTGATTGTATGGTACGCCTCTCAGGATCACGACATCGGAAACTCCGTGCAGCACTCGTGCGCATCGAAAAGAAAGTCCGAAAAGCAAAAAAGAAGAAGTAATCAAAAAATCATTTGAAATATACTTCTTTTCTCTATAATACCCCTACTTTTTAATTCCTTTATTTTTCTCTTATGGCTGATTTTCAAAGAACAAAGCCACACGTTAACGTTGGTACTATCGGTCACATCGACCACGGTAAGACAACTCTTACTGCCGCTCTCACTGCTGTAGGTGGTGCTGGTGTTTCATATGCTGATATCGCTAAAGGTGGTACAGCTCGTGCTGGATCTGATAAAATTATTACAATCTCAACTTCTCACGTAGAGTACGAGTCTCCTATGCGTCACTACGCACACGTTGACTGTCCAGGACATGCTGACTACGTCAAGAACATGATTACTGGTGCTGCTCAAATGGATGGTGCTATTCTCGTAGTTTCTGCTGTTGATGGTGTCATGCCTCAGACTCGTGAGCACGTTCTCCTCGCTTCTCAAGTCGGCGTTGCTCGTATCGTTGTATTCCTCAATAAGTGTGATATCGCTGATCCTGAGCTCGTTGATCTCGTTGAAATGGAAGTTCGTGAACTTCTCTCTAAATATGGTTTCGATGGTGATAACGCTCCAGTAGTTCGTGGTTCTGCTTTCACAGCACTCCAAAATCCTACTGATGCAGCTGCTTCAAAAGGCGTTCGAGACCTCCTCGACGCTCTCGATAGTTATATCCCTGAGCCAGTTCGTGAACTCGACAAACCATTCCTCATGTCTATTGAAGATGTATTCTCTATCAAGGGTCGTGGTACTGTTGCAACTGGTCGTATCGAACAAGGTATTGTCAAGGTCAATGATGAAGTAGAAATCATCGGTATCCGTGACACTCAAAAATCAGTTGTTACTGGTGTTGAAATGTTCAAAAAATCACTCAATCAAGGTCAAGCTGGTGATAATGCAGGTATCCTCCTCCGAGGTATCGAGCGTGAGCAGATTGAACGTGGACAAGTCATGGCGAAGCCTGGTTCTATCAAACCACACAAGAAATTCGAAGCTGAAGTATACGTCCTCAAGAAAGAAGAAGGTGGACGACACACTCCTTTCTTCAAGGGTTACAAACCTCAATTCTACTTCCGAACTACAGATGTAACTGGTTCTATCGAGCTCCCAGCTGGTGTAGAGATGGTTATGCCTGGTGACAACGTCAAGTTCCTCGTAGAACTCGGTTGTGGTATCGCTATGGAAAATCAACTCCGATTTGCTATCCGTGAAGGTGGTAAAACTGTTGGTTCTGGTATTATTACAAAAATTCTTGATTAATTATGACTGCTAAAGCCAAAGCTGCTGCCAAGGAAACAACTCCAAAAGTAAAAGCAAAAAAGACCACTACTAAAAAAGCTCCTCTCAAAGAGACAAAAGTTTCTGCCTCTTCTAAAAAGGAGACTCTCAAGATTTCTGTCAAAGCTTTTGAACATCGTGTTGTCGACGAAGCTGTAAAGAAAATCATCAGTGCTGCAAAGGATACAGGTTCACAAACTGTTGGGCCTATTCCTCTCCCAACAAAGATTGAAAAGTTTACACTCAACCGATCAACATTTGTTAATAAAAATGCTCGTGAGCAGTTTGAGATTCGTCGTCATCGACGTCTCCTCCTCATCAATGAGCCAACAGCTGAGACACTTGAGACACTTCAGAAGCTCAATCTCCCGTCAGGAGTCGGTGTTGATATTGCTATCGTTAATGCTGCCTAATTCATATTACCTCTCTTATTATGTCACGCGTTTGTGTTTATACATGAAAAATTACCGGCTCAGGTAATAAAGTTTCTCACTCTGTACGTCGTACAAAGCGTAATTTCATGGTGAATCTTTTTTATAAGAAAATCCGTGATCCACGTGATGGTATGATTTACCGCTTGAGACTCTCAGCAGCTGCGATTCGAACTATGCGTAAAAAAGGCGTTGTAGCATTTCTTCAGGACTTTGGTCTCTAGAAAATATCTCAAAAGAAACGCTCCGAAAGGGGCGTTTTTTCTTGATTGAATATAAATACTCTTATAATCTCTTGGCTGATTTATATGTCCGCGTAGCTCAGTGGAAGAGCAGTAGCCTTCTAAGCTAAAGGTCGATGGTTCGATCCCATCCGCGGACACCATTACATCGAAAAATCTGCCCAGGTGGTGAAATGGTAGACACGTAGGTTTCAGAAGCCTATTCCGCAAGGTGTGAGGGTTCGAGTCCCTCCTTGGGCACCATTTAGTTAGAAAATATACAATGAAAAAAGTTTTTATAATCCATGGCTTTGAAGGAAGCCCAAATGGATGATGGAGACCGTGGCTTATGGCTGAATTAGAAAAACAGGATATCTATACATGTGCATTATCGCTGCCGAATTCAGAAAATCCTGTTTGTTCAGAGTGGGTGGATGAAATTCAGAGACATACAGAATATAATAAAGATGATCAAATATATCTTATTGGTCACTCACTTTGAGGCCCAGCAATTCTCCGTTATCTGGAAAAAACTAAAATGAATAATACAGCTGGAGTGATACTTGTTTCTTCTCCTTCCACAAAGAATAAGAACAGTAAATTAGACAGCTTCTTGGAATGAAGTTTTGATTTTGAAGAGATACGTTCAAAGTGTAAAAGATTCTCCGTAATTCACGGAGATAATGACCCACTTGTCCCACGAGAAAATGCACAATTTTTGTCAGAGAAGCTCTGAGGAGGAGAGTTGGTAATTGTAAAAGGCGGAGGCCATCTTAATGGTTCAGCTGGATGTTTCGAACTACCTCAGTGTCTAGAGGTGTTGAATCGGATGATGGATTAAATTCCACCTTTCTAGATATATCCTCTTCTCATCAAGATAAACGATATACCTGATGCTAATACAAGAGCGAAGAGGAGTATCATCTCTGGTCATGTCTGCACTGAGACGCTCTCTGAGTAGGCTCCTTCACCAGTGAAGTTTCCATTTTTACAGATAGCACGTACTTTGAAGTCTTCAAATATTTCCTTTTTGGCACTGGTATTTATGTTGACACGGAGTTGTGTCCCTGGGATTTCATCAATCATGGCGAATTCTCCAGAAGCATCACGCTTGAATATTTGATAACTTGCTGCTTCTTTGAGTTTTGACCAACTGATAATCGAATAGGTATCAAATTTCTTTACCTGTATACCGCTCACTTTGTCGATATAACATGTTGGGGCGGCATCGAGAGAGATAAGAAATGACTGCTCACCAGAAGTAACGGGAGTTTCATTCTGATCTTTGTCGAGCGCAATAATCGTAGAGAAATATTCGCCAGGTTTGAGATCAGGGATATACCATGTATTCTGATTGTTTTCCTTGATAAGACCCTTTTGTTTTGTAATAACTGAATTTGGATAGTCCTTACTCTTATTGCCATATTTTATCTTGAAATATTGTACCTGATCGACATCAGGCTTGAGATCAAAGGTAAAGCGTACTTTTTTTTCTTTTGTTGTTTCTACTTTTACATTTTCTATTTTTGCCGTAATAGTTCTGAATTTAGCGAGATTTGGTACTTCTGCCTTGGTTCCGAGTTGAGACTCGATGGACGCGCTTGCGGTGAATTCTCATTCAAAATCAGAAGTTTTGAGTTTTCCAGTGTATGTTCCAGGCTTTGTTTTATCTTCTTCCAAAATTGCACTTTTATCACCAACTTTTATTTGGACGAATTTGAGCCCGATATCGCCCTCTGCCGTGAGATTGACCGTCGAACCAGCAAAGAAATTATCACCTTCTTTTATGGTGAGTTTGGTAAGCTTAGGAGCTTCAGTACTGTATTTGAGTTTGACTGGAGCTGAAGACCCAGCATTGGTGCCTGTTGGGCCGAGTACTTCTGCGATGATGACATTATCACCAATCGTGAGACCTGCGAGAGGTGTACTAAATGCTCCCGTTGCATCTGTTTGTGTTGAGGCAGCCTGTTTCCCATTCAAGAGAATATTTACCTTACTTGTGGCAATAGATGTACCACTGACAGTGACAGTGCTCGTAGAGACGGTATCGTTGGTAGATGGTTCTGTGATAGTAATTGTTGCTTTGACAGTCTCGACTGGTTTTTTATCAACGGCTTTTATTTTAATTGTTTTTATGACGTATTTTGGTGGTGAATCCAGGTCAATAAAGTCTATCTCATAGTCTCCAGCTTTTTTCAGAGTGAATCCTTTTTCAATCGTATGTACACCCTGGTCTGAGAGTTGGAATTGATAGCCCCAGTCACCATCATCTGGATTAGTAGATTTTGGAAATGTGAAGTTAGCTTCATTTGTCACTGTTTCGAATACGACATTCCCTTCATATTTTGTGAGTGGTTTGTCATCTTCGCCAATAGCAGTGATCGTCACATTAAACGCCTCATTGACATTAACCTCTGTCGGTGCCTCTATTTTGAGATCTTTGAGTTTCGGAGCATCAACTGCCAATACCGTGGGTATCACCAGCTGGACAAGAGCGAAAACAATGAGAAAACAGAGTGAGAAAAAACGCTTCATTTCGTAGATATTTAATGCCTGTAGACTACCAATTTTACGCTATAAATACATACAATTATACTTGACGAAACCGAGGATATGTCTTAGTTAAAAAACTAGAAAATTTTGTTATTTGTTAAAATAATAGCAGGGGACTATTTTTTGAGCATATTATGTGCTCATTCCCCGGTAAAGGTTTGTATTCATTTAGTACCATGAATCAAAATTGCATGGCAAGAATTACCAGTGTTTGTTTGAATATCAAAACACGCTCATCTGTAGGCTATTTCTCATGAGCTGGGGTGTAAGATAAGATTAGGTATATTAAAATGCCAGTTTTCAGCAGCATAATAGGTTGCGCCTAAGGATGTCATTGTGTGAGTGAGAAAGCGAATAGTGTCTCTCCATTTCACAAATTGAATATTTGGTATGTTATCAGGATCAATTTCTAGAGCGAGAAGATGGTTCCTAATTGGTCAGGCCTTCTTTGCTGTAGCTCTGTATTTCTCCCAATGCGATTCTTTTTCGAGAAAATCAATAGCAGACTCAGGTCACATGTGATCAAAAGGGACATGATTTACCGGGACAATTTTCTGGATACCACTTATCATACGACTTTCTCCTAAAAATATATCTACCGCACCACCACCCGTGTGAGCATTATTGTTAAATTGAAATAGACTTGCACCATGTTCGCTTATTTTCATTTCCCAATAATCTCCATCTTTTCATGTTACTTTCCCTCCCCTCAAATGCTCATATAAAGCATTATTAGCCTGTGCTGTGAGTATTTCTTTTCGGAGTTGTTCTGGGGTCACATCAGATTGCAAATCATGACTGAGTTGGCGAAAACTGCTTTCCAGAAAAGGAGCATCATCCAATAATCTTGTGTTAACATCTACAAAACTAAAAATAGCATCTGCTAACAAAGTAGCGTCATATTGTGTCGCTATGCTTTCAGGATTTCATCATTTTTTCAATGATTCTTGAAACAATCTTGCAAATCCACTTGCTTGTGTTCGAAAATCTCGGAAACCGTCGACAATAATTATTTTATAGTCACTCTTTTGTGCTACTAGTTCTCCGGCAAGCTTTAGTCATTCCGCGACAGCTCTGCGTGCATACATAATCTCATTGGATCCAGGTAATGCTCAGTTGTTTTTGGATCAATCAACAATAGAAAATCACGCATAAACTGGCCTTAAAATAAGATTATTCGAGGTTTGAAGCTCAACTATTGGCTCACCACCTTCATGACTCTGAACTGAGCGATAGCCTGTATCATCTCCAGAAAGAATATTCGTAGAATGATACAGTGGACTGCGAATGATTGGCCGGTAGTTATCTATATTTCAAGGTGTAGGAACATCCATGATATCGTAAAATTATTATATAATATAATATTAATTAATGATATGTCAATTTTATAGGATATACGAACCTCTATATTCAACCTGATTAATGAGCTTAATTTGCATTTGGCCATTATGATGAAGGTGTCAGACTATGTCATTGTAAGCTCCAGAGAGATGTACAATTTTCTGGGAGATGGTTCAATGTTTTTCTGCTAGGAGAGCTCCATAGGCTATTGCACCACTACCGCATGCAGTCTCTTTACGGAAAACTCAGATGTGTGGGAGAAAAATATGAGTTTTTAGATGAGCTATCTCGTTATTTTTGTGAATATGAGAAACTCCTATAGCATTACCTTCATACATATAGGATTGAGCGAGTTCCATGGGTGTATGGTCTGGATTTTTCGTGAATATATGGGTTATACCAGGGAGTTTTACGACCTGAGTATCATTTGCCGGTATTTGTGTTATGATGTTTTGATGAAACTGGGGAAAATCAATGTATGTCGAGCCGTCATCATTTTTTCATCATTCCACTATGCAATTCGGTCACTTTATAAATATCTGATGGAGTGTTTTATCCCGGAGAGTACCGAGATGAAAATAGCATAAAGCCGCATTGACACACATCTCACTTCCAACCATTTCGAGCGTTGGATAGTTATTTTCTGTGTAAATAAATCAAACCTGTTCTACGTCAGGGAATTTTTCATATACCTGCTTCTCAATACTTTCTTTATATGCTTGATTAGTGGGCTTTACTTCTACGAGTGCTGTGAGATTTCAAGAAGGGTAGAGTAAGTGAAACCCCACACTACAGATATCAGTGAGACTATTTTCGAGAGCTCTCTTGAGAGATGTTTCTCTTGCGGTAGTAAGAAAGAGAGGAGTATTTATTCCGTTATTATACATGTCCATAGCTGTTAGTGGGGAGTTTTTGGAATAGAGAAAATAGAGATCTGCATTGATTATGTCAGTTTGTGGGTATATCTCATTTTTCCTTCCAAGTACTGGCAATTTCATATATGCTCGATGCATTTCTGTGAGATATTCCGCTTGAAATATACCACCAAAACATGTTAGCTTATAGTAGCAAGATAAGAGCGTATAGGTCAGTAGTCATGATGGTATGAGAGCTCCATCACTCAAATGTTCAAATATTGTTTCGGGCTTTATATCTATTTGAAAGTTATTACTTTCTGAGATGAGCATTTTTCATTTGCGCCAGAGTGCATGTCGTCTGTGCTGACTGTCAAGATGCCAAAAGAGATAGGTACCACGTTTTTCTGCTCTATTAAAACATCATCCAATACCATCGAATTCTCGCTCGATGGTTTCCTGATACTCTGACGTTAAGAATATCTGGGAATATTCGTGATTATTTGTTATTTGCCAGAACAATAAAAATCGAACAAGTTCTTCAAGATCTATGCTGACAAAATGCGGTAACTCTTCATTAACAATAGTTTTCCACCATGTGTAATTGAGCATGCTACATTGTTCAGAAAAATATTGTTGACCTAATAATTCTTCTGACAATATTGTCTTTTCTAAAAAGTTTCTTATTTTTTTCGACAAATCCTCACTTATTCTCCCTGTCTTGAGGAGACTGTTGAGTTTGGGGAAAGTGTAATTTTGAATATTTGACTCTGTATAAGATGGGAGGAGGTATACTGGGCACATTCTATCCTTTGCTCCAAAAAATGGGAGATAGAGATATTGATTTGTGTCACCTATGTCTCAATGAAATACAATGCCACGTGGATATGAAGAGTTACCAAGACTGACATGACTCGTTGGGAAATTTACCACTGTATTGTTGGAATCAGCAAGACTTCGTAATATTGCAGACTGAAAAAAAAATGGATGTCCAAGAGGTCCATGATGATCTCATGTCGAGACAGAATAATTATTTTTGAGACTTGTGAGCGTCATTTGACGCATTTCTATATCAAATTTTTCGAGGAACTTCTCTAAAATGGAGAGAAATTCTTCTTTCCTTTCCAGAAATATAGAGTCACCTGAGACTATCCCATGATATTTCTCTTTTGCATATTTTGCGAGCGATAAAGGTCAATATTTTTCTAGGACCGATTGTAGGGAAGGTGTTGGATCAATTGTTTGCTCCTTGTGTGTAGGCATGATTTATGCAGTATAAATATTTGTGGTAGAAATCTACTCTTTTCATTTTTTATCTTTCTTTTTTTTTGTAATATATGACGTATGGATACTCTCACCACTCTCACAACCCTCGATATTCTCATTATCGTTTCAACTATTGTTATCGCTTGCGTATGACTCTATTTGACACTTATACTCCACCGCGTCTTTCACATGTCTCGCGTCGCTGACCGTTTTGCAAAAACTATTGAGCGTTTTCAGGATATTTTTTCTGTTATTGATCGTATACCGACAGATATAGTTCGCAAAGTTACTGATCATTTACCTCATAAAAAATAATTATGAAAGCTTTTACCAATGTGGTTATATTTGCTCTCTTGGTATTTGGTGGTTTTTGGATAGGTATGCAATGGTGAATGGCGTCAAAGAAGCCAGAAAGAAAAGTAATAGTGCCACAGCCGACAGTGGTCGATGTTGTTGTTCCTGAACCCCCTCGACCTACTGTACCCGAGCCAGTTGTTGTTGATAATACAAAGCCAGTAGATGCTCAGCCGGTAGAATCCGTATTAACCAAAACTCTCCCAAACGAAGAAGTTATTCGTTATGAAAATGCACGATTTAAGTATAGTTTTGATATATCTAAAAAAGTATATTATTCAGGTTTTTGAGCTCAATGAGGAGCTTCTCATACAGTTGGTATTGATAAGGCTAGCATGCCTGAAACATTTACAGATGCAAGCGTCAGAGTTTATTTTTACAGTAATCAGATACTCCCAGAATTACAAAATAATACGAGTACACTTTACCGAGACCCAGAAGGGAAATTCATAGCACTATTGGTAGGCGGAAAAAGCTCAGTCAAAATCGAAGCCAATGACCTTCAAAATCCTATCGTGGCACGGGTAGTCCAGAGTATCACTGTTAAATAGTATGACATTTCTCCCGCCCGGAGAGCGCATTATCGAAACAAAAAAATGTCATATTAGTGGGCAGGAGTTTTTTGTGACCAATCGGGATATAGAATTTCTTGAGAAAGTGTCGCCTATTTTTCACTGAAAAAAATTCATATTTCCAACTCTTGATATTTCTCCTCTTGAGATGCGTCGGACACTTCTAGGTTTTCGTAATCAGAACAAGCTCTATAAAAGGAAATGTGATATGTCGGGGAAAGAGATTATTTCTATGTTTTCACCCGAAGTACCCTTTCCAGTATATGACAAGCCTTTATGGTTTTGAGATAAATGGAATCCTGGAAAATATGGGATAAAAATTGATTTTGAAACACCATTTTTTGATCAATATTGAAAATTAAATTCATCTGTTCCGAGGCCGTCAAATAGTAGAGTGGATGATGAAAATTCTGACTATTCTAATAACTGCGGATTCGTAAAAGACTGCTATCTTTGTTTCAATGGGCTATTTAATGAATCATGCTATTATTGTCAGATATGGGATTATTCCAAGAACTGCGTTGACTGTGAATGTATTTATGAATGTGAGAACAGCTATATGCTGAGCTTATCGAGAAAGTGTTATGCGTGCTTTTATTCTCATGAATTGACCAATTGTAGTCAATGCTATATCAGTTATGACTGTATAGGATGTACGAATTGTGTGGGGTGTTATAATCTCAGGAATAAGAAAAATTATCTCTACAATCAACCGTCTACCCCAGAAAAAATACGTGAACATATTGAGAAAAATAAAAATACAGTCCTATCATACGATTCGATGAAAAAAGTTATTTCCCAGGGTGTTCATAAATATGCAGCCACTGTTCAGTCAGAGAATTGTGTTTGAAATGAGTTTCAGTCGTCGAAAAATTGTTTTGATTGTTATTATATGATGAACGCTGAGGAGTGTGCATATTGTGATAATGGGAAAGAACAAAAGGATTGTCGTTATGTCATGAATGGTATGAAGAATCTCAATAATGCTTACGCCTCTCTCATAGTAGGTATCGATTCTGCCAACATTCTTTTTTGCGTGAACTCTACGAGAAACCTTTCAGATGTACTCTATGGTGCTTTTTTATTTAATGGTATTCATCATGCTTTTGGTTGTATAGGTCTGCATAATCATGAACATCATTGTATACTCAATACTGCGTATTCTCATCAAGAATACGAAGTATTATCAGAAAAACTCGCAGATCACATGGTATCTACTGGAGAGTGGTGACGATTTTTTCCGAGACATCTTTCAGGTATAGAATACAACGAATCGCTCGCTCAGGAGTATTTCCCACTTTCACGAGAAGACGCGCTAGGGCAATGATGGTTATGGAGAGAAGAAAAGCTGATATCAAATAATGTTGGTAGTGATTATTGAGTTCTGAGCATCGATCAATATGATGAGAGAAAAGTCTGATATGCTTTAGCGCAGGAAAATATTGATAATTTGCTGAAAAATACGCTCATTTGTTCTATAACCCATAAACCTTTTAGAATTGTGAGACAGGAGTTAGCTTTTTATATTGAAAATAGTCTCCCGATTCCTACCGAACATCCTGACCAGCGTCATATGAAACGCATGATGCTCAGGAATCCTAGAGTGCTCAATGAAATGGAATGTTCACAGTGCCAAAAAGCTATGATTACCACGTATTCTGCGTGAATTTGATGAAAAATTGTGTGTGAGGAGTGTTATCAAAAATTAGTATATTAGAGATTGATTTATAAAACAGCTCCACATATGGAGCTGTTTTATTTGTGGCAGAATATGAGAGAATTAACTCATCTTATTTCTCAGCCAGATGGTGAGAGGATTACAGATGTAGCGAACGACGATAAGGCTCACGATGATACCGAGGACGGTCATTTGTCCGAATCCCTTCACGAGACTGACGCCCATCCACCAGAGGACGAGACCGACGAGGAGACCAGTGATATGACTATCCCATACTGCTGACCACGCTTCACGGAAACCGAGTTTGAGAGATGTTTTCATATCTTTCCCAGAGTCGAGGAAGTCACGGACACGTTCGAGCAAAAGGACATTTGAATCGATAGCGAGACCGAGGGAGAGTACTATACCAGCAACACCCGAGAGGGTGAGGGTGATACCCATGAGTCTCACGAGTGCCAAGAGGACAAATACATAGATCACGAGAGACACTCCTGCTACTATACCAGAGAGACCGTATCTCCAGAGCAAAAACCCATACATAACAATGAGACCAATCACTCAACTGATGATGAGTTCCATGAGAGATGCTTTACCGAGGTTGGGACCAATAGTTTGTTCACTATGTTCGTAGATGCCTACAGGGACGATGCCTTCGTTGATGTTTTTGCTGAGTTGAGTAGCCCATTTTTTGGAGTCTGTTTCACCGCCAGAAGTGATGATAGCATTTCCATCAATCCGTGATGAAACGTTTGGAGCAGTGAGGAGTTGATTGCCGAGAAAAATAGCAATAACACCACCCGCATTACGTTCTGTTATATCTCCAAACATTTTTTGCCCCTCTGTATCGAATATGAGATTGACGATATAGTGACCAGTAGTTGGATCGAGATTTGGTATGGTATTGACGAGGTGTTTTTCATTGAGAACCTCACCATTTTTACCTACTGCTGGTTTGAATCTGAGCGGTTCTTTGTGTACAAAAAGGATACGAACTTCGAGTTCTTTATTTGGAGCGATAGGTGATTGATCGAGCGTACTAATGAGCGCAAAAGCCTCTCCAGTTTGATTGCCAAGTGTTATTTCTCAAATCTTTCACTGAAAAGTAGAATGAGTGAGAGGAATTTCAGTTTTTATGGTATTTTTCAATGCTTCAAGTGTGATAGACTGAGTTCCAAGGAGTGATTTTATATCTTGATTTTTGAAATAAAAGACATTTTCATACGTATCTGCCATTTTCTGAGAAAATGCATCAAAAGGATTTTCTTTCTTGTTGAATTCCTTTTCTATAGTGCTGACTATACTACCACGTTCTTTCAAGAGTGTTTGAAATTCTGCGTCGGGACGAGGCTCTTTGAATTGTATTTTGATGACCTGTCCGATAACTGCTTTTGCTTCTTGGATAAAGGTAGCATCTCTCTTGGTTCGTTCAGAAGGTGAGAGCTTATCGAACTCACTCGGTGTGGGTATCTGCACTATGATATGAGTCTCGTCACCATATTGAGCCGTATTGAGTGTTGGCTCTGTCGTACCGATACGACGTACGCGACCATCGAGAATTGTTTTCATGTCTTCTATGACTTGAGTGCGACGAGTCGCATCCATATCAGCAGGGAAATCGACGAGATAGTCGAGCTCGACACCTCCGTGGAGATCCAGGCCGAGTTTGTAATCACCGACTTTGCGATCAAGTGCTGGGAGTCCGAGAGATGTCCAAGGTATAGCAACCCAAAAGGAAACTAAAACAACAGCGAAAAGAATTATTTTTTTCATAGCAAGGGGAGAGGTAAATTATATGTTAGTGCCTTCGAGATCGAGTTTCGCTAGATCTGCCGATGCGTCTGATTTTCGTGCAATTGATGGAGCGACTGGTTTTTCTTCTTCAGGTCCAGTAGGGAGGACACCTTCTCTAAGCATGATATGGAGCTCTCGACCACGTTCCCCATCGAGACTTTTTGTGACGACATCAGTGTGTTGTTCGCTAATGTAGGCATGCACTTGTTTTCTTTCGTATCCAGTGAGTTCGTAGATGACTTGGTCTATACCATTCTTCTTAGCGAGCTCAATCTTTCTATCAACGATAGCGAAGAGTCGCTTTTGTTTCTCTGCGAGGTAGTCATTGATCTCGAGGTGTATGAGACAATGAGTAGCGAGTGATTTCTCACACATTTGAATCAAGAGGCTCTGAGTTTCTTCGAGCGTACGACCGTGTGGGCCGATCAAAAGAGGCGAATCAGGAGAAGTAATTTTGACTGAATAGATATGTCCGTCTGCGTCTTGTTCGGTGACCTCTAATCCCGAAAACTCTATTCCGAGAGACTCAAAGAATCCTTGAGCAAGAGTCCGAATGGTGTCGATATGTGTCATAAAAAAATATTAGTGATGATTATGATGTGCAGTATGCTGATTGTGTCCATGACCGTGACCATGTCACTCTCCATGATGAGACGAGGTATGAGCAGCATGTCAGCCATTTTCGAGAAAAACAGAATACCAGAGAGATTCGATAAAAATCTCTATAACGGAATTCATCGCCGACACTATAATTAAAAATGTCAGATATACTAGTCCTATGACGATAAAAACACCTTGTAAAAATACATCTGCTAGTCCGAGAGTAACGAGCCAACTCAGGAGAAAAGGGAGCATGAAAATACCAATAAGCAGTATTATTTCACGTAAATAGACGAGTATAAGAGAGAAGAAGAGTCTGAAAGTAACACCAATATTTTCTATCGCCATGGTCATAGAGAGGCCGAGAGATTCAAAGACTCATCTATCTTGTAATATAATAAAGAGACGGGCGTATTCAAACAAAAAACGAGTTATAACCAACGCAACGATAAAAATACCTGCCATCAAAAAAATGAGCCACCATTCTTCACTCAAGAGACGATAACCCCAGAAAAATATATAGAAGATGTAGACTGGTTTTGACCAAAAAAGAAATGACTGATATTCGGCGAGTTTCACAGATTTTCTCCATCAAAAGGTAAAAGCCGGCATAACTCGATACTCTCGTTCGTTCCGATTCATGTAGGCACGTATGAGATACACTAAGCCAGCATTAAAAACATTTTTGAGGAGAAAATTGACCAGAAAATAAAATACGCCCACTCATATAACGCTCCCTATAAATCATAGTCTATGATTTCAGAGGAGATTGGTAGCAAACTCCCTGAGCCAAACAAAAAAATCAGATTTTTTGTGCATGACATCGAGCCATACATACCCTATTTGATATATGAGTGTAACTGAGAGAATGATGGTTTCTATGAGCGACCCAAAAAAATTAAAATGCCTTATTTTTTTTGCAGTACTGGTGAGTTTCCATGCACTTTCTAGGTGTTTATGTAGAGGGGAAGAGTTCATTGTATAACCATTCGATAAATCCTGTTAGACTCTTTCAAGCGGTTTCTCTTTTATAACCCTCTTTGAAATAAGTATTTGCTATGAGCTCAATGAGCAACTCTCTGCCTGGTATAAACTCGACGTTATCTCGCCCGAGCAGACTCGGTTTTGCTAACATGTATTCAAAAGGTGATCCAAGAGCATAAACTAGAGATTCTTGCTCGAGACTTTTGTTTATATTTACTTGCAGAGCTCTGAGTTTGTCTGGTGCTGTATCGTAGAGTCTGTCGGTGAGTTTTTCTAGGAGGCTATCGAGTCGTGCATCACGTACACGAGATAGATTATACCCTTCTCGCACTTGTCCAGAATGAAAAAATGGTCCTATGTTATAGTGAAATACCCCCAAATTAACTCCAGTGAGTATGATATCATAAGTGAATTTTGGATCCTGAATATTTTTCTGTATATCGCCCATAGAGAGAACCTGTGTTTCAGTTGTTACTCCGAGATCCATGAGTTTTGTCGATATTTTTTCGCCCATTTCTGTGAGATAAGGAATGTCCGACTGAACGACGATTTTGAGCTTCATTGGTGTGCCATTTCGAGCATAGAGCTTCTTCGGATCGAGTGTCGGATCTATGACGACTGGTTTTGGAATAACTTTTGGTGTATTTTTTTCTTTCCATTCAGCCTTTATTTTTGCCAACTCATCAGCTACTGTATGATGATATATTGTGAGAGTTTCTTCACCAATTTGTTTATTGCCAGCAAAAAATACTACTCGATATGAGTTTTCGCCGAGGATGAGGTTGCCGAATTCTTTTTTTACACGATAAGAGAATTGTTTTGTTCGAGGATTGAATCCTTTTAATGCATAATTATTGACTGTAACACGCGTAGTTCCGTCTGGGGTTTTACCAGTGATTTCCATCTCTGATTCAGTCATAAAGAGAGGAGTCATGTTACCAGGACGATTGATGAATTGAAGTTTCTTGACGAGAACTGGCTCTACGGTTGATTCGGGCTCTGGCGGAGGTGTTGTACCACCGAAACTGTATCACAGAGAAAAGACTGTTTGGAAAAATATACTCTCACCACCAACTTTTATTGTATTTGGGACTTCTCAGAAAAATATATTCTCTTGGGAGGCAAAATCAGTACTTTGTTTATCGAGAGGGCTCAAGATATCTACTAAGAGTGCATGACGGAGGGTTTTTGGCAGAGATACTGCATTCAAAAATGCTCCATAAAATACTGGACGTGTATACTTATTGACCTCAAATCACTTTTTCTCAAGCGCTTTGTCGCTCAAAATAATATCGGCATCGATATGTTTCTGAACAAGAGCAAGAGTTTCTCCAAAGGCAAAACGTATTTGGTCAAAGTATTGAATGAGTCATTCGGACGAATAGTATCTATTTCTTCGAAACAGGAGGGATTCTTTTTCTTCTTCTGAGCTGTAATAGGTGTAGGGACCACTAAAAGAATAATCCTTGATATTTTTGGTTTCTCCTATATCACTTTTTCTGAGAATAGGGAGCATGAGGACATCCATAGTAGTAGCATCTCGTGTTTTGAATTGGAAGACGATATCTCCTTTATCTTCGGTAGCAGAAACAACCGAAAGACGTGCTTTCGTTCCATCATTTTTGGCGTTTTCACGGAAGTAATCATATGTTGCAATGATATCCTCGATAGTCAGTGGCGATCAATCATTCCAGAGGATATTTTTGTTCAGTGTACAGCGTACTGTCGGGAAGCCATCAATACCACAACTTGCGATATCTCCCACGAGTTTTTTATCATCGATAGAATAGTGTAAAAGTCCACGAAACAAGAACTTGAGGACTGTATCGTTCGAATTATTCTCTATTTTTGTATCGACGAGAGTGAGATCGAGCGTAGGCATTTTCCCCACGATTCATATATTAAGGGTGCCACCAGGAAGAGGATAATGTTTTGCGTCATGGTAGAGATACAGGACGCCAATGTGTGCTATTATGAGCACACAAAAGGCACCCACTAAATAGAGCAAGTATTTTTTTATCTCAGAATAAATACTCATACGAGGGTATGTTATTTTTATGAAAAGAATGTCACGAGGCAACTACCAATGAATACAAGTGAAGTAAGAATTGTGCCAATATGAAGAGTCTTGGCTGGGCCACGACGTTCGATAGGGGCTTGGAGTGTGCTAGATACCGCTACATTGAGCCCACCGTCGCGTACCTGGAGGAGGATGAGAACTATCAAAATAACTGCTGAAGTGAGAGTAATAATTTGCATAATTTTTCTTAGGACCACCGGAGTGTATCAAAAAGTGTTTTTTTTGCAATTTTTTTTGCATTTGGAAGGATAATGTGGCAATATTACACATATGAAGACCAAATACCTTGCCTGATACCTCACGTATGCGCTTTATAGTAGTATTTTTGCTATTTCAAATTCCTTGCTTGGTACGACATCATATACTATGGAACTTTCTGAGATATTTCCGACGCCGAGTCGCCTCACCACTGATAATGGTATCGAAAATATCTCCGATTATATCATTGCTATGATACCGCTTTTGACCACACTGATGGCCATAGGAGCAACTGTTATGGTTGTTCTCGGAGGTTTTCATATGGTTCTCGGAGGAGCGAGCTCTGAACAAACTGAAAAATGAAAAGGAATCCTCAAAGATGCAGTCATAGGATTGCTCATAGGACTCCTCGCTTACGTTATAATTATGACATTATGAAATATATTGGGAGTATAATTGTAGCCTTTTTGGCAACAACTGTTTGGTGAGCTGCTCTGGAAGCGGATACTGGTTTACCAGGTCCGAGTATTGGGAGTGACGATGATAGTGTGACGAATTTTCTAGAATTTGCGGTAACTATGCTCCAAGATATCACAGCCATAGCGGCTGTTCTCGGTATATGTCTCGTAGGAATCATGTATATTATGTCTCATGGAGATGAAGAAAAGACGGAGTCAGCCAAAAAATACATCATAGCTATCCTGATAGGTGTCATTTTGAGTGTTGCAGCCTGGGGGATGATAGCCCTTATAGATGTGATTCCTAATAGTCTCCAATTCTAATTCTATGAAAACGATACTCCTCGCCATCTCTGTTTTTTTGTTTACTGCCGTCTATGCAGCAAGTGACTTGCAATGAGCACTCGTCGAAGGGCCCAAAGAAGTGATACCAAATGTCACAGTTGATACCACTAATATCAACTATGTAAGCATAGCCCAAGAAATAAAATTCTGGCTTTTTGCCTTCATAGGAATCATAGCTGTTGCCTATATTATTTACATAGGTGCCAAGCTCCTCTGGGCACCAGGAAGCACCGAAGAGATTACTAGCTCTCTCAAATCCCTCTTATATGTTGTTGTAGGCCTTGCACTGATACCTTTCGCATTGTTTATAGTCCAATTTATCGTTAATATCCGCATATAAATATGAAATACGTACTCTCTCTCATACTTTTTGTGTTTCTGGGCTTCGGCACCTTTCATATTGCTACTGCCGAGTGTTCATTTAGTGCAGGCGATATACGTTCTGATTTCAAAAATTGTAATCCAAACTCTGGAATTGACCCAACAGCTGATCCAAACTATGCCGTTACGGAATCAGGTTCTGATTTTCGTACTTTCACAGCATTGATGATTAATCGTATACAGATCATAGCGAGTATATTGGCCATTGGTATCATCGTATGGATAGGCTTGATACTAGTCTTGCCACTGAGTGCAGAGGCCAAAGAACAGTATAAATCGAAAGTTGGTTCTGTTCTCATTGGTTTTTTTGTCATGCTCGCCGCGAGTATCATCATCACAGGACTTATAAATCTCACCTATGAAGTATTTAAATAAAACATCATATCCTGTTATTTTTGTTTTATTTTTTTTGATGACGCTTGTCGTCCTGATTATCATCCAGACAATAACGGCAGGGACACCCAGATTCTTCAATCCGACCGAAGAAAAATTTGAATCTCTTGCTCCAAAAAGTACCTATTCTTTGGCTCCAGATGAGAAAGGTATTTCCTATTTTTCTTCGACAACAAATGGTCAAAAAGAGAAAAATGTCCTCAAATATTTCTCAGATAATCGCGACATAATCCAGAATGCGCTCAAAACTATGTCGACCCAGAAAGCCGAAGAAACGGTTAAAAAAATCGAAACAATACGGCAAATAACGGAGACTCAGACCTCAGTAGTCCAAAATAATCCTGTTCCAGAAGAGACACCAGCTCCAGGGGAGCCAGCAGTTTTCACCTCCCCAGTTCTTATACAGATAAACCCCAAAAATACTGCAGCGCCAGCGGGCTATACCAGTATGATTCATACTGTCACGGAGTGACCCTATTTCCGTGACACACTCTGGGATTTTCCTGTTATTATTGATACAAAGAGAGTGAGCCCAAGAGGCCAGGTGTACAATGAAACAGTTACCCTCTCTGCGACGATGACATCCATCACCGAAGCATCAAAAGTATTAGTCCATGAGTTCGGGCACATGATTGATATTTACTTCCTCAAAAGCAGGAGTGGTCATAGCGACCCATCATCTCTTTTTTATGATATATCATGGACGGAGCCTACTGTGATGCGTTCGGATATGTCAGGATCATCATTTATATCTGGATATGCCGCTACCAACCAATACGAAGATTTCGCAGAAGCTTTTGCATTTTATGTTTTTCATAACAAAGATTTTCAGCGAAGAGCTCAGTCTGAGCCAGCGTTAAAGGAAAAATACGATTTTCTCCAGCAGTATGTTTTCGGTGATTTGTTTCTCGGTACTTCTTATGAGAAAAGCACTATCCCAAAGACATTTTGGGACGTCACCAAAATAGTCCTCAAAACAAACCAACTGGATGATATCTTTGTTGGCATATTTCAGATATTTCGTGGCGTGTAATTATTGGTAGATATTCACGATATTCTGAGCACATTCAGTTTTATCGCGATCGCACGAATAGAGTCTACCAGGTATACGTAAATCGATATAGTATTGTCGGGAGACGTTGATGAGTTCTCGTTTGATGAGTTGAGCGAGAGTAGATATTTGCACACTACCATCATAGAGAGTGAGGATAAAACGAGTATTTTGACTCGTGAGATGGACTTCTTTTTCTTGGTCGTAGAAATCTATCTGTCCGATAGGCCTGTCTGGCATTTCTCTTTTCCAAGTAGAGAGTATGAGTCCTAGGAGATACATATCGTCTTGATGTATAGGGGTATTTCGTTGAAGTTGCGGATCTTGGGCGAGTGTGTGTATATTGAGGCCCTGGACTTCTACGGCTGGTATATCGGTGATGAGTTGGCCATTTTCTGTCAGGAGAAATATCTCTTCACCAATGTAGGCTCTATAGAGAGGAGGAAAAGAAGAAACTTTTATACGGATGCCATCAGGGAAGAGGAGCGTCTTTTCGACGGACTGGATATGTCGGATACTCTGGGAGAGGTTTTTAAATATTTCCTTTGTTGACAGCGTGAGGATGTTTCTCCCAGCGAAGTCTCGAAGTATTGAGCTGATGCCGACTCTATCAAAAACTGGCTCTGGATTGAGCTCAAGCTCGATACGATCTGGCTTCAGAGAAAACATAGGCGTCGTGTTCATCACAACTATAAAAACCACCAAAAGTCCACCGATAAAAATCCAGCCCACTGTCCGCAAATAATTCTTTATCCAGGCCAGAGCAGCACGGATATGGTCTATCGTCGGTGTGGTATTCTTTCGAACTTTTGTGTATGTGATGGTACTTCTATCTATGACTCGTGGCGATATTTTCCAGAGAGGATCTTTTTCGTTGGGTATTTTTTTCTTCCAGAGACGCATAGGCTATATTTTTTTTCTTTGAGAGAGCATAATGAGTAGGCTTATCAATACAAAAAAGGCGGTTCACCAAAAAGTTCTAATACTCGTCGAGAGAAGAAAGCCCCCGATAATTGGTCCTACAATCATCGTGATAGATCCGATAGAACTGAGAACTCCATTGACTCCACCTGCTTCTTTTTTATCAGTATGAGCGATAATTTCAGTAGTATAAAAAGCCCCTATAAGTGATGAAAGAGGTGATATACCGAGCCAGAGGATGACGAAGAAAGTCCAATTTTGAACAGTCCCCATCAACATAAATACTATCATACCGATGATATGGAGTCCGATAATACTTGCATAAGGTGTGAATTTTTTTGTCCAGAAACGGGAGAAGAGATACCCTTGATTAAAGGCGATAAGAACTCATTGAATAGCGAGATAATATCCGATATCTTCACCAGGAACGCCAAAGTACTGACTGATAGCGAGCGTCATAACCGCCTGAAAGAGAAATATACCAGTATTGAGAATCAAATATGACCAGAGATAGCGAGAGATAGGCTTCATGCTAAAATATCGGATAAATGGCACTGCGAGATTGAGAGAAATCTTCACTGTTTTATCGGGCGTGTGTGTTTCTCTGTATTGGATAGCAATAGCAATTATTTCTACGAGAGAAAAAACAGCTCCGAAGATAAATATAGTTTCGATATTTGCGAGTTTCATAAAAACCGTCCCAAGAAGTGGCCCAATGATGAATCCTATACCAAAAATAGCACCCAAAAGACCAAAGTTTTTGTTGCGTTCTTCAGCAGTAGGTGAAATATCCGCAAGTATTGCTTGGATGATGCTGATATTCCCGCCAGTAAGGCCATTGAGGACACGAGAAATCATATACCACCAATAGTTCTGCGTGACGAGGAGGAGGAGATAGGAAAGACAGGTTCCAATGACACAGATGATGAGCGGATATTTCCGTCCATATTTATCCGAGAGCCTTCCGAGGATTGGTGCACTAAAGAAAGCACAGAGTGAGTAGATAGCAATACCCAGACTAATCAGTGTACCAGGCGTCATGGTTATCGTGTGCCCGAGTATAGTACCTGTCCAATCAGAGAGATTATAAAATGTACGCATGGCATCAAAAGCCGGTATCATAATCCCGATACTGATGACATCGAGGATGAGAACGCCAAAAATTATTAATCGAGAACTACGCATATGCCCGACATGATATAAAAAAGGCCTCATAACGCAAAGGTTTGAGGCCAAAATAAAATATATATTTAATTACAGAGTTTTGACGACATTTTTGAGGAGAATCTCGCGATCAGCAGGGAACTTCATATTCTCGAGAAGCGCCACTACTGAAGCGAAAATCTGGTATTGGCCACCTTCATAGACAAAACTATTTCCTGTGAATTTCATAGGGTCAAATTGTGAAAACATCCCTTTGAATGGGGTGTTTTTTGGAACGACAGGGATGATACCAGCGAGGATACAAGCCGTGATGCGAGCTGGACTTGTGTGGCTATCAGAAACGAGAAAATCACATCCTTCGAGGAATTCTTCATCAAAATCAGATACGCTCTTAATAAGAGAACTTTTGCTTGCTGTTTTTCCAGTGATAAAGACTGCTACACCGAGATCGGCGAGCCCCTGAATCACAAAATCACGAGTTTTGCTATCATGGAGATCAATACAGGAAACATAGCGTGTAGTCTTTGGGAGTTTATATTTCCCGAGGAGTTCTTTTTTTGCGTTGTTTTTGCGGGCAATGACACGTTCATTGCGATCAGCAGAGTAATTGTTGGATGGCATATAGGTACATCCTACCATGCATTTTTTCTTGATGCAAAATATTGGAGGGGTCTATACGCTTGACAGAAGGACTGTTTGAGCCCATTTTTAGACTATTCTCATTCTTTGAATCATTTTTGTCGTATTTCTGCTGCGAGTTCAACACCACCACGGCGTGCAATAAGTCCTTTATCCATAACAACGACCTGGTTTACTTGAAAGCTCTCCAGTATCTCAAAGTAATGAGTGATAATAATGATACTCGTATCTGGCCCACTACATTCAGAGAGCATCTTGGCAACGAGCTTAAAGGCATCGAGATCGAGACCTGAGTCTATCTCATCGAGGATAATATACGTCGGTTTGAGGAGTTTTAATTGCAGTACTTCGAGTTTTCGCTTCTCTCCACCAGAAAATCACACATTCAGATCACGCTCCATAAATGATTCAGGAATGTCACAACTCGCGAGAATAGCCTTTAAGAAGCGAGAAAAGAGCATCGGAGAGAGAGCATTTGTTCAGGGTGCGATACGGGGGAGGTGGAGATTGTAGATAGTTCTGAGGTATTCACTGACTTTGATTCCTTTTATTTCTGTCACATTCTGAAATGAGAGAAAAATCCCCTTCAGAGAGCGTTCTTCTGGAGCCATAGTGAGGAGATTTTCATCATCGAGAGTAATAGTTCATTCTGTGACTCCATAAGCAGGATTGCCCATGATGATACTGGCAAGAGAAGACTTCCCAGAGCCATTTTTCCCGAGAATACAGGTGTTTTTTCCTTTCTCGAAAGTGACATCGATACCGTGAAGTATCTCAGTATCAGCGACAGATGCATGTAAATTCTTGATTTCGAGCATAGAGGTATAGTAAAAGAAAACGGGAGAATGCAAATTCATACCTTTGCGTCATTCCCGCGAAGGGGAGAAGTGCAACTCTGCACTTCGAGTAAATCCAGGCCTGTGAGTTCCCCTTGTTTTACTTTTTGTGCAAAAAGTAACAAAAGCATTTAGGGGACAAAAACTCGGTCAGTTTTATCATCTATCAGTTCTGTATTCATGGACCTTAAACAGTTTGTCCCCTAAAAACCCTTTTTCCGTTCTTCAAAGTTATCCAATAACCGCTTTCAGAGCTATCTTCGTCCACTCCTCCCAGATAGTATCAGGGTTTTTCATCATTTCGTGGAGTTCTTCGGGTGTATAAAATCCTTCATTCACGACTTCTTCGCTGCCTGTCGCTGTGAGAGAGTCTGTGGTGATGACGTAGAGAACGCCGATATGGACTTTGCTGACCTCATCTTTTTCACTATTAATGTAGCCGATAGGATCAACGGAGAGGATTTTTCCGTGGAGTGTTATTTCTTCTTCGAGTTCACGGATGAGGGAGTCA
>CAZJBQ010000004.1:0-35449 GCA_964544625.1 uncultured Candidatus Peribacteria bacterium | reverse complement strand
GAGGATATCACCTGTTTCATCTTCTTTTTCGATATGCCCACCGATACCACACGCCCATTTTCCAGCGAGGCGGGTTTCGTGTGCTTCCGTTCGCTTCTGGCCTCTTTGATAGGCAAATATTTTTCCTTCAGTATTGCGGATGATAGCATACGAGATAGGCTGTTTCATGGTAAAATCTACCTCAGCATCACCACGGCGTGTATAGCCAAAATTGGAGAGAATAATGCTACGCATATCTCGCTCAGCATGAGGGATAAAACCCTCTGGATGAATCCCGTCTGGGAACAGTGCCGAATTAGGCACTGTGACTATCATAATATCGAATTTGTTCATAGCGATGATTCTATTAGGATTTTTTTAATTACCAGATTTTATTGATATTCTACAAAATCGTACAATTCTGAGCCCACTTTATCTTTTATTTGTTCTAAAGTTTTCATTTCAAATATAGGCATAATGACTCTTTTTCTTGCTCTTGTTAAGACTGTATAAAGTTGATTTTCTTTGTTTCAGAATAAACCAGAAGTGAGAAAAGTATCTATTCATTTAACAAAGACATAGTCAAACTCTAATCACTTAATTGATTGAAATGGTGCCACGTGTAGACGTTTATTAAAATCCCAATCCTTATCTAAATGGACATCAATGTGTTCTGCTAAATATTCATTATTTTTAATTAGCTCCCCCGCAGCTTGTAGATATTTATTGCTAGGTGCACATATGGCAAAGTTAGAGTCAGAATATTTTCTCATTGCATTTTCTAGCAATTTAATAAAGGAGCCATTATTTTTGCACAGTGCAATTAATGGTTTCTCTCCTTTTTTGGTCGACAGTTCTGATTTGAGGTAATTTTTATTTTTTTGCAAAAATGCATTTGCAAATTTTATACTTTCTTCGGTTGATCTGTGTGTTAAATTAAGGCTAAACATTCTATCAGGTCTGTATTTCTCTCTAATGTCTCATGAGTAAGGATTAAGAAAAATACTTTGCGTAATATCTCCAGCAAGAGTTATTCATTCTGTTACAAAAAGCTTTGCAAGAAGTAAATATATACTAGATAAATCCTGAAATTCATCTATCAATATATGTTTAAAACTATTACCTAATGAAAAAATTTGTGGGCTTTTATATTCTTGTAGTAATAGTTTTTGTATTGTATATATCATGAATATTCAAGACAGTTTTGCTCTGTAAGTTCAATCACTAGAATAAGACAGCTTATATTTTTCTTTTATAAAAGGGAATAAATGATGCGTCCAATAATCATTAAAACATATAAGTATTTTATTTCATTCAACTTTAATCAGTTTTAAGTTTAAGGAAAAGAAATCTTTATTTTTCAATACAAAATCATCTAAATCATCTATATTTATTTTATAAAGCTCTTCTTCGATTTCTTTCTTAATTTTGAAATCAAATGAGTACCCAGTCTTTCGAGAGTAGCCTTGTTTTAGTTTTTGATCATAAACAAAATTCGAATCCTTGATAGTGCTAAATAGCCAATGATCGATGTTATCAATTACTGGCATTTTTTCGAAAACTATCTCTCCCAATGCGTGTGTTAAATATTGTTTTAGTGGTTTATTATAGCACAATAACATGATATCATTTGGAGATATTTTTTTCTCGTGTATTAAATAATCAATGCGATGAAGTAGGATATTAGTTTTTCCACTACCAGCGACTCAGTGAATAAGCGTTATTCCTTGTTCACTGCTCCGCATGATTTCATCTTGATCTGCTTGTAAGGACTCTGATATATTAGTAACCCCAGTTTTTTTGTTTTTACTAACAGTTCTTTCACTCAATGTTTCAGTTATTATAATCCCATTTTCAAAACTAATAGAAGTTTTCTCATATCAATTATATCTAAGTTGTCTAGCTTGTTCGTCAGTATAAGGAATGATATTAGAGATTCTGATTTGATGCCCAGAAATATAGAAATAAATCTTATTTTCATTTGAACAATGCAAGAAATAAGGTTTTGGCAATGCATTTTTATATGTTAAAGATTCGTCTTCTGGAAGAATCGGTATATATCCGATGTTATTTAAGGTTTCCTTATCTTCAGCATTTGCTTCTCAAAATTCTTTAGCTTTCTCTTTGTACTCTATTACACGATCTAAAAAAATATTTTTTAATTCTTCACTTTTTTCCTTAATTAACTTTAAGTGATAGGTGAGCTCTTTTTCATATTGGATTTTTGTATACATTGAGTGATTGAAAAAGGTACTTGGAATTCAAGTATAATTAAATTTTAATTATTCTCAAAATAAATATTATAAATCCTGCTCCACAGGAAACCCCTGATTTTGAAGCATATTTCTGAGATATTTCCCTTGCAGACGTCCAACGCAGAAGTGCATATGATAGTGTTCGATACTTCTGGTATCTCTGTCGCCATCATTTGCTGTTTCGCGAGTAAAAGAAAAATATCCTTTTTCACCATAGAAATCTCGTACCCATGCATGCACGTGTTCCATTTCTGCCCATGTTTCTGTGTCAAATCCATGAGCACAGACATGATGTTCATAGGGAACAGCCATGATATGGTCTTTTGTGCCTGTATAGGGGTAATCGTTGATTTTAATAAACCAGTGCTTGCCTCTCCAGATAACTCAAGAAGTATCTTCTTTAATATCGCAAAATGGACAACCGTCTCGTCCAATCATAGTTCGGTTTCATAGAATTTTTTTCCATTCTTCGCGAGTGCCTATTTTGCCCATATTCTTTTGGTTTATATTCCTAAAAGTCTCTTCAAATCAATCTCTTCGAGGTCGTCGATTTTCTCTACAAAAGCATCATCGTGGCTAACCATAATAATACCACCCTCATAGTCATTGAGTGCTTCAGCGATGACGGGGAGGTGACGGAAGTTGATATGATTACTTGGTTCATCGAGGATGAGGAGGTGGGGCTTCTGGAGGACAAATCGAGCGTAGCAGAGGAGACCTTTTTGACCTTCTGAGAGAGCATAAATCGGATTTTTTAGGAGGTCACCGATGAGGAGAAACTGAGCCGCGACTTTATACACGTCTTGATCAGTGCATTCTGTTGTGACAGAGTGAAGAGAATCCCAGACGTTCATGTTCATATCGAGCGCATCGAAATCCTGGCTATAGTACCCAATAGAGACTTCTGGTGTGATAACTGCATCCTCATCTTGGCCGCTTGTGAGACGCTTCAAGAGTGTTGATTTACCGATACCGTTTGGCCCTTTGAGGATATATCGCTGACGTTTTTTGACGGTGAGAGAAAATGGCACATGGACGACATCGTGCGTGAGTGGACTCATGAGGCTGAGACTATTTATCTGCACTATTGGTCCGATGAGGTTTGGAAATTCTATCGTAAATTTTGGAATAGTTTTATCGTCTTTTCGTACAGCGACTTTATTTTCTTCTGCTTCTTCGACGTCCTCACGGAGCTTGCTCGCGAGTTTACGCATCTTACCTCCTTTGTTACTAAAGAAATTGATTTTGTCTTTTGAATCCTGGATTTCTTTTTCCATTCGAGCGTTTTGCATGCGTTCTTTTTCTATCTGAGCCGCGATCTGATCGACGACGTCATAATAGTTTCCCCAGTATTGCTCGACGGTCTGACGTTGGATATTGAGATAGAGGACGCCATCAGTAAACATATTGAGAAAGTCTGCATCATGCGAGATAACGACGACAGTTTTTTCATACCCGAGGATGAAACTGATGAGATGACTGATACCTGCTGTATCGAGATTATTCGTTGGCTCATCGAGGAGGAGGATATCTGGTTCCTGGATGAGGGCGTGTGCGAGGAGGAGACGAGCCTGTTGTCCGCCTGAGAATTGTTTGAGTGTTTTATCGAGCGGTGCTACGAGATTGACCTCATCGAGGACATCAGTGATTTTGCGTTCGAGTTTGTTATCAGGATTTTTAAAGGCTGTGGCGAAATATTCTTTCACCGTGAGATACATCTGATCACGAGGGATAACCTGTCGTGAGATAGCGACGGTCTTTCCTGGGACAAGATTCATCTTCCCTGATTGGAGCTTGAGCTCGCCCATGATGAGTTTGAACATCGTGGATTTACCAGCACCATTTTGACCCATGATGGTGATTTTCGTATTTTCACGAATAGAGAAACTCGCTTCATTGAGAATCACTCTTTTGCCATCATTGAAGGCAAAACTGGCTTTATCGAAACTGAGGATGACTGGAGAGGCGTAGGACATGCGGAGAGTATAGGAAAAATGGGTAATAATCAACTACCGATTCGTTCTGGTACTTTTGACAGCAAAAGTACCCAAAACTGCCGAGAGTAAATAATCTCGCTCTGCTCTTCAGCAACTTTGTTCTGTATTCATGACGCTCAGACAGTATTTACTCTCGAACTCTCGTTTCTAAATTTCGCCTGGTTTAAATAATTTTTCTCACACTCTCAATAACTCAATTCGTATCAAACCCGCATTCAGCATAGAGCTCGGCTGGAGTTCCATGGTGGATGTATTTGTCGGGAATACCGAGGCGAATAACCTGTGCCGAATAATTATTATCTGCCATAAATTCGAGTACTGTAGAGCCCATACCACCCATGATACAGCCGTCTTCGATGGTGATGAATTTTTTGAATTTCTGGAAAATTGTATGCAGAAGTTTCTCATCGAGAGGCTTCACAAAACGCATATCATAGTGAGCTGGCTTGATGCCTTCTTTCTCGAGTTCAGGGAGAGCTTTTTGAACAAAATTTCCTGGATGACCAATCGAGATTATCGCTACATCTTCACCTTCAGTGATACATCGACCTGTTCCGACTTCGATGAGTTCGAGTGGTGTTCTCCAGTCGACCATGACACCATTGCCCCGAGGATAACGAATAGAAAAAGGTCCCATATTATCCTGCTGAGCCGTATACATGAGATTGCGAAGTTCTGATTCATTCATGGGTGCAGAGACTATCATATTCGGTATACAGCGCATATAGGCGAGATCATACACCCCATGATGTGTTGCTCCATCCGCTCCGACAAAGCCTCCTCGGTCGAGACAAAATATCACATTGAGGTTTTGTATTGCGACATCATGGATGACCTGATCGTAGGCCCTCTGCATAAACGACGAATAGATATTACAAAACGGAATCATCCCTTGCGTTGCGAGACCAGCTGAAAAGGTTACTGCATGTTGCTCAGCAATACCAACATCAAAAGCTCGTTCGGGCATAGCCTTCATCATGATATTGAGTGAAGAGCCTGACGGCATTGCAGGGGTGATGCCCATAATTTTTGGATTTTTTTCTGCGAGCTCGACGATGGTATGTCCGAAAACGTCCTGATATTTTGGTGGTTGAGGAGTGGTTGGAGTGCTTTTTAAAATCTCACCCGTTTCTTTGTTAAAAATCCCAGGAGCGTGCCAAGTTGTCTCGTTACCTTCTTCTGAATATTTATATCCTTTTCCTTTTTTAGTGAGCACGTGCAGGAGTTTCGGTCCTGGTATGTCCTTCAAATCTCTGAGAGTTTTCGCGAGACCTACCACATCATGACCATCAACAGGTCAGAAGTAGCGAAAATGGAGAGACTCAAAGAGGTTACTATTTTTCATGAGTATTCACTTCAGGCCTTGTTCTGTGTGTTGGAGGAATTCTTTTGTCACATTTCAGAGCTTGCCGACTTCGCTAAACAAATCGCGGATTTCATCGCGTACAAAATTGAATGTATGTGAGGTAGTGATTTTTGTGAAATAATCACGCAGTGCTCCGACATTTGGGTCGATACTCATATTGTTATCATTGAGTATCACGAGGATATTGGCATTTTGTGAACCAGCATTGTGTAAACCCTCAAATGCGAGACCTGCTGTCATGGCCCCGTCACCAATCACCGCTATATGTTGTTTCTCGTGCTCTCACTTTGCCTGACTCGCGATAGCCATACCGAGTGCCGCTGAAATCGATGTCGATGAATGCCCAACACCAAATGTGTCATATTCACTCTCGCTTCTTTTTGGAAAACCAGAAATACCTCACTTCGTTCTATTGGTATGAAACACTTCTCGCCGACCTGTGAGAATCTTGTGACCGTAGGCCTGATGACCGACGTCCCAGATGAGTTGGTCTTCTGGAGTATTAAAAATATAGTGAAGAGCGACCGTGAGCTCTACAACACCGAGACTCGCTCCGAAGTGACTATTACCGATTTCTGAAATAACATCGATGATATACTGTCTGACCTCTGAGGATATCTGAGGGAGATCTTCGAGTTTGAATTTCTCACGCATATCGCGTGGATACTGTATCTGGGAAAGAAGTGGGCCGGCTTGGTAGGTGCTCATAAAATGATTTCGACAAATTATCGATATTTTTGAGTCAATGCAAACTGAATCCTTTGACTCTAGATATAGTTGCCCCCTATCAATATTTCCTTGATTTTGAATAAAAAATCACGACTATCCGAGCATACTCGTATGAAAACAGAACTCTTCGACTATTCACTTCCTCTTGAAAAAATCGCACAAAATCCGCTCGAACCGAGAGATGCTTCCAGGCTTCTTGTTTGCAGATGTGTTGGCTCTCTTGATACTTTTGACAGCAAAAGTATCCAAAACTGCTGAGAGGAAATAAACTCGCTCAACAATTCAGCAGCTGTGCGCCAGGCTTCAGGACGCTCAAACAGTATTTCCTCTCAGACTCTCGTTTCAGATTCTCAAGAAAACTTCTCTGAAATTACTTTCCGAGATATCACCTCACTTCTTCGTCCTGATGATATCCTCGTGATCAATGATACACGAGTCATGCCTGCGCGCATCAAATGAGTCACTCATTTGATAATGAAAAATGAAGAATGAAAAATGAAGAATGATGGAATTTTTGACGGTTCAGAACTTAAAACTCACAAATTAAAACACAAAACTAAGCCTGTAGAATGTCTCTTTCTCCGAAATACCTCTCCAGACATCTGGGAGATCATGTGTTTCCCTGGAGAGCGTCTCAAAACAGGCCGAACGATTATTCTCGAAAACTGAATGACGCTGGAGATAGTAGGGGAGACCTATGCGGGCCGACTGGTAAAAGTTCCCGTGCCACACCACGAATGGCTCGAAGTCCTTCAAAAATATGGAGAAATCCCTCTCCCTCCGTATATCACCGAACATCTCGAAAACTCTGAGCTCTATCAGACCGTCTATGCCGAACATCTCGGTTCTACCGCCGCACCGACAGCAGGTCGTCACTTTACGCCCGAGCTCCTTCAAAAAATCCAGGGCATGTGAGTGAAGATAGCTCATGTCACGCTCCATATCGGTCCAGGAACATTTAAGCCTATCTACGAAGATGATGTGACGCAGTATCAGATTCATTCCGAGTTTGTGACTATCCCACGTGAGACTCTTGAGCTTCTCAATAATCGAAAGGGAAGAGTGATAGCCGTCGGCACAACTTCCATGAGAGCTATGGAGTCATTAGCTCAAGGCAAGCTCTCATCAATTAAAAAAGAAAAATTAAAAAAGAAAAATGAAGGATATATTGATGATTCAGAAAGTTGAATCAATAGCCTAAAAAACCCAGCAAGCATAGTAAACCTAGCAAACTCGTCTTATTCAGGCGATACGAATCTCTATATCACGCCAGGATATGAATTCAAAATCGTTGATGCTCTCGTGACCAATTTCCATGCACCACGAACGTCTCTTCTCGTCCTCGTCGCTGCGTTTATGGAGCTAGAAAATATGCAATCTGCGTACCAATACGCCCTCGAACACAACTTCCGATTTCTCAGTTTCGGGGATGCTATGTGGGTGGAGAAAAAATAGAAAAATAAATCAAATGCATATACTCTGAACTATAGCGTATTTTTTATTATGTCCCTCTACGAAAAACTCCAACAAGCTACCAGTGAAGAAGATGTAAAGGATGCTTATATCAAAGCACTCTGACTCAAGACCTATCAAAAAAATCTCATCGATATCCAAACCGAAGAAGTCTGGTTTGAAGCAAAAGTAGGATGAAAAGTCTCAACCTACGAGATGTTTACCCAGCTCCTGCACTATGTCCAAGAATGACTCAATCGTGGTGAAAAACTCCCGCCATTTCTCTGTGTCATAGACTCAGTCAAAGCTGCCATCATGCGCACAGCTGATGCACTTCCTCTGCTTGAGAAAAAGACGATAAAATGGTGAAAATCTGCAAGTGGCTATACCCAAGAAGCGCTCGATGTCGTCTCGACCTACATCGGGACACACTTTGTCTCATTTCGTATCGAGACACACGAAACAGAATTTATAGAAACTATCAAAAACGCTATCAAAAGTGGCGACATCATCCGTACACAGATAACACCCGATAATCTCAAACAAGTCTTCGATAAATGGGTCGAGAAAATCGGTAAGGAAATCGCGGAAGTCAAAGAAGAAGACTATGCCCTCCTCTTTTTCGCAGACATCATGCACGACGGGACAAATTCGACACACTTGAATCTCCCTGCCGAGCTCCTCTACAAAAACGGTAATCCTGTTTTCTCTCTCGGAGGAAAAATCTACGAACTTGGCAACAAAGAATGATACCGCCAATTCTGGCAAATCTACCACAAGCCACCAAAAGCAGAATACCGAGATTATTTATTGGAAAGAAGAGACAGTCTTATCCCTCTCGATGAACGAAGTTTTAAATGAGCTTACTACACACCCTTGCATGTCGTGGACAAAGCCTACGATAAACTCGCCGAAACCCTCGGAAGTAACTGGCAAAAGGACTATATTGTCTGGGATATGTGTTGTGGTGTCGGTAATCTGGAAGTGAAGCATGGTAATCCTCGTAATATCTACATGTCCACGCTCGATCAAGCCGATGTCGATGTGATGAAAGCGACGAAAACCTGTGTCGGAGCTGAGAGATTTCAATATGACTATCTCAATGACGATATCACTGATGATGGTCAAATAGATTATTCTCTCACAAATAAAATCCCTGCGTGACTCCGCAAGGCTATTGCTGAAGGAAAAAAGATATTGGTACTCATAAATCCACCCTATGCGGAATCTGGCGAAGGTGGATGATTATGAAATAAATTATGAGTTGCAAAAACAAAACTTGCAGAAAAATGTATGGAAAAATATGGAAAAGCTAGTAATGAGCTATTTGTTCAATTTTTGGTACGAATTCAAAAAGAACTCCCTAATGCTACACTAGCGATATTTTCGACACTTAAATATGTGAATGCTTCGAATTTCGAAGAATTCCGAAAAACTTGGGATTCAGACTATCTTGCTGGATTCATCGTTCACTCAAAGGCTTTTGACTGAATTAAGTGAGATTTCCCGATAGGTTTTCTCATTTGGCAAACGAGCCACGGTGATGGCACACTTAGCCAGATAGGAGAAATTACGTGTGAAGTGTTTGATAAAAATACTAAACCAATAGGAGAAAAGAAGTTTTATAACTTACCAAATGATACTTTCTTGAGTCAATGGATTATTAGACCAAAAGCAAATAAAGAAGACGTAATATCACTTAGTAATGCCATTACGCCCACAAAAACAATGACTGGTTCTAAAAAATGGTCTGATAATGCAATCGCACATTTTGTCTGTGACAGCAACGATTTTCAAAATGCAATAAAATATACATCCATTTTTTCCTCGGCTCAATGAATATGACATAAATGATCAATCTACATCACTTCTGAGAATCTTTGACAAGCAGCAATAGTATTCTCCATTCGTAGACTTATAAAACCAACTTGGCTTAATGACCGAGACCAATTTCTCCAACCAACAGGTGAATTGACGGAAGAATTCAAAAATGATTGTCTGATTTGGATGCTCTTTAATGGTTCAAATCTCACAGCAAGTGCCAATGATCTGGAATGGAATAATCGTAAGTGGTCGATTGTGAATCATTTTATCCCCTTTACCGAGGAGGAGGTTGGCTCGCCCGAGAGATTTGAATCAGATTTTATGGTGCAGTATCTCGCAGATAAAACACTCTCACCTGAGGCAATCGCTGTGATGGACGAATGACGCAAGCTCTGGCAAGCGTATTTTTCACAAGTAGATACACATACTGTCCGAGAAGAATTAAAATTGAATCGTGCAGATGTCGGCTGGTATCAGATTCGCAATGCTCTCAAGAAACGCAATGAAAGTGGTGATGGGGTGCCAGTCAGCTTCTCTGCTTTTGAAGAAGCATACAAAGTACTGAGCGATAAACTGCGACCGATGGTGTACGAGTTAGGATTTTTGAGGAATTAAAAAAATCCCCATTTTGGGGATTTTAAATATTTTCTGGCAGGGCGGCTCAGGATCGAACTGAGATCAAGGACTTTGGAGATCCCTATACTAACCGTTGTACTACCACCCTACAACAACGTTTTACAGGTTTACTAAGTTTAACATGTTTAATACGTTGGATGCAGGTGCATTGTAGAAAGAGTCGGAGAAAAAACAAGACTGTTTGCCTTTTTTCTGAGGCTGTGCTATGATAGAGATATGTTTCGATTCTTACCAGCATTTTTCCGAAAGCCTCGTCCTGTGTATCACCACATGATAGCAGCTTCTCTCATCATCGCATATTGGTGGGCTCTCTGGAATATCCTCGATGTGTTATTTCTCCAGCACTCCATGAGCCATGTAGAAATCATATCTATCGTTATTGTAGCGGGCGTGAGCATCATCCTCATGTTTCTCTTTGACATGGACTTTTCTGATTTACAATAAAATACTTCAATTTTTTTGGTACTTTTGGTGGCAAAAGTACCTCAAAACCACCGAAAGAAAATAAACTCGCTATAAACTGAATTCAGCTATTTCTCTATTTTCATCCCGCTCAGACAGTATTTTCTCTCGGACTCTCATATCAGTTTTTCAATAAAAAACTCCGTGATTTTCACGGAGTTTTCTGTAATACTTTTGTATTTAGATTGAGTATCTCTTGAATGAGACGAGTACGTCACCACCGAGATATTGTTCGATAGTTTGGTCAGGATTGACGACAAATGCTTGTGTGAGGAGAGTTCCTTCTTCCACAAACTTCTTCATCTTTCCTTCGATGATATTCGCGAGGATATTTTCTGGTTTTCCTTCGTTCTTCGGATCCTGTTTCATCATATCCATCTGGACACCACGCTCGTGAGCAATAGTTTCAGCAGGGAAGTCTGAGACACGGAGAGCACCAGGATTTGTCGCTGTGACGTGCATAGCAACCTGACGAACTTTTTCTTCATCAGTACCAGCGTTTGCAGAAACAACTGCAGCGACTTTGCTATTTGAGTGAACGTAACTACCAATAACTGGAGCATCGATGACGTCCATAGGACCGAAAACGACGTTTTCACCAGTTTGCTGGATGATATCTGACATGCGAGGAGTAAATGCAGCCTTAGCTTCTTCTACACTTCCGGCCTTGATGAGGACTTCCATGAGCTCAGCGATAAAGTTCGCGAAATTGTCAGTACGAGCGACGAAGTCAGTCTCACACGTGAGAGAGGCAACGTATGCTTTACCTCCATCATGTTTGATCTGGATACGACCTTCGTGTGTTGCATTGTCAGCACGTTTACCAGCTTTTGCGATACCTTTTGCTCGGAGAGCATCGATAGCCGCGTCGATATTACCCTCTGTTTCTTCGAGGGCTTTTTTACATTCTGTGATAGAGACACCTGTTGCGTCTCTGAGTTCTTTGATGAGTTCGAGTGTAATAGCTGCCATAAATAAAATGAATAATTAATAATTTGATTCGACCGTGTCAGGTGATTATTCAGCAGTTTCAGCTGGAGCTTCTTTTGTTTTTTCTGGTGGGAGTTTATCAGTTGGTTTACGACCAATTTTTTCAGCAACTGTCTGACGTTCTACGCGTTTCATACATGGAGCGAGCTCGTCTGTGATGAATGTGAGAGACTTGAGATTGTTGACGTTTGCAGGAATGAAGTAATCACAGAGTTTTGGCTGACCAGTTGTACCGAGGATAGCAAAAACAGTGATACCGAGAACATTTGCTTCTTTGATAGCCTGGAGCTCGTAGTGACCATCGATAACGAAAATTGCATCAGGTGCTTTTTTCATATCTTTGATACCTTCGTAGCGTTTCTTGAGACGTGTGAGACGTGTCATAACCATCGCTTTTTCTTTCTTTGAGAGACGATTGATTTCACCTGTTTCTATATCTTTCATGATTTTGTTGTATTCGCGAACCTGACGTTTGATAGTTGTATAGTTCGTGAGGAGACCAGGAACCCAGACAGAAGTAACACTTGAGTGTCCTGTTTTTTCTGAGAGGTCTTGAGCTATCTTTTGAGTCTGTACTTTTGTACCGACGATGACGAGCTCTTTACCAGATTTGCAGAATTCAGTGATAGCTGTTTTCATCTCAGTGAGATGTGCTTCAGTCTTCGTAAGATCGAAAACGTGAATTCCGTTTTGAACACCATGAATGTATGGTTTCATAGCAGGTGACCAGTGTTTTGTATCGCTACCGATATGTACTGCGTGATGCAGCATGTCTTTTATGAGAGACATATGAGAAAAATAAAAAAATAATCCTTGAACTGAGGACAGGCATAACCGAGACATGAGGATTGAGACCGTTTTGTGAGACTCAACAGGACAGTTCGTAGCTTGATTCAGTGGTTCTCTCTTTTTCCGAGAGACCCGAGCAGTATAAGAAATACTGCGATATTGCAAGTCAAAATATCACCCATTTCAAGCAAATAAAAAGCTCCCACAATGGAGAGCTCTCTATTTTTTACCCGGTATGGTTTAGTTACAGTATTCAGTAACGTGAGGTTTGTATGCGCTGCAGTACCAGTCAGCGACGACTGCGCCTGTATTTGAGCGACATTCGACTGTACGTGTTCGTGTCCCAGAAGCACATCCGATACCACATCCACTCCAAGTACCTGAGTACCAATAGTATGTTGTGTTAGAATAGTTGTAGATACAGGTATTTCCGCTGAGAACGTATCCTGCATTACAGCTATAGTCACATGTTCCAGTGGTTGTATAATAAGAATTTGCTGGTTTTGAAGTACAAGAGTAGCAGCTGTTACCAGACACGTATTGACCTACACTACAGTATGTCGTGTTACTGACACATGTATTACCTGATCGAGTATATCCAGTGCTACAACTCCAATCACATGTTCCAGTGCTTGTGTAGTAGGCATTTGATGGTGCAGAATTACAGGTGTAACAGCTATTTCCTGAGAGATATTGTCCGGTACCACACGTTGTTGTGTAGTTGCTGACACAACTATTTCCTGATTTGTAGTATCCGCTGTTACAGGTCCAATCACAAGAATTTGAAGAAGTGTAGTAAGCATTCCAAGGAGCAGAAGTACATGCATAACAACTGTTGCCAGACGTGTATTGACCTACACCACAGTAATTGTTGTAGTTGCTGACACAGGTGTTTCCAGATTTGTAGTAACCACTATTACATGACCAGTCACATGAGTTTGTCGAAGTATAGTATCCGTTTGCAGGGACTGTACCACAAGAATAACATGTATTGCCTGACATATATTGTCCTGTACCACAATAAGTATTGTAGCTGCTGACACAAGTATTCCCTGATTGAACATAGCCACTATTACATGACCAATCACAGCTATTCGCACTGAGATAGTAAGCATTCCAAGGAGCAGAAGTACATGCATAACAACTGTTGCCTGATGTGTATTGACCTACACCACAGTAATTGTTGTTATTGCTGACACAACTATTTCCTGATTTGTAGTATCCGCTATTACATGACCAATCACATGAGCCAGCATTGGTATAGTAGCCATTTGATGGAGCAGAGTTACACCAGTAGCAGGTATTGCCAGATGAGTATTGACCAATAGAACATGATGGATTGTAGTTATAGTTGCTGATACATGAGTTTCCTGATTTGTAGTAACCACTTTCACAGCTCCAATCACATGAATTGCTTGATGTGTAATAAGCGTACGAAGGTTTCGTCGTACAGTTGAGACAAGTATTTCCAGAATAATATTGACCGACACTACAGTATTGATTCGTATCACGGACACAGAGTCCGCCACTTGCGCGGAATCCGCTATTACATGACCAATCACATGAGCCAGCGTAGTTGTAGTGTGAATTTGATGGGCGAGAGCTACAAGTGTAGCAGCTATTATTTACCTTGTATTCTCCGAGAGCACAGTCGTTGAGATAGTTGTAATTATAGTCTCGGATACATGAATTCCCTGATTTGTAGTAGCCACTATTACAAGACCAATCACATGAGCCAGCAGTGGTATAGTATCCGTTTGTAGGGACAGAGGTACAAGAGTAGCATGAATTCCCTGATTTATATTGTCCAGCAGCACAGTAGGAGGTATTGTAATCACGGACACAGATGTCCCCATTTTGAGAATAATCAGCATTACAGGTCCAATCACATAAACCACGTGTGGTATAGCGACTATTTGATGGCTTATCAGTACAGACATTGCATCGTCCTCCTGATCGGTACGAACCGACACCACACTGAGTATATGAATTATCATTTGAGTAGTTGCTCGAACCAGTACAGAGCTCTACAGCCTGTTGAGTGTATCGAAATACATCCTTTCTGTACGCATATTGATTTGCTCCAAAACTCGCAATTGAGCCGATGATATCTTCATCGAGTGCATATTGCATAAGTGGTTTTTGCCAAGACGCCACACCAGTACCTGAAAATCTCCAGTCATCATAGATAGTATCACGGAAATCGAGACCAGCGCTATCGAGCATAACAGAGAGAGCCTCTGCACGAGTGATATTACGAAGTGGTCGGAAATAGAGGTCACCGAATCGGTCACGACGAGCCTGAGAGATAATCCCATTATCTGAGAGGATTTCGACGGCACGACAGGCCCATGTATTTGGATTTGAGCGAGAAACATCAGAATAGATATTCTGACAATCATAATCATAGAGTTCTGGTACATCATCTACTGTCCCACATACTTCGGCGATTTTGAGACCGATGGCAGCGACTTCTTGTCGTGTGATAGTACGATCGAGACCATAATCACTACAGTGAGAACGTTCGTTGACGACACCTTGATTGACGAGGTCGTCGACGACATTACAATCACTCGTCGTATAGGCGAGAGCTGACCCAGCACAGGTGAAAGTGATGAGACAGATGCAGAGACGAGTAAAATATGTATTCATAGAAGGAAAAATGAGAGAAATAAATCCTTTACAGAAACCTATAGTAGACATTTTTAAAAAAAAGCAAGTATTTCTTATATTAAATATATAAAATATAATTTAGCAATGTTTTTAGTAGGGTTGAACCACAAAGGAATCTTTGCATTTTTACCATAAAAAGAGTACCATATAGCTATGGATACCATGGACGTCATCATACGCCTCCTCGAGGCAGCCGCTCTCGGAGCGCTTATCGGCCTCGAACGAGAGGTTGTTTCAAATCGTATTATTTCGGACTTCAAAAACCCTCAAGTTATATTTGGAGGGTTACGCTCATATACACTCATGGCATTGCTCGGAGCGGCATCAGTGTTTCTCGGCATCATCTTAGGAGATGTCACTTTGATACTCATTTTTACAGGCACCATCTTGTTTCTGTTTATCCTGCTTTCGTATATATATTCAGCTTTTAAACAGCATCAATTCGGAGTTACCAGCGAATTCGCAGCCGTGACCGTTTTTCTCCTCGGAGCGCTCGTGATGCTCGATGAAGTACAAATAGCTATATTTATCGGGATTATGGTCGCCGTGATGCTCAATTACAAGGCTCGTGTGGCACCACTTATCGATAAAATCGGCGAAGAAGAAATTTCTACGACACTCAAATTCGCTGTTATTGCTCTGATTATCCTGCCACTCCTCCCCGAACACAAATATGCGCTCCATGATATGTTCGTATTTCTTCCCAAAAATTCCTTTACAAGTGCACATTTCTTCAATCCGTACAGTATCTGGTTCTTCGTCGTTATTATGTCTGCAGTGAGTTACGTGGGGTATATTTTGACCAAGGCTCTCGGAGCAGGGAAGGGTATCATCCTCTCAGGAGCTCTCGGTGGCTTGGTCTCATCTACTGCGGTAACGTCAGCGATGGCTGAGAAGAGTTTGCGAGACGAAAAAGGCCTCCTTTATCCAACAGTGATTGCGACCATTGCAGCTTGTTCTATCATGCTTTTCCGTGTCATTGGCATCGTCATGCTCTTTAATCCAGAACTTCTCAGCACCTTGTTGATGCCGATCTTGGCCATGATTGCCACTTCGGGATGACTCCTCTGGTGGGCATGGAGACAATCCAAGACACATACAAATGAAGTACAGATATCGTGACTCAATGAGAGTCCATTTCAGATTTGACCAGCACTCAAATTCGCTGGTTTCGTCGTCATGATCAAATTTTTCTCTACCTTTGCCCTCGTCTATCAGGATTCATTTTATGCGCTTGCAGGCGGTATATCCCATTATCTCCCTTTCTTAACCGATATACTGCATCACCTTCCTGTGTATATTGTCGCACTTTTTTCTGGTCTCGCCGATGTCGATGCTATTACACAAGAAATGTCTGAACTCTCAAACTGATCTCTCCCAGCCCTCGCAGCAACGACAGCTATCATTATCGCTCTCGTCACCAACACAGCAGTAAAGATCGGCCTTGCAAAGAAATTCTGAAGCAAACTCTTCGGAACCTATGTATTTCGCATATTGGGAACGGTTCTCCTCGTGGGAATCATAGTTCTTGTGGGGATTTCTTGGTTGGATTAAGGATATGATTGAAAAAAACGAAAACATCTCCCAGCACACAGCGAGACGATTGTGGAATTTTCTTTCAACAAAAATTATCAATGTTTTATCAGGGTGAAATAATGGAGATGATATAATTATATTACCCGAATCGGTTCGTTATGCTCTTCGATATCGTAATGCAAAATTTACCCCAGAGGAGTGAATTGCTCTTCTAGATGAGAAATATGGATTTTTATGAGTTTATATATGTCTTAAATTTTATGAAAATAACTTACAGAAATTACAAGAACACTTGAGCGAGATTTTCCAATGAATCAGATCTTGAAAAAGTTTTTCAGAATATACAAAGAAGCTCAGAATTGCTACGCTCAATTTACCAAAAAACCTCCTTGTATTAGGTACAAAATCAGCACAAGTTTCTCGAAATGGTTTTTCTCCCATGTGTGAATGAATAGCTCAGGTATTTAATGAAAGTAAGAAATCAGGAATACCAGTATTGGTAGCATTTTCTGGTTTATTATGAATAAAATGAATTATCGAAGAGATGGCACCCGGCGAAATATTTTATATATTCTTTCCTAAAAATGTTCCAGAAGAAGCATTTCTGAAAGTGAGCTGTTCGGAGAGTCTTATTCATCTCTCACATTTACATGAGTCGAGCTTAAGGGAAGTATTTCATGATAAAGATGTTATTTTAGTCGATGATACTCAAAAAACAGGATCAACTTTTGATCAAGCAGAACGTCGAATAAAGAAATTTTGTGAACCAAGAAGTACTACCAAAAAATCATTAGTAGTTACACAGAAAAATGTATTTTAGTGTCTGTAGATTATCCCCGAATCTTAATATGTAACTCTTTGAGACTGTCTTCATCGACCTCACTTGGAGCATTCATCATGGCATCTTGAGCTTTACCAGATTTAGGGAAAGCGTACATATCACGGATGTTGTCTTCGTTGAGAAGAATCATCATAAATCGGTCGATACCAAAGGCGAATCCACCGTGTGGAGGAACGCCATACTGGAATGCCTCATACATACCACCGAATTTGTTTTTTACTTCTTCTTCGCTTCGGCCTACCATACGGAAGGCTTCTGTAAGGAGCTCGAGGTCGTGGTTTCGGATGGAGCCTGAGAGGATTTCGTAGCCATTGAGTGTGAGGTCGTATTGGAAACCGTAGACTTCCTCTGGATTCATATTTCTGAGGTCTTCGAGAGTCGCATTGATGCTACTAAATGGGTTGTGAGCAAAGTCGAGCTTGCCTGTTTTGTCGTCTTTTTCAAACATTGGAAAATCTGTAATCCAAGCAAATGAGAGTGTGCTCTCATCGACGAGATTGTAGCGATTTCGGAGGGCGACACGGACAGCACCGAGCACTTTATTGACGACTTCTCGACGGTCAGCACCAAAGAAAATCATGTCACCCACTTTTGGAGCGAGTCTTTCTTCGAGGGCTTGGAGCTCTTCTTGGCTCATGAATTTGAGGATTGGGCTTTTTGGTCCTGTTTCTTCGTAGATGATATAGGCGAGACCTTTTGCACCTTGCTCGACGGCGAGAGCGGTGATCTCATCGATATCCTTGCGTGACATAGCGACACCAGGGAGTTTAAATGCTTTGACGACTCCACCCTTTTCTATTGCACCAGAAAAGACTGAAAAACCTGAGCTCTTAAATACATCGCTGAAGTCTTCAAAATGGCAGTCAAAACGGAGATCAGGCTTATCTGAGCCATATTTTTCCATGGCTTCATGATGTGTGATGCGGGTGAAGACAGGGGTGAGCAGTTTGCGGTTTGTGGTGACGGTTTTGACGAGATCGCGAGCAAAGTTTTCAGCGACTTCGAGGACGTCTTCTTGATGGACGAAACTCATCTCACAGTCTATCTGATAAAATTCACAGCTATGACGATCAGCACGAGGATCCTCATCACGGAAACATGGGGCAATTTGGAAGTATTTATCAAATCCAGAGACCATGAGGAGTTGCTTGTATTGCTGAGGAGCTTGAGGAAGAGCATAAAACTTTCCCGGATGGAGACGAGAGGGGATGAGATAGTCACGAGCGCCTTCTGGAGAGCTCACGGTAAAGAGGGGAGTCTGAACCTCGAGAAATCCACCCTTTTTGAACCATTCGCGAGCATAGGCATTCACTTCAGCGCGGAACTCGATTTTCTTTCGTTGTACATCGCGTCGGAGATCGAGATAGCGGTATTTGTAGCGGATATCTTCACTTGATGTGCTGTGGTCTGAGATTTCAAAAGGAGGGGTCTTTGCTTTGCTCAAAATAGAGCATTCGTGAACGAGCACTTCGATAGCACCTGTCATGAGCTCACTATTTTCTTGTCCAGAGGGACGAGCGCGGACCTCACCTTCGATTTTTATGACCCATTCAGCACGAGCAGACTCGATGATTTGTGCTGCTTCTGTGTGTGTTTGTGGGTCGAACACGAGCTGGGTAATGCCGTATCTATCGCGAATATCGATAAATATGATCCCTCCGTGATCACGACGATTTGCGACCCAGCCTGAGAGAGTGACTTTTTGTCCGATATGATGAGCGGTGAGTTGCCCGCAGGTATGAGAACGGTGCATAATCAATGAAGAATTACGAATTACGACTTGCCTGACGGCAGGCAGGATTACGAGAATTCTATGTTTTTTCGTAAAAAGTCACATTTTTCTCCCGATGAAGTTCATTATTTCATATTTCGTTATAAATATTTATTACGTCAAGCATCTCCTCTGTGTTTTTATGACACTGGACTTGAGCCGGTAATAAATATAGGGTATCTTTATCTCATGAAAAGAAACAAACCTGCAAAAGAAATAACCAGAAAGCTCACCCCAAAGCAAGCCCTCCTCCATTGGATTGGTTTTTTTATTGGAGCTGGCATAGTCATATTTTTCACAGCCTACGGTTTTTTCATTTCTTTGAAGCCACCATTTATGCTCAATAGTGCCCCAGAAGAAACGCTCGGGCTCGTTTGAGTGGCTCTTGCCAACAATGTCGGTACTGGTAAATCTCGGGCTGACGAAATCCCTGTTGAGCTCCCAGCTGATGTGGCTGTGGTGCAGGAAGCTCTCCAAAAAAGCGAGGCGCAGGGGACTGATTTTTTTCAGATACACTTCCATGCTCTCCAAGAATTGCAAGAAATAGCAACCATTGATATCGTCAATTACCTCAGTCTCCATACCGACCGTGCTGAATCACTCGATGCATATATCACACAACTCGAAGAAAAAGTAGTAGAGAGTCAGACTTCAGTGACCAGTCTCGAGCAACAGTTCCAGCTCAATCAGAGCGCAATCACGCCTATCCAAGCCGATATCAAAGCAACGCAAACAGCAGTTGAGCAGGCGTATAACAATAGGAAAAGTGATGAAATCATCAGTGGTCTCGTCCGACTCGAAGAGCTCCGAACAGAAGAGCAAGAGCACAAGGTGGCAGCTATATTTGCAGAGAGAATTGCCAAAGAATATACAGTATTTATCAACGCTTCAAATCAAAAACTCACCATCCTCAAGGCAAACAAAGATGCTCTCATACAATGAGTCAAAGTCACACTTCCTCCTGGTGTAGATATCAAACTCCTCCAGGAACTCAAAATATTCTCTACTGAAACAAACTCAAACTAATATGCGACGCTTTTTCTCTTCCATTCTCTGACTCATTTCATTACTTCAAAAGAAGCACTTCTTAATAGTTGTCGGGCTCATCCTCTCAGGTTCCTGTTTTGCGCTCGAAGACAGTGAAGTGCTTACCAATATCGTCGTCGTATTGAATCTGATACTGAGTTTGGTCTTGCTGGTTATCACTCCTGCCGTTATCCTCGCAGGATGGCTCCTCTCTCCAGATTGGACCATGGGTGATTTTTTCGGTTTGAGAGTGTATTTTCTCCAGGTATGGGTGCTTGTCTCCAATATTGTCTATATTATTTTTGCCCTGCTCTTGCTCTATATGGCAATCATGCAGATATTTAGTGGAGAGAGCAAGTTCGCCTTTAAACAGATGTTACCACGCTTTCTCATAGGTATACTATTAGTGCCATTTACCTGGTTGATTGTCAGCTGGACTCTCTCGTTTGCTAACCAGGCAGTCGCTGCTGTCCTCTCTGTTCCCATGGGAGCTATAGGGGCTACGAATACCAATGATCCATCGAAAAGTATGTTTCACAAACGAGTGATACCAACTGTTCTCTCATTTAACATCGCTAACTGACAAGGGAAAGAAGCCCAAGGATGTAAAGGAGGGCAGACAACTGTTACCGATCAGAATGGAAATAGTAGTCAGGTCAATTGTATATCTCCAGCTGAATTTGTGACGCACAATGGCTCGGGCCCATTTTTTATCATCCTCATCTATGCGTATGATATATTTCAGATTAATACGGCTGATCTCGTCGAAGTAAGTAAACTCTGTAAGGCGACAACGAGTACTGGTAAAAGTTCGGCTGACTGTATCAAAGATATGATGGGAATCATACGTAGTGCAGGATTGGGTCTCATAGTGACAGTATTCTTTGGTATACTGATTATAGCACTTTGTTGGGTATTGCTCGCACGGGCACTGAAGCTCTGGATATACGTGATGTTTTCACCACTCTTCTGACTCGCATTTGTCTCAGAGAACGGATGGGGTGAAGCATTTCATTCAGAGGGCGGAGGTCATGGAGGCGATAGCGGTATGACCAAACTCGGTTTTGTGCCATTTTTCAAACTCGCTATGGTACCAGTACTGGTCTCAGCTGTGCTCGCATTCGGACTTCTCTTTATTGGTGTGATGAGGAGTAGCTTCACAGGTGCTCAAGATGGTGATACAGACGGTATTAGTCAAGGTGAGACAGTGTGTTCGGATGATCAATATCTGGTACGATACTGTATTACGAGAAATAGTAATACCGATAGTAATGAATGATATGAATCATCGCTGATTATCGGTTCTGATACAGCAGATGGCGGAGCGCCAGGAGAATATGCTATTCAATTCAAATTCGGTACAAGTTTTTCACCTTTTATCAATGATGCGGTAAATGGTGATAGTTCTATCGGCGCCTTGGGTGGAGCGGTGGATAGTGTCGAGAGTATATTTGCTCATATTATCATCACGATGATAGCTCTCGCTATTATCTGGACGGGTGTCCAGGCGGCCGTCCAACATGATGCGGTGACGAGTGCTGCCTTCAAACCATTTCAACAACTCTGAGAGAGTACTGTCCATATGATACAACATATACCAGCGATGATACCATTGCCACATCCAGCGCTTGGAGCTCTTACAAATCCAAAAGTTCTCACAGAGGTCTCAAGAGGTATAGAAACTGCTATATCTAAGAGCAATGCGAGCCAAGCACAAGCGTTGCAAGATTTCATTGCCAATCCAGGTGATACTCAGGCTGCTGATGCAATTAGAAATGGCACTGCAGAACAAAAAGAAGCATTGGAAAAATTGGGAGATCGATTACTGTCGACTGCAAATGGAAGAAATGCTGCTAAGGACAGACTCACATCTATTGCATGAAATATAGCTAATGAAGGAACAAGAACGAGTCTAATAAATGAACTTAATACAGCTGTAAAAAATGAAGATAAAGCTGGAATAAAAGCAGTTGCAATCAAAATAAAAGAAGCAGTTGAAAAAGAGGACAAAACTAAATTAAGTGCTAGTGACAATGAATTCTTTTCGTGAGTAACGAAAGTCTCTGGCTGAGCATCTTCAGGGGCAACATGATGAACGACAGTTGATAAGAGATGAAATGTAAGTGGTCTCGTTACAAGTGGAACCAAGCCAATCAAGGAAGTGGTGGATGCAGATCTTACGCCAGCACAAAAGAGCGGCATCAAAAATAATAGAGAAAAATTAGAAAGTGCATGAAGCAGGACTAAACAAGACGCACAGGATCTCTTAGAAGATGTTGGATTTGGTGATGTGGACGAGGAGCAAGCTATCCCATTAGCACAGCATCTAGCAACATTAGCTAAATAGATAATAGAGTTTTATAGTTGGAAACGGGACGCCTGTATGAATGCTTTTTTATCAGGCCTCATAAACTCTATCCGACTCGCATGAAGTAGATGCCCATGTCGTCCATGCAGGTCCTTTAGCTCAGGGAATTTTACGACGCTGGGACCACCATATCGTCGATCACCGATAAGTGGATGACCAATGTGGGTCATATGGACACGGATTTGGTGTGTGCGACCAGTTCGCGGATGAAGCTCGATGAGAGACCAGGCGTTATTGTTTCACGTTTTTATGACTTCGTAGGATGTCTCCGCACTTTGTCATGCTGTATTGACGACCATTTTCGCCTCATCAGTACGACCAGTATCGAGACGAAGTATAGGAGCATTGATGATTCATGTTCTTGGTTCCGGTACGCCGACGACGAGGGCTTGATACGTTTTTTCGACTTTACGAGTCCTGAATTGTTCTGCCATCCATTCATAGGAGAGACGATTGAGACAGGAGATAATAATACCTGAGGTATCGCGATCGATACGATGAGCGAGCGCTGGATGAGCAAATGTGCCAGCTGGTTTCCATCATTTGTTGATCAGATAATCCTCTATTTGATCGATGAGGGAGACTTCATCAGTTTTGTGATCAGGGCTGTGGACGATGAGCCCAGAGGGTTTATCGTAGATGAGGATATCGGTGTCTTCGTAGAGTATTCTCGCCGGATCCAGTTTATTGTTTATCGTTATTTGTTTATCGTTATTTTCCTTTGCCTCCCATATTTGCAGAATATTTCATTCGATATCTATTTCGAGGACATCGCCTTCTCGGAGCTTTGTGCTTTCGGGGAGTTTCTTGCCGCCGATGGTGATTTTTTTAGTGCGCAGAGCTTCGTAGATTTCTCAGAGTCGTGCGCCTGGAAAAATCTTTCGCATATATCTATCGAGTCGTTGTCCGATATCGTCAGAGGTTGGTTTTATGTGTTTCATGAGCTTTATGTATTTCTAGGGAGAGATGTTTTTTACAAACATGATTTTTTTCCTATAGTAATTTAACGAATTAAGTGATTTTCACAAACTCAACAGCATTAAAAAGAATTTCCCATGTCTCTCACCCGTAAGATTCTCCTCCTCGTCGCTGGTGTTGTCGGACTCTTCCTCCTCCTCAACCTCACACTCTTACCCTACGTCACCAAGCGTTATTTTTTTGATTTTCTCCAACAATTCTATAGTGAAACGCGTCAAAATGAGATTGACTCTGAGATTCTCAACCTCATCAAACAATTCCCAGATCAGGCACCGGAACTCCTCGAGAAATACCGTGAGCTCGATGAAGATCTCAGTCAATTCACGGCAGGGTTTGAGAGCTATATCGATACTGATCCTGTTTTCAATCGTGATTCTGTTGGTAAATATCTCGAAGAATCAGGCATCGAAACAAAACAAGTCGAAGATGTCATCGGTCTCAATGCTATGTCAGCGTTTCTCAAGAGTGCACCTCTCGGATTTAGTTTTTCAGATGGTACAGATCCGAAGAGACAATTCGTGATGCAAGTATTGGCAGCGATGATAGGTATCAACTTCCTCTTCGTCATAGTCATCATCGGATGCGTGCTCTATTTTTTACGAAAATCATTTCAGCCTATTCGAGCCGTCACTGATACACTCGATAATTTCACGATGTCAGGAGGGAAAATGCTCGCTTATGATGGTCATGATGAATTCCGACCACTCGTCGACTCACTGAATAATCTCCGACTTCGCCTCGATCACCAAGAGCGTATCAGGACACAATTTCTCACAGATATGAGCCATGAACTCAAAACCCCCATGACCGCTATTCGTATCTATCTCGAGGGTATCAAAGACGGAGTCATCCAACTCAATCCAAAAAATATAGATGCCCTCACGGGTGAACTCGGTCGTCTCACGAGAATTGTCGAGAGTCTCATGCACTTCCAGATGTTTGAGAGCCGCCCAACAGAGTTTCAACATATCAAAATCCAACTTCAAGAAATTTTTTCCATCGTTCAAGAGACACATTCTCATGAGCTCGCGAAACAAGGTCAGACAATGGTCTATGTTGGTCCGAAACGGGCGAGTATGATATTTGACCATGATAGTCTCGTGCAGATACTTCATAATGTAGTTGCCAATTTTCTCCGTTATGCTGGACCGAATACGCAGCTCCGTATGAATTTCTTTCATGAGCAGACACACGATATCTTGATTTTCCAAGATAATGGTCGATGAGTCTCAGCTTCCGAGCTTCCATATCTCAAAGAAAAGTTTTATCAGGCTGATAAATCCAAAACTGGAGATATACGAGATAGGTGACTCGGAGTCGGATTATCTATCATTGATAAGATAGTACGTGACGCAGGCGGGTCCGTGGATTTGATTAGTGCAGAAGGTGAAGGATTCACTGTCAGAATAGAAGTCCCACATCAGAGGAAATAGTCTATGAAAAAATATTGACAAGGAATTTAGCACCTATATACTTCTGGTGCTAAAAATACTTAGCGCTTATAAATTTTTAACCTTTCTTCATTATGGCAAAAATCACGCCACTCCAGGACCGCATCGTCCTCCGAAAAATGGAAGCCAAGAAAGAAACGGCTTCTGGGATTATCCTCCCAAAAGAACAGAACGATAGTCCAAATGTATTTACCGTCGAAGAAGTAGGACCACTCGTCAAAGAGAAACTCGGATATGAATTGAAGAAAGGTGATAAAGTCATCAAAGGGCAATACTCAGGTGATGATATCAAAATCGAGGGTGAAGAAAATCTCACTATCGTTGCGGCGGAATATATCCTTGCAAAAGTCGACTAGTGCATAGATTAAGTGCATAGTGCACACGATGGATATCATATTCCATCCTCTGTATGCACTGTTTCTCCGCACTATGTACTCAAATTTATATCTTATTATTTAATTTTCATTTTTATGGCTAAAAAACAAGTCCTCTTCGGAGATGCAGGTCGTCTCAAAATGCTCGAGGGTGTCAAAAAACTCCACGAAGCAGTCTCTGCAACACTCGGTCCAAAAGGTCGTAATGTCGTTTTCCCAAAAAGCTATGGTGCGCCACAGGTAACGAATGATGGAGTTACGATCGCAAAAGAATTTGATCTCGAAGATCCAATCGAAAATATGGGTGCAGAGCTCATCAAGGATGTTGCTTCAAAGACAAACGATGCAGCAGGTGATGGTACAACCACAGCAACTGTTCTTACCTATGCGATGATTTCTGAGTGACTTCGTGAAATTCGCTCAGGTATCAATGCTATCGAACTCAAAAATGGTATGAAGCTCGCAGCAGCTGAAGTCTCAAAAGAACTCACGAAACATTCTCGTCCAGTAAAAACATCAGAAGAAATCGCAGCTATCGCGACTATCTCTGCTCAAAATGAAGAAGCAGGAAAAATCATCGCTGATGCTATGGATAAAGTAAAACGTGATGGCGTCATTACCGTCGAAGAAGGGAAGACTTTTGGCATGACCGTCAGTGTCACAGAAGGTATGCAATTCAAAAATGGATTTATCGCTCCATACATGATTACAGATTCAGAGAAAATGGAAGCTCGTTATTCTGATGTTCCTGTGCTTATCACTGATAAGAAAATTTCTTCTACAAAAGACATCCTCAAAATACTCGAATCACTCCTCCAATCTGGAAAGCGTGAACTCGTCATCATCTGTGAAGACCTCGATGGTGAAGCACTCACAACCGTTGTTCTCAATAAACTCAAAGGAGTTTTCTCTATCCTCGCTATCAAGGCTCCAGGATTTGGTGACCGTCGAAAAGAAAATCTCGCTGACCTCGCCCTCCTCACCGGTGCTGCTGTCGTCACAGAAGAAATCGGCCTCAAGCTCGATACTGTCGGTCTCGAAGTACTGGGTAAGATCGATTCTATTACAGCGACTCGTGAGACAACAACCATCGTCGCAACACAGGCAAGTAAAAAAGAAGTCGAGGCTCGTGCAGAGGAAATTCGCAAAATGATTGATAAATCTGATTCAGACTATGACAAAGAAAAAATGGCTGAACGTCTCGCTCGTCTCGTCGGCGGTGTAGCGGTCATCAAGGTTGGTGCTGCAACAGAAGTAGAGATGAAAGAGCTCAAACTCCGTCTCGAAGATGCGCTTAATTCTACTCGTGCTGCGGTCGAAGAAGGTATCGTCCCTGGTGGTGGAGTTGCTCTCCTCAAGGCTGCAAAAATCCTCGATAACTTCAAAGCTCCAAATAGTGATCAACAAATCGGTGTTGAGATTGTGAAACGAGCTATGAGATATCCTACGAAAAAAATCGCTGAAAATGCTGGTCAAGAAGGTGCAGTCATTGTGAACAATATCGTCGAACACAAAGATTTCAGCTACGGATACGATGCTGCAAAAAATGTCTTCGTTGATCTCATCAAAGAAGGTATCATCGATCCGACTCGTGTCCCACGAATCGCCCTCGAGAATTCTGTCTCTATCGCAGGCATGTTCCTCACAACAGAGGCTGTCATCTACGAACTCCCAGAAAAAGAAAAACCAATGCCTCCTATGGGTGGTGGCATGGGAGGAATGGGTGGCATGGGAATGATGTAAGAAATCCTGCCTATAAGCTTTAAAACAACCTTTCGAAAGGGGGGTTGTTTTATTTTATTATTAGTTATTATATATTTATGAGTAATTCTTGAGAAAATGAAACCGCATCGTGGCTATCGTTACCAGAACCAACAAAATGGAGAAGCTTCGTAGATTATTGCTCTCATAGAATTGGTACTTTGTTAGATTGAGCCTACTTGTGATACAATGGTGAAGCTATTCTCATTGCTGATCATCACGCTGACAAAAATGTACAATTCCATTGGGATATGCCACCAGCTCACAAAATATCTGTGTATAATCCGGGACTTCTGAAAATTACAAGGATGTTATGAGCAATCATGAAAGGTAGTTCACTTGCTTTGGCTGACGGTGAATGATTCAGAAAAATTACCCATATTGAAGCACTCAACGAGTGATATATTCGTGAGGTCGATTATCCCAATGCTTTTGCATATATTTGAGACCAATCTGCTATCGAATCATTGCCGTTCGCAGAGCATGTAGTAATACCTACTGATTCTTCGGTATTTCAAGTTACAAAAAAATGAGTTAGGGATATATTGTTATTGGTTAATGAATCATATAGAGGCAAATGACGTCCACCGTTTTTATGATGAGGGGGAACTTTTAGGAAAAAAGTGCCTGCGGAAGTATAATTTTTTTGTTCCATAAGAAATACATTGTTCAAGAGTGTTGATATTTTGTATTATCAATATTTGTCTACAATCATTTCTAATACCTATGGACCATAATATTTTACGTATTGTCATTTTCTGATTGGCGACCTTTTTTGTCGCTATGATGATCACTCCGACGTATATCAGTTTGCTCCGTCGTTTCCGATTCGCAAAGCAAATCCGTACAGAAGCATCGATGGGTGGCGGTACAGCGACGAAATACCGTGAACTCCATCTCCATAAACAATGAACTCCGAATATGGGCGGAGGGATGATACTCATCGTCGTTGCTATTATGGTCGGCGTGACAGTCCTCATACAACCACTACAGCAGCCTCTCGGGCTCGATATCCGCTATACACTCTGGAATCGTGCGGAGACATTTCTCCCACTTTTTGCTCTTTTTTCTATGGGTATATTGGGTGCGATTGATGACTATCTCAATGTCAGAAATATAGGATGAAAAAAAGGTATGAGCGCTCGAGTCAAGATGGCAGGCATGACGCTCTTTGCTTTTTTTGGAGCGTACTGGTTTTATACGAAACTCGGACACGATAGTATCACTATACCAGGACTCGGACTCGTAGATATAGGCTGGGGTTATGTGCTGGTGAGTATTTTTATTATCACAGCGATGGCAAATAGTGTGAATATTACCGACGGATTGGATGGTCTCGCTGGTGGACTCTTGGCACAGAATTATTTTCTCTACGCTTTCATCACTTTCCAATCACAGATGTATCTCCTCTCGACACTCTGTATCGTGATAGCCGCAGCACTCGCAGCATTTCTCTGGTTTAACATCAAACCTGCACAGTTTTATCTCGGTGACGTCGGTGCTCTCGGTCTCGGAGGAGGGCTCGCTGTCATAGCTCTTATGACCGATACGCTCGTAGTATTATTTATTATTTCTCTCGTGTATTTTTGGGAGATAGTTTCTGTGATTATTCAGATTACGAGCAAAAAACTTCGCTGAGGGAAGAAGGTATTTCTCATAGCCCCTTATCATCATCACCTCGAAGCAAAAGGTTATTCAGAAGAAACAATAGTTATGAGAGCCTGGCTTATCGGCGCTCTCCTCTCCGCGTGTGGCCTTATATTTTTCCTCCTCCCCCCTCTATGATAGCTCGCTCCTACATATTGGATACGAAATCAGTCCAGAGAAATAGTCCACTGGTTCTCTCAGCGATACTGACTTCTTCGGTAAAAAAATTTCTCACCAATGCTGAGCGTACTGATCTCTCGGACGTGGTCTCGACGGTGGTTTTTTTCTGAGACATGGTTACGATAGTTACAGGACGACCGATTATCAATTTTGAGCTCCGAGCCTACGAATGATCACTCAAGGATCTCGTCAAGAAAACACTTTCACAACACGGATTTCACGCAGACATTCACATCAGTTTCCGGTAAAGTATGAAACATACTCGACTTACCAATATCATCAGTGGAGGACTTCTTCTCTTGGTGACAGTATTGGTATTTCGCAGCGCAGACTTGTATGAGTATGAGAATTATAGATGAGGCAAACAGACTCTTGTTTCTGGAGAGCAAGTATTTCTGAGTGATATCGATGTGAGAGTATCTCCAGGAAAAGAAGACTGGCTCGTACAAAAAATAGAGAGCACAAAAAAACGAGCGTGGGTAAATGTCTATACATTCACGCTCCCATGATTGCGAGAGTCATTCTTGAGAGCCAAAAATCGAGGTGTAGACGTGAGAGTGTTACTCGAGAAAAATCCATACAACACTCCTACCATCAATCGTGAGACAATACAGTTTTTGAGAGAGAATAAAATATCATTTCATGAAAGCAATGAGCAGCAATTCGCTTTTATGCATGCCAAATATATGATTCTGGATGACAGCTGGATTGTCGCGACAGCGAATTGGACACGGAGTTCTTTTTCGACAAATCGTGAATTTTTCCTCCTCGGGCAGGATACATCTATTCTCACAAATTTAGCTGCAATATTTGACCGAGATTTCACAGGATGAAGAGGTGAGTCGAGTGATATTCGTCTCCTGGCAGGCCCTACCAATGCTCGTGAACGTTTGGTATTATTTTTGGATCATGCAAAAAAAGAAATCGATATCTATGCCCCATCACTGACTGACGAAGAAATAATCAAAAAACTCACTGAGATCTGTCATGAGTGAGTGGAAGTGCGTATTTTGAAAGCAGGGTATGAAGAAAATGACCAAAAGTATAACACCTGTTTACAAGTTCGTATTATGAAAAAACCACTCCATGCAAAAGTCATACTCACTGATAAAAATGTGGGATTTGTAGGGAGTTTTAACTACACAAAAAATTCACTGGAAAATAATAGAGAAGTCTGACTTTTTATAAATGGTCAGAAGATAAGAGAGATTGCACAAATATTTGAAAATGATTGGCAACGTGCAGAAGTTGCTCTTGATAAAAAATAGTATAATATGCATCTATGTTCAAACGTACTTATTGAGTCATCATCGGAATAGTGTGTTGAGTTGGTTTGTTTTATTGGTGGTTCCTTGGTCTCCCAAAAATTCCACCACAAGAGAGTCAAATACTAGACAAAGGATGGCAACTCATCCGCGAGATACCAACATGATGGGAGAGGTGAGTCATTACGACCAGTGACGAGAACTCGCTTTTTAGTTTCCAACAAGGGAAACTCCTCATGTATGGAAAATGAAAACTCCCAAAAGTAACTTTTACTGATAAGTTTACCATTGATTTTTCTGGTGGGCAATGGATAGTTCGTTCTCTGGATCCACGACTTGTTATAGATTTGAAGTCTTCATTTTTTGATGCCACTATTTCTAGTGGAGGAGGTGTCTTGGTTGATATAGAGAAAAAATTGATCGAAAACTTTGATACTGATGTTTCACTCAATGGAAAAGATACTATCTTGCCATCATTTCTCTGGAAAGACGGTAAACAATCGTTCTTTGATATTGGTGAACAGGCTGATATTATGGATGAAAAAATATGGACCATGTATACCGTGTTTTTACCGAAGGATAGACTCTATACGCTCTGAGCAAAAGAAAGAAAAGATATCGAAAAATTGATACAGTCTTTTCTCGAACGTGAACCCAAGGAAGTATCTGGCATCGTCTTTGAAAAAGATCTCTCTGTGCGATATGCACTCGATGAAATCTCGAGTCTACTCAAAAAAATCGATAACAACGAATCATGTGGAACTGACGAGCTCGCATGTTTTGTGCTTCTCCAGGATGTATTCGACAAATATGAGTCAAAATTCCCAGAAGTTCTCAAACCCATTGATGACTCTGTGCAGTCATGGCTCGAAGCTTCTCAAAAACTCCATGGAGTCACGTATTCTTGGAAAAATATATTTGCCACATACCACAGTGATATAGTCGCCAATTCTCCACGTGCTCGTGCAGTTCGTGATGGAGCTATACTCGAGATGATTCGTACGAGTCAGACGACTGCCTCGTATGATGTCTGGAAATATCTCACAAACATGCTCTCGTACCAGAAGCTCGGAAGTGCTTATTCTCTTCAGATTATGAGAGAGATGATACGTGTATGAGAAGCAATCAATACCTCCAAAGAAACATCCGACGAAGCCCGTACGACACTCAAAAAAACTGCTCTTGAGGCGCTCGCGAATCTCAGAAACCTCCTCGAAAATACCTACTTTACTAAAAAAGAATATCTCTTTATCCTCCGCAGCGATCTCCTCGATGAAAAAGGGAAGGCGATTGATACACAGGTTTTCGTTGATGACCTCCAATCACTCATCAAACAGATAGATAAATCTGCGCTTTTTGTTGTCGCAGACTCAGATACAAAGGCCAAGGAAGACATGGTAGTTCTCCAAGGACAACTCAAATGGTTCACTTGTATATTTAGTAAGAATGAAGCTTATGTACAAAATCCACGAGTCTGCCGAACAACAGCACCGCAATAAAAACTCTTAACAGAATTGATTTTTTCCCTATACTCCGACCACTTTCTTATTTTTCCTTATGTCTCGCAAAATCCGCATCACTGGTGTTCAGATTATGGCTCTCTTGGCCCTCCTTGGTATACTTTTTAGCGTTGTTGGATCAGCAATATTTATGAACCCTTCAGCTCCTACGGTAGGTACTCCTATTGTATCGTCTGAAGTCAGTATTGTATCAAGTGAAGTAACCAAATAATAATTCCCAATTCATGCAAAAAATAGGCCAATATCTCATTTTCATACTGGTCGGCCTCTTGCCGTGGTCAGTCATCATCTCTGTATTTGGGACATATCAGCTCGAGATAGGTGGTATTCGTTTTTTCAAAGAAATACTTGTCGCTCTCATAATAGGAGCATACCTCTATGATGCATGGAAGAAAAAGGTAAAACCACACTTCGACACACTCGATTATGCAATCATAGGCTATATATGTGTTCTCATATGAGTGAGCCTTATCGAGAATACGCCACTCAAAGGAATGATATATGGCCTGAGATATGATGCAGCATTTTTCCTTGTTTTACTCCTATTTCGACGAGCCTTATCGCTCTGGAATATAACTTTTCAGACCTTGGCAAAAATATTTCTCCTCTCGGGAGGAGTTATGCTCATCATGAGTTTTTTGATTCGCTATGTTTTTGGTGAGATGTTTCTGACACTCTTTGGCTTTAGTGACCACGTGAGTGTCTGGACCGAAGGTGGCCCTCCTCCGATTTATCATGGGATAGCTGGTGCTGCTGTGGTTCGATTTCAGGGGATGCTAGAAGGACCAAACCAGATGGCTTTCTTTTTGCTCACATACATCGGTACCTACCTTGCTGTCATGGCACGGTACAAAAAATACAGATTTTTGAACATCATACTCGTTGCCTTGCTCGCTTTTTTGTTGATATTGACCTATAGTCGAAGTGGCTACATTTGATTTTTTGTTGGCAGCATCGTCGTGATAGCGAGTACTTTTTTTCACAAAATGAAGCAGAGAAAGCAATCAGTCAAGAAACTCTTTTCCCTCAAAAAAACTCTCATAATTGCGAGCATTATTATCGTTGCCGGATCAGTACTTTCACTCCAATTTGGTAATAAATTCACTGCTATTTTTGAGCGTCGTGGATCCACATCAGGACATTTTGAGCGTATGTATATGGGTTTCCTCAGATTCAGCAAACATCCACTCGGACAAGGCCTCGCATCCGCTGGTCCAGCGAGTCGTGCTCTCTATGATGTCAACGAGACGCCGATCACAGTTGAGCCATCAGATCGAGATATAGCGACTATTGTTCGGACACTCAAAGCCCGCAACAAAGACTTCCTCTACAACAGTGAAACATACTATATTCCTGAGAGTTGGCATATACAACAACTCATCGAATCAGGTATTCTCTGATTTTTCTTTTTCTTGTCTATTTTGGTTATATTGCTCGGGAAATTACGCTCCTCTCCTTATGTATTGGCTTCATTGGTAGGGGTTTTGATGATGAATATATTTCTTCATTCATTTGAGTCGATGCATTCATCGTTTGCTCTCTTTATACTCTGCGCGGCTCTCATAGCTCATAAAAATACATCCGTATGAAAGTAGCAATTATTCATGAGATGCTTATCAAGCTCTGAGGTGCCGAGAAGGTCCTCACAGAACTCATAAAGCTGTACTCAGAGGCAGATGTATATACACTCATGTATGATGAGCAAAAAGTAGGAGCCGTTTTTCCAAAAAATAAAATCCGATGTAATACCGCCGCTCAGAAACTTTTTTCTGTTACCGGAAAGCCACGTCTCTCACTTCCGCTCATGACCACTTCGGTCAAGTGAATTGATCTCAGTGGATATGATTTAGTTATCTCGAGTTCGAGTGGTTTTGCTCACGGAGTGTATGTTTCAGGTATTACAAAACATGTGTGCTATTGCCATTCTCCGGCGAGGTACCTCTGGGATCATTCCGAAGAAGTCCAAAAAGAAATCGGTGTGAAACTCGTTGAATGAAAAGAGCATTCTCTCCTCGATAAAATCAAATGAGCTGTTGGAGGACCACTTGTGTCGGGATTGTTTGATCAATTACGCAAATGGGATACTGAAGCTGCCAAACGTCCAAATATCTACGTCGCGAATAGCGCCGAAGTCTGTCATCGCATAGAGCAGTACTATCATCGTCAATCGGTCGTCCTTTGGCCACCCGTCGACACCGCTCGATTTACCGTTGGACCTCTTGCTCTTTCTCGACGTGATTATTATGTTATCACGAGCGCACTCACGCCATTCAAGCAAGTCGATAGAGCGATACGAGTAATGACAAAACTCGGAATCAATCTCAAGGTCATCGGTGATGGAGCACAAAAATCAGAACTCCAAAAAATCGCAGGAAAATCTATCGAATTTCTCGGACGAATTTCGGATGAACAACTCGCCGTCGTGTATGCTCGTGCCCGTGGATTTCTGATGCCACAAAAAGAAGACGCAGGCATCGCCCCCATAGAGGCCATGGCTGCTGGGTTGCCAGTGTTTTGATTGGCAAAGGGGGGGCTTCTGGAGACCAATATCGACGGCATGACCGGTCGATTTTTCTCTGAAGAAACGGATGAGGGCTTCGAAAAGTGATTTCTCATATTCCATCGGGAGATAGGGGAGTGAAAATATGATAATTCAGAGCCTCTCGTGACACAAGCTAGAAATTTTGATGCAGAGCATTTCCGACGAGGCTTTCAGGAGATTGTAAAATCACAGTTATAGGACGATTTCGGGGTTGATTATTTTGCTTGCCTTTTTATTTTTTCGGTTATACTCACGCATACTGTTGCAATTGTGGGTTCTTAGCTCAGTCGGTAGAGCAACGGACTCTTAATCCGGCGGTCCTGGGTTCGATCCCCAGAGGACCCACCATTTTCGTGCCTCGCAAGAGGGCTTCTCACGAGCCACAGTGTTGGATAAGTAGCCAACCAATTATACTTTCTACTTAACAATTTTATTTATGGCTAAAAAGAAGGAAATCAAAAAAATAGTCAAACTCCAGATCAATGCTGGTGCTGCTAACCCAGCGCCTCCGATTGGTACGGCTCTATGACCCACGGGTATCCAGATTGCTGACTTCTGTAAGCAATTCAATGATAAAACTCGTGACAAATCAGGTTGGACTCTCCCAACGGTAATTACTATCTACGATGATCGTAGTTTCTCATTCATCACTCGCGAACCACCTATGACCAACCTCATCAAAAAGGCTATCGGTCTCGAAAGCGGTTCTGCGACATCTCACAAAGTCAAAGTCGGTAAACTCACAAAAGCACAGATTGAGGACATTGCAAAACGCAAAATGCCTGATCTCAATGCTAATGATGTAGAAGCCGCTATGATGATCGTCCGTGGATCAGCTCGATCTATGGGTGTCGAATGTGAGTAGTATGATTCAGAGTGCATAGTGCAAAGAAGCAGTGCATAGAGCGGATTTTTTAAAACATTTCCTCTGTATGCACTTTACGCTTCTAGCTTATGCACTACTCTGGCCCTATCGTCTAACGGTTAGGACACAGGATTCTCATTCCTGCAATTGGAGTTCGATTCTCCATAGGGTC
>CAZJBQ010000003.1:0-71598 GCA_964544625.1 uncultured Candidatus Peribacteria bacterium | reverse complement strand
CCAAGCTCAAAAAGTGTGACCAGAGAGAGAATATATCTGAATCTTCTCTCCAGAAACAAATCGAAGAGTTACTCTCCAGCATTCAAATACATCCTGATTTTGTGACCTTTGCGAAGCGAATAATCAGAGAAAATCATGAAGTAGAAATAGGAGCTGAACTCTCCATCAGAAACAGAATTGATAGTGATATAAATAAGGAAAATGCACAACTAGCAAGATTACTTCCTCTTCTTTTGGATGAAACTATCTCAAAGGAAGAATATGACAATCAAAAAACAGCTATTAAGAAGAGAATAGAGTTCTTGCAATCACAAAAGACTATTCAGCAGGAAAATACCTATAATTGGGTCAATACTGTTGAGAATACTCTTGATTTCGTGAGTCGTGCTAAGGAGCGATTTAGTACTGGAGATATAGAAACAAAGAAGATAATTTTCAAAGCTCTTGGTTCGAACCTCCTCCTCAAGGACGGAAAACTCAGTCTTGATTTGCATTCGTGGTTTTTACCATTCAAAAAAATCAATGATCGCCAATTCGGGTGACTCTCTCTGTTAGAACCTGCACAAAAAAGCACCAGTATGAATAATACTGATGCTTTGGGTGAATTAAATTCAAAATGGCTCCCCGGGTAGGATTCGAACCTACGACCAATTGGTTAACAGCCAACTGCTCTACCACTGAGCTACCGAGGAACTGGGGCATTGTAGAGAGAGGATACTATTTGTCAAAAAAAATATTTCATTTCCAAAAGACCATTTGCAAAAATAGTTTTTTCTCTAAACTCTGCTCTTGCGTTGGGGATTAGCCAAGCGTAGATGAGCAGATGATTTTGCTCGCCAGCGGTGGTTGACTCGAAATGCCATTCAAGGCATTTCTCCCCCTCATCCCATGGGATGAGTGCAAAGCACTACGTTGGGGATTAGCCAAGCGGTAAGGCAGCGGACTTTGACTCCGCCACGCGGGGGTTCGAATCCCTCATCCCCAACCAAATTAAAATATTAGGGATTCTTCGAATCCTACTCGAAATGCGATTTACGCATTTCTCCTCCGCAACCAAATAATAAAATAAATGACCCGAGAAGGGTCATTTTTTATTTATTCTATAGCTATAAGAGTTTGTTTCATTGCTTTACCGAGAGCCTGCTTCATTTCAGAAATAGAATCACGGCTCGCAGAGACAACCCATCCTATATCATCATTTGGACCAGGAGGAAAAGAACACACCATTTCAGGAGGATTATAAAAAAGATACTCAATAATATGTGGGTTGATTTCTGGCGGAGTGATGTGAGTAAGTGTTCCAGCTTTGTGTGAATAAAAATTCCCATTCTGCATATACGTATACATACCTGAACACAGAGGGATATGGACCTGAGAAAGAGGGAAACCAAAAGCCAACTCTAGATTTGAACGAATCAAATCATGATTATCACGGCCAAGATGGAAAGAAAAATTTTCCACTCCACCCATACGAAAATTGATCTCAATCAAGGTAAAACTCCAGTCTTCTAAATTCATGTCTATACGAAATTCCACATGAAGACACGCAGTTTTAATCCCAGATAAATCGAGTATATGCTGCATATAGTAAACGATTTCCTTTTGTTGTTCTTCACGAATAGAGTGATAGCATATAGAACCATCTTCGAGGAATCATGGCTGAATTGCTGGTAAATTTTCCACAAAACCAAACCATTGAATTTTACCATTCTGAACAAGGACGTTAAGATCTATATCAGTTCATTCAAAATATGGCTCAATCGTAAGAACATTAATTCCATATTCCTGTATTTTTTGCTGAAGTTCCTCTTGATTGTAGACTATATATATGAGCGATTTCCCCGCACTTTCCTTCCCTTTTATAATCAAAGGAAAGTCATCAGGAACGACATGATACGGATCGATTCTTGGAAGAGCATAAACATGAGGAGCATCACGATTGAGGATATCACGATTGTCATAGAGCCATTCTCGGAGTATCTGTTTATTTTTGAGGTCAGTTATGACATCAGGACTCATGCCGGCCGTACCAAAAAATGCAGCAATCTGAGCAGTCAAAACGACACTTTTGTCTGCAACAGTCCACACCGCGTCAAAAACAATATTATTCTCTCTACAATAGTTTTGTAATGAGATTATACGCGCATCCTCATGAGGATCTCCAGAAATTGGTGTGATAGGGTCTCAAGAAACTATACCATCAACAAGATCGACAAACCAATCACTTGGCATATCGAGCACAACAATCCTCCCTACTCAAAGGGCGCGCATGCGTTTCATCAGATGATACTTATATCGACCTCCTGTATTGATGAGGAGAAGAGTTTTGGTTTTTAGTGTTTCTCTATATTCAGCTGACGGTAATGTAGAATCCCAGAGGGTAGTATCAAAATGTGCGAGCAATCAAAGTGTTAGCTAAGAGGATTATACAGAAAAAAATAAAAAATCCAATCGTCCTCTATTCCCATGAAGAAAAGAGATACAGTCTCCTTGATTTATAAAAATTTTGGCTATAGTGGCTCGGTTATCCTCGTTATGGATTTATCAATACAACCACCTCACCAGTTACCAGAAACGCCTCCAGCAATTATAAAATCAGCAGAAGCAACAGAACCACGTGATGACATGGTACAGAAATTCTTTGACTCAGCTGCCCGTGCCTTTGAAGAAGGACAGCTCGCAGGAAAAAGTGAAGATGAGATTATCGAGCTCACAGCAGGGCTTGTAATACAAATATTGGTAGCACAAAATCTACGAATAGATGATAATCTCATGCAAGCATTTTATAAACAAAAGGCTACAATACAGTCAGCCTTCCCAAAACCAATGGTGCAAAACGAAACCACTCCAGAGCCAGTAATAAGCACCTTTACGAAGGTAAGAAAAAGAATAGGAAAATTATTTAATGGTGTTTTGGTTTAACCCACACTCCCCTCCATTTCAAGAGCTATCAGCGCATTGAGTTCTGCAGCGTATTCGAGAGGGAGCTCTTTCACAATTGGTGAGATAAATCCATTTATAATCATCGTCTTTGCAGCATCTTCTGAGATTCACCTGGAACGAAGATAATACATCTGTTCTTCATTGATACGTCCAGCGCTCGCCTCATGAGCACAGAGAGACGAAGCATTGCGAACACGAATATCGGGAATAGTATCATTTTTTGACTGACTATCGAGAATCAGCGCATCACAATCAATACGACTCACGCTATTATGGGCTCCTGGTTGGATATCCAGAAGTCCTCTATACGTTGAGAGTCCTCCTCATTTTGAGAGGGATTTCATCAGGACATTGGATGAAGTCTCTTCACCGATATGGATTACCTTGGCGCCACCATCGACTTCCATACCTGCATTGGCAAAAGCGACACCGAGATGATCACATGATGACTTGCGACCTTGTAGAATCGTACATGGATAGAGCATCGTCACACCACTTCAGAAGTTTCCACCCACCCATTCCATATACCCTTCTTCTTGAACGAGTGAACGCTTGGTATTGAGATTATACGTATCGATAGACCAGTTCTCAACCGAGGTATAGCGCATCTTTGCCTTATTTCCGACGAAGATTTCGACCATACCCGCATGCAGACTCGGTGTATTATATTTTGGCGCTGAACATCACTCGATATAGTGTGCCACTGCCTCATCTTCGATGATCATCAGTGTATGTTCGAACTGTCCTCCTGACTTCACATTCATGCGGAAATAGGCTTGCAATGGCTCCCCTATTTCTACTCCTTTTGGCACGTAGAGAAATGTCCCTCCAGACCAGACTGCACCATGCAATGCTGCGAAGATATGATCACTTGCAGGAATAAGTTTCATGAAGTATTTCTGGACCAATTCAGCGTGTTCATTGACCGCGACAGACATATCCTCAAAAATCACTCACTTGTCTCGTAATTCTTGTTTGAGATTATGGTAAACAACTTCGCTGTCATATTGTGCGCCCACACCAGCAAGCATTGTCCGCTCCGCTTCTGGGATACCGAGTCGTTCAAATGTGTTTTTGATAGTGTTAGGCACATCATCCCATGACTGAGCATTTGAAGCTCCTTCTGGTCGAGCATAATAACAAATTTTTGTGAGATCAAGTTTCGACAAATCTGGACCCCATTTTGGCATAGCTTTTTCTTGAAACACTTTCAGACTTGCAAGACGCTTTTCGAGCATCCACTCTGGTTCTTTATTTTGTTCCCAGATTTTTCGCACGACTGACTCGCTTACGCCATATTCAAACTCATTGGAATACGCTGCATCATCATGACCATCAAAGAGAGCACGAGATACTTCACCGAGAGTATGAATTTGATCGTTATTTGACATTTATATTAATAGTATAAAATCTATCCTTAGTATAGTTAATTTTTATTTTATGCCAGATAAACTCACCCGTTGGGAAGTAGAGCAAATAAAACAAGAGATAGCCTCACCTGAAAGAGAAGAAGAAAATATCCCCTTCATTATACGAACAAGAGACTGCGTTGCTAAAGTACTCGTCCTCGGGTGAGCTGCCACAATAGCAATAACCATTCCAACAGTCATGGTTTTAGCAACTCTCAATAAACAACCAGAACTCGCAGCTGTGCTCGCAAAAGCTGGGGGATTCGCTTGAATATTAACGCTTGGAGGTTTTTGATTGAGAAAAATATGAACAAAAAACTGAGAGAAATCGAGTCGAGAAGAAAGCGACGATGAACTCAGAGATTGTTAATTCAAAATACACGCCTTCACCAATCCATCAAACAAAGGATGTGGCTTCCCAGGACGAGATTTGAATTCTGGATGTGCTTGCGTCGCCACGAAATACTTACACGCAGGATTTTCGATATATTCGACCAGTCGCCCTTCATGAGATGTTCCTGAGAGTACCAATCCTTTTGAACGAAGAATTTCGTGTTTGTCTGGACAGACTTCATAGCGGTGACGATGACGATCGCTAATAGTCGTCGAACCATAGAGTTTGTGAATAAGAGAGCCTTCGATAACCTGTGCTTCTTGTGTTCCCAGACGAAGTGTCCCCCCTTTATTGATAGTATCGTTTTGGTCTGGGAGATAATCGATAAATGGTGTTCCTGGTTTTTCAAACTCTGTCGATGTCGCATCCGCAACGCCACAGACGTTACGAGCAAATTCTACCACGGATAATTGGAGTCCGAGACAGATACCGAGGAACGGAATATTGTTTTCGCGAGCATATTTGATAGCTGTGACTTTGCCCTCGATACCACGTGAACCAAACCCGCCTGGCACAATCATACCATCGAGTTGACCATTTTTTCGGAGCTCTGCGAGGAGTTCTGGATTTTCTTCGATATCTTCTGCGTTGATCCAGTGACGCCTTACCTTGGTCGCATATTTCGCACCAGCATGGACGAGAGCCTCACGGACACTCATGTATGCGTCTTCGAGTTCTGCATATTTACCGACAATTGCGATATGGATTTCTTTTGTTGGAGAAACGATATTGTCGACTAATTTTTCCCATTCACTCAGGTCTGTCTTTCGATGCTCGAGGTGAAGTGTATCTTCGATGATTTCCTTGAGGCCCTGTTTCTGGAATAAGAGTGGCACTTCATAAATAGTTCGTGCATCCACTGCTTCTATGATGTTTTTTTCTTCAACATCAGTAAACATTGATATTTTCGCACGGAGTTCCTCTGGCATCGATTTTGGACATCGAGTAACGAGGATATCTGCCTGGATGCCTGACTCACGGAGTTGTCTACTCGAGAGCTGGATGGCCTTGGTTTTGAATTCTCCAGAGACATCGATGTACAGCAGTGGAACGACATGAACATAACAGACATTTTCTCGACCAATATCTTTGCGGATTTGACGGATTGATTCGATAAAAACAGGGCTCTCAGCATCACCGACGAGACCTCCTACTTCGACGATACATATATCGGCTTTTGCCGCCTGAGCGAGGATACGACTCTTGATCTCATCAGAGATGTGTGGGATAACCTGCACAGTTTTCCCGAGATAATCTCCTCTTCGTTCTTTTTCAATCACAGAGAGATAGATTTTACCTGTTGTTGGATTCGAGCCTTTATCGAGAGCTATATCAACAAATCTCTCATAGTTACCGATATCGAGATCAGTCTCGGCACCGTCTTCAGTGACGAATACCTCGCCATGTTCATAGGGTGACATCGTCCCCGCATCGACCTGAAGATATGGGTCAATCTTCATCATCGTGACACTGTATCCAGAAGATTTTAAAAGACGACCTATCGATGAGGCCGTCACACCTTTCCCTAAACCAGAAATGATACCCCCCGTCACAAAAATTATTTTCATACAGTGTTATTGACAGAGAGTATCGATTTTTCTAAAAAATCAAAGAAAAATTAGGATGCATACTGGTCAGCGTTTGGCGGAGGTGATGAAATATCTGGGCCAGCAACACCGTCTCAACGAGGATTGACTAACTTAAAAGTACCATCTTCTTTTTTAGCGGTAGGTGCATACTCTCACATTGCACGGTAAACATGCTCAGGAACATGCTTGAGAATACCTCAATGAGCACCAGCATGGCTATAGATTTCTGGATGTGATTCTGGAAGTGTACTTGTCATAAATTTTTATAATAAATTAATTTAAAACAAAATTATTTTATGTAATAAAAGTATTATGTCAAACAAATATTTTATTATTAAAACTAGCACCTAAACAAATTACGTGCTAAAAATTTGCAATGAGAAAAAAACACCTATACTGAAATATAGATTTATTTCATTATTTTTCTTTTATGACACGCGTACTTACTTCTGCTGATTTCACATCTACTATCGCCTCTGGCGTAACTCTCGTCGACATGTATGCTGACTGGTGTGGCCCTTGCCAACGTATCGCTCCTATCGTCGAAGAGCTCGCTCATGAATATGAGGGCAAAGCAAATATTACCAAGCTCGATGTCGATGCTTCTGGTGATATCGCACAACAATTCGGCGTGATGAGTATCCCAACTATCCTCATCTTCAAAGACGGCCAACTCGTCGACAAGACGGTCGGGCTCTCTGATAAAGAAAGTCTCGTCGGACTCCTCAGCAAACATCTCGCTTAATCGAACAGTTCAGAAATATACTTCGTAATGGTGGGATTTCATTGGCTATGATTCTTTCTCTTGTCTGACTCTATCTCCTCGCGGGAATATCATTTTTTCTCCGTACTATTTATTGGTGCATCATCATCGACGTCATACTTGGATGGCTCACACTCTTTGGCCTCCATATAGTCATAGGGCCACTCAATAGTATCACGCGACCTCTCTATGATTTTGTCAGGAAAACTCTCCCGACAACTATAGGTATGCTCGATCTCGCACCACTCATACTCCTCCTCATCATCGATGTACTCATAGGATTATGAGTGCCCTCTCTCGCTCAATTACTCCAATAACATGATACTCAATACACGAGACATCACTGAGGCTATAACAGATGAAATACGAAAACAAGTATGAGAGAAAAAAACACAGCCATTACTCACGATTATCATAGTCGGAAATAACAGTGCAAGTGAGGTATACGTAAAAAATAAAATCAAAACCTGTGAAAGTGTCGGCATCAAATGAATACTCTTGGGACTCTCGGAACAAATATCTGAGCAAGAACTCCTCAAAACAATTCACGAGCTCAACAACGATGCAGGAGTTGATGGAATACTCGTGCAATCCCCTCTCCCCGTCCATATCGATGCCCAAAAAATATTTAACGCTATCCATCCAGACAAAGATGTCGATGGATTCTCTGCAACAAACATAGCCAAACTCTACAGCGGAGACGAATCTGGACTCATACCAGGAACTCCGAAAGGGATTATAGAAATAATAAAAAAACACAGAACCCTCGAAAGGAAAAATGTCGTTGTCATCGGTAAAAGCACTATCGTTGGGAAACCTCTCGCGATGCTCCTACTCCACGCTGGCGCAACGGTCACCATATGTCATAGCCGGACAAAAGAACTCTCGGTCCATACAAAAAATGCGGATATCGTGATCTCAGCGGTGGGCAAAAAACATCTCATAACAGCTGATATGATAGCACCATGATCTCTCGTGATTGATGTCGGTATCAATGTAGAAGAAAATAACGAAGGACGAAAACTTTTCGGTGATTGTGACACAGAGTCAATCGCAGAAATAGCTGATATAACACCAGTACCTGGTGGTGTAGGGCCTATGACTATAGCCATGCTGCTCTCAAATGTACTCCTCGCTCATTCTCTCCAATGAAAAAACTAAGAGTATCTCTAGCGGTCACAGTACTTCTCATAGCAGCTTTTCTCTGTGGTAAATACTTCGCAGAGACACAAGAAAAACAAATACTCAAACAAGAACCACCGCGAGTATTCATAGAACAACTCAAGACAAAGATGAATATCAGCAAAAATAGAAATGATATTGAAATTTTTCTCAATGGGACGAAAATGACGGACGATATAAAGCTCGATGTAAAACGATAATTTCATAATAACTCTCCTATGTACTCACTCTCAGCATTTAAACCGTACGATATCCGTGGTGTCTGGCAGACAGAAATCGATGAAAAACTCGGTCGCATCATGGGGTACGCTCTTGGACTCCATCTCATCGAGAAATATACAACACCAAAAATTCTGATTAGTTCAGATGTCCGTGAAGCAAATATGCTCTTTATCGATGAGTTTCTCCGTGGCATGAAAACTGCTGGGGTGAGCGAAGTAACCGTGATTGGTCAAGACCCATCCATCACAGGATATACCTATGGTGTATGTTCTACTCCAATGGCCTACTACGCTGCGATTGATACTTTTGATTGTGCCTGTATCTTCACCGCATCACACAACCCATCTGAGTACGTCGGTATCAAAATCGTTGATAACAAATGCCTCTCTATCAAATCACATGATTTACGGAGCATGTTCGAAGCTCACGAGCATGATATTATCGAAGGAGATACAATGCCTGAAATAAAGCTATATTCAGATACACGTATCGCATCTCTTATGACTGATTTGAAAACAAAATTTCAGACACTCAAAAAAATACCAAAAATAACCATTGATTACAGTCATGGGGCTGCCACACATTTTGAGCAAGCATTTTTACGAGATATTTTTGGCGATAAAGCTATCCATATTTTCACCACTCCAGACGGGTCATTTCCTGCTCATGAAACAGACACTTCCCGATTTGCAAGCTATGAAAAACTCATAGCCGAAATACAGAAAAATGGGAGTGATTTTGGTTTTATATTTGATGGTGATGCTGATAGATTTGGCATGGTCATACCTGATGGTACAGTCGTCACAGGTGATATACTCCTCTCAATTATTGGGAAACAGCTCCTCATTGATGGTACAGCAGAGCGACTCGGTACAAAAACAATTTTTCAAGAAGTATTCTGTGGTCGTATCGTCGGTGATGTCGTCAAAAAATACGGAGGGACGCTCCGTATGACTCGTGTCGGTCGAGAAGCATTTGTCCGCGAAGTCATCGAAGCAAACGGTCTCCTCGCGGGTGAAGTCTCAACACACTTGCTCTTCAAAGAATACGGAACTATAGAGATGCCCCTCGCAGGACTCTACTACCTCCTCAAAGTCCTCGAAAATTACGACACCGCAACATCGATGATTGCAGAATATAATACGTACGCACGAGGACAAGTATTTCAATTCAAAACAGAAAAAAAAGATGAAATCATCGACGCTATAAAGGAAAAATACAAAGCCTACGAACAAATCACCCTCGATGGTATCAGGATCGAAGCTCCTGACTACTGGTTTTGTGTGAGAAAATCAAATACGGAACCACTGCTCAAAGTCGCCCTCGAAGCAAAAGATAGGTCTATGTATAACATCATCATCGGAGAACTCAGAGAATTTTTCACCAGTTATGGTGCGGTCGAAAAAGTATAAACACTCACTTATGATTCTCTCACTGATTATTTTTTTGACATTAATAGCTGATTTTTGGCTCAGCTGGACACTCGGATGATGGCAGTGAGTAGGTATTTTTCTTGTTATCATACCAGTATCTATTTTTATCACCATAGGTGGGGCTATTGCTATCGGTCTCGTATGAGCAGTTTTTGGAAAACATGATGATAGGACGAAGATGAAGCGTTTTTTATCAAGTTTCTTAAAAGGCTGGATCATACTTGTGAGTTGTATATGGCTCTTGCCATGGATAACATACGGTGGGATATCTCTGATGAATAAAACCGCACCAGCCACACTCGCTCGCATCACCCTGTCAAATGGAGAAAAAACTGTCATATTTCAATCTATGATGCACATTGCATCGCCTGGATTTTATGAAGACATAAAAAAAGATATGCAACAGCTCATCGGACAGGACTATGTGTTTTTTTATGAATGAGTAAAACCTGGGAGCGCAGCAAGTCTAGAGAAATTGAGTAACCTCGTCTGAACCGATGTATCACCAGAGATGTATGATACGCTCGCCGATATTGCAGAACTCTCGTATCAAGGTGATGAGATATTTATCGACATACTTCCAAGCGTCAATGTAGATCTCTCAACAGATGAAATAGTCGCTATCGCAGAAAAGAATAACATAGCCGCACCGACAGGAGAGCAAGCTCTGATCATCGATGGAGTAAAAAAATATTATCCAACTATGTCACCTTTTCAGAAAAACATAGCCCAAGTCCTCTCACGTGGAATGATGAACATGCTCCTGAGAACCTACACAAGTAATAATTTTGTGAGTAATATGCAATCAGAGCTCCCGGTATTTAGTGTGCTCCTCGACGAGAGAAACAAAAATATCGTCCGAGCAATTGTTGATTCCCCCTCAAAAAAAATCTATATCCATTATGGCGCCCTCCACTTCTCATGAGTCTACGCAGAGCTCAAAAAACTCGATCCAAAATGGGAAGAAGTCGCTCGAACATACTACACCGTGATAAGATAAATTTGCAACAAGGATATATTTTCACTATACTACCACCATGAACATAAAAGCAGTATCAATTATGACAGTCCTCTGAGCTTTTGCTCTCGGAGGAGGTATGTATTTTTCTCGCATTGATCAAAAGTTTTTGGGAAGTACATTCACCAATAGTGTCCAATCACAGACTATCAAAATAACACCAAAAGCGACAACGCCTGAAGAAAGAGAAAAAATCCAAAAAAGAATTGAAGCTATAAAAAAAGAAATCCTCGGTGAGACAAATGACCCAGATAGAGCTATACAGCTCCGAAGCGAACTCTACGACCTCGAAAAACAACTAGAAGAACCAAAAGAATAATCTCTTGCAAAACAAACTAAATCCACTTTTTCCATGTAAAGAAAAGGTATATTCCGAGTGTGAGTAATAGCATGATTCCAACTATAGTGAAGAGTGGCCAGAGCTGATCATCGAGAACAGAGAACCAGCCAAAATGCACATTCATTCCAAAAAAAGCAGCCGTTAAGCTCGGGACAAGTAAGAGGACATTGAACATCGTCAGACGTCGAACGGTCTGATTGGTATTACGTGCCATGAGCATCTCATTGGTTTCCGTCAGGAGTTTGGTAATTTCACGGAAATTATCGAGCCGGTTGACGAGTTTTTTGATTTTATCGAGCGAATCATCGATAGATTCTTTCCCAGTTTCATCGATGAGATCGGTGTGTTTGAGAGAGAGCTCTTCGAACATATCATACAGCGGAGAGAGTATGGATTTGAAATTGATAATGCATTTTTTAGTGTCCTGTATGTCGGATATTTGATCGTTTTCGAGGTGTCCATCAGAGAAAATAGTTGATTCGATTGTTCTCACACGATTTTGTATCGCGTTGAGGAGACTAAACATGCGAATCACAGAGATATCGAGGAGTTCATAAAAAAGATCAAAACTATTGTAGTTTTCTTTATCTACCAAGCGATTACGTATACGATCAAACTCTTTGATACCGAGGAAACCATCTTCATCAATGACGAAGAGGTATTTTTTGCTCACAATACAGTGAATCTGCTGAATACAAATACGACTATGGATATCTATATCCGAGAACTGAAGAGCAAAATAGGCATAATTTTTTCGTATTTCAAATTTTGACAACTGAGTCGGAGAAAATATATCCTCGATATCATCGGGGAGTATATGAAATTCAGTTTCGAGTTTTTTCTGAAGAGCATCCGTCAGACCGCAATACTCTATATATTGAAAGTGTGGGTACTGTTTAGTGAGAACATTGGAGGTCATGCTGTGTATGAATTGAAAATATCCTCAAAAGGTACTACGAAGAACTAAATACGATAATATTTCCTATAGGTCACGTACGCACCGCCGAGGATAGCTAAGGCAAAGATAATAGCCATCATGCCGAGAGGACCAGAATCCGGTGTGTTTCGTTGACAGATATTGGTGCAGTAATCACCACTATCATTGTTTCCATCATCACATTGTTCGCCACGATCGAGGTATCCATTACCACATGATGAACCATTGATACGGCAGAATCGATTACATGCATCACCAGAAATAGTGTTACCATCATCACATTGTTCACCATTTTCGACGACACCATTTCCACACTGCCCACCAACTTCGACCGTGGTACGACAGAGATTTCGATGATTTTCTGGGCTACTATCTGGATAACATGTAATAGTATATGTCCCTGATTTTGTAAATGTATAGTTCCTATTACCCGTTTCGATAGTACTAATGGTTTTACCACCTCTCTCAATCACCATAAAGGTACGACCCCGTGGCTCTCCAGTACAGAGGAGTGACGTCGAAAACGGAGCAGGGCCACTATAATCAAGGGCTTCTACGCGACATCGAGGATCAGTGAGTTCTATAGTACGACAAATGTTCGAACAAGAATCTTTATTGCTCATATTGCCGTCATCACATTGCTCATTCCCTTCTCTGATACCATTACCACATGTTGGAGCGAGACAAATATTCGAACATGAATCATTATTATCACGATTTCCATCGTCACATTCTTCACTTCCCTCGAGTTTACCATTTCAGCATATAGGCTGGATTTTGTATTCGATTTCGCAAGACTGATTACAACCATCACCAGAACGAGTGTTTCCATCATCACATTGTTCGGCACCTTCTACTTTTCTATTACCACAGAGAGAACCAACCTGGATATTTGTTGTACAAGCGTTGCCTTGATTCTGTTGACTACCATCTGGGTAACAAACAACTGTATAGCTACCAATATTATTAAAGGTATAATTCTTCGAAGAAGCATTGATAAGCTCAAGTGTTGTACCATTTTTCTTCACCGCCATGACTGTTTTACCAGAAGGTGAACCACTACAAGTCAATGTCGTCTGAAGTGGTGCATAACCACTCTTGTTGGAAGCCCCTACAGTACACGAAACGGCTGTTGCCCCGACAGTTACTTCTGTGGTATCATCATCAGAAACAACAGTCGTATCAGTGATGCTCCGACCAGTAGCACGAGCAGTATTCGTAAATGAAGCTGTGGTTGTCGTACCTTCACAAGTGTAGGTCTTTGAATCATTGCGAGCCAATGTCCCAATAGTCTTATCACAACCAGGCGCTCGTTGATCTGTGACGACGACATCACGGAGATCGACATTACCATAGTTGATAACCGTAATGGTGAATCGTGGTCTCGTACCAGAAGTAATGGTCTGACGATCATCACGATTATCGGCATCATCTTTATAGATTCGGATAGCCGGGCTTGGGATACTCGCTATACGACAGCTCGTATTACATCCATCATTATTATTTGTATTCCCATCATCACACTGTTCTGTGCTTTCTATAGTTCCATTACCACAGTAGGTTCGATTTGCTTGACAGCTCGGTGATGCACCATTATTTGAGCCAGCACAGCTCCATGTCCATCGATTCTGTGACGGACTATAGAGAAAACTCGCAACAGCACCAGAAGCACAAAGACCAGAAGTAGAGGCTACAAGAGCCGTACCAGCTGATTGATCATAAACAGAGTTATTATTTTGTGTACCACATGCCCCGGCAGAGTTATTGGTACATGTATTACTACATGCATCGGTATTGACCGTATTACCATCATCACACTGTTCTGTTCCCTCACGATTACCATTACCACAAAAAGCAGTTGGCGCAGTTTGGTAGTAAAAAGCACATTCACGATGAGTCACATCTTGACCAGGCTGGATAACATTATTCGCATCCTTGATACCTGAGAGTGTTGTGAATTTGAGAAGATAGATAGGTCGGCCAATATCTATAGTGGTTGGTACTGTACCCTTGACGATGGCACTTCCGCTTTTCATGCTCGCCCACGTCCATGAATTATTAGCGACACCTCTGTCTGTGAGATTGAATAAACTGGTGATATTCCCTGTAGGAGTAACATTTGCCCCCTGATACGTCGTACCAGTGATAGAGCTCTGCGCGGTGTAGATAAATTCATAACTGCCAGAAGCAATACCAGTTCTGGGAACAAAATTATCAGAAGGAGAGTTACTCGAGCCGAGATCAAAGTGGAAACACTGATCACAGCTACCAGCCGCTTCTGGGATACTGCTACAACTCACGGTATATCAAATACCAAACGTGAAATTTGCAGAGAGTATTCCGAGAAAAATAAGGAGAGCACGACGCATAAAATTGTGATTACTGTATAACCATACTATGCTTTTCGGGTTCGGTCAAATAAACAGGGGGAAAATCGACTAGACAAAGTTTATTTTTTTCATATAGTCACGCCACGTTAGTTGTCACGGGAACGTAGCTCAATTGGTAGAGCAGCACCCTTTTAAGGTGATGGTCCTGGGTTCAATTCCCAGCGTTCCCACCAGATTCAAATCACATGAACCCGTTACTACTCGGATTGCAATAAATGCAATCCTCTGGTTCAATTCCCAGCGTTCCCACCAGTTTTCACAACAAAAATTCCTTCTTTATAAGAAGGATTTTTTTATAAAAATTATTTATTTATTATTTGGTGGTACTCCGTAATACTGGAGCATAAAGGCCGCAATTTCTTTGAATGTTTTCGCAGCAGAAAACTCAGCATATTGGGTATTGCGAGGACGATCAAAACGGACAATGATGACAAATTTTGGATCATTGGAAGGACCAAAACCAGCATAAGATGTATTGGTACGACCATTTTCACCTTTTTCGTATCCTCCTCGACTACTCGATATCTGAGAGGTACCAGTTTTACCAGCGAGACTATACCCAGGAACAGCACCCGCTTTCGCGAAACCTTGTTTGGTTGATTCTGTGAGCATAGCAGTCGCTTTTTGAGCGGCAGCCTGACTGATGACTCGGCGCACTGGGATAGGTTCGGTATCGACACTATCACCATCAGGATAGACACGTCGTCCAACTATATAGGGTTGCATGTACACTCCTCCGTTGGCAAAAACTGAATATGCTGCTGCCATTTGGACGAGATTGACCTGGATACCTTGTCCGAATGTCATAGTAAATAATTTAGCTTTCGGCCATTTTTCGACAGCTTCGAGAGAACCAGTATGCTCGCCATCAAGCGTGAGACCAGTGATATCTCCGAGTCAAAATTTCTTGAGATATTCATAAAAAAGCGCTTTGCCGACACGTTGTACGATATTGATCATGCCCACATTACAACTGAAGTTCAGAGCATTACGAAACGTATGCCATCACTGACATTTATTATTATCGAGGTTATTGATTTCGAATTCATCGATTTTGATCCTTCCTCTGTCTTCATAAATCATATCTGGCTCTATCTCACCAGCATCGAGACCAATAGCTGCCGTGAGTCATTTGAAAATACTTCCTGGTTCATAGGGTGATGTGAGGGCCATATTTTGGTGCGCTCCGAGTCAAACATTATTTTCATAGACATAAAAGACTGCCTCAGGTATAGCCAATGCTTCGAGCATCTGATCCTCATCATGGAGCTCTACAACCGTAACGAGTCGATTTTCAAAAATCTTTTTAACCGTCCCGGATGGCGACTCCACAAAGAGTGTTTTTCCGAGAAGGAATTGAATTGGATTAGGATGATCCGCGGGGAAAAAACGGACAATCTTATCGACATTACCAGGACGCTCAGGATCAAACGATGGATACGTCGCCATAGCACGAATTGCTCCTGTTTTTGGATCCATCACAATCGCGGATGCCGTGTTAGCTCCTGCGAAACGAACACCATTTTCGAGGGCATCCATGACGGCTTTTTGGACATTGATATCGAGGGTGAGATAGAGATCGACTCACTTTACTTCTTGCTCTGCGTCTTCGTCAAATATAGGCCGTCCGAGACTATCACGACGCTCATCTTTTCGACCTGATTTACCAGCGAGCATGTCCTGAAAATATCACTCGATACCGAGCTTGCCCACATCTTCTCGATCAACAAAACCTGTTACCTGACTCGCGACAGAACCTTCTGGATATTGTCGCACAGGATGATCGTTGAGCTTGAGGCATTTGTAGATGGTATTCTTTTTGAGATACTCTTCTTGGTCCTTGAGTGGTTGCTGTTTCGCGAGAGCGAGCTCACTATTGATACGATTCACGACCTGCAGAGAGACATCGCTCGCGAGTTTTTCGACGATATCGACGTTACGGTTTTTACGTGGAACGAGAGCATCTTCGAGGACAGAAGGGTCGATACGGAGGATATTGAGGAGCGCTTCGATACCGCGGGATCGGTCAAATTTATCGGGATTGATATAGACCGCTGACTCGATAACAGAAATACCGGGATTGCCGAGACCGAGAACCGTATTGAGCTCTTGTGGGCTGAGATTATCGACGAGGAGTATACGAGTTTTGTGGACACGGTTGGTCATCTCATGCACTGTGGGAGCGATAAATCCGAGTATTTGCTCTTTGGTAAATGAGAAATTATCTGGTGTCACAAATGTATTAGTGAACTTCATGATATTATCAAAACAGCTCACCTGGGAACGTCCCACACAGAGGTGCTGATACGCTATATCAAGCAGAAATGGCTCAAGAAGAGTCAGATTACATGGTGCAGAAGGGTCGATTTTGAGATCTTTGGCAACAGAAGTCGTCGCCAATATCGACGTCGGGGAAAAATCACTCGCTACATTGATACGATGAGGATCAAGAGTACTGTAAATTGTGCCTCTATTGACTGATAGCTCTATTTTTCGGAGCTGTTGTCTGTCAGCAAGGTTTTTATAGAACTCATGATCGACGAGTGTATATTTCGCGAGAACAACAATAATAAACAAAAGACAGAAACCAATACAACTCAGAACAACCCAAATACGTGATTGGGTCGAGAGATGGTCAAATATGGCACTTATCTTGTCAAAGAGTTCTCGCATAGGGAATAATATATTTTGTCTATATACAACTGTACAGAAGAGTTCACTTTGAACTTTGCACTTTGCATTTTTAGTTTCGCTTTAGAGGTATTGTACTGATTTTTTTTCTTGGAGAAACTGAGTGAGGGTACGAATTGACGGAGTTGTGGTCAAATAATGAATTATATGGCCATGCTGTTCGAGTTGTTGCAACACGAGCCAGAGAGGCATTTTATGGAGACCATAATACACGTGTTTAGAGAGATTTTCATGAATGACATAGATATGTTGATATGGCGCTATTCGCTTGAAGAGCGTGCGTCTCGTACCGAATACGACATCTTCAGAATGATTGAGGATATCGAGATAGAGTTTGCGTTGTTTCGTGAGTGATTTCGGATGTGTATCAGCTATCGCTGGTATATCACATTGTTCTGACCACGAAGCCACAGATATCCCCTCAGGGAGACTCACCAGTCCTGGTTCTCGTCACAGTTGTTCACGCAAATGCACCAACATAGTATCCTTATCTGGTGCTATGGTATAGGTCGCTGCACCTTTACCGATTTTGGTGAGTGGCGGAGTCAGTTGGAGAAAATTATCACGCTCAAAAAGTGAAAATAACCCCACAGGAACAAACAGTTGCGCAATAATGTGAATGCGAGTAAAGAGCTGTCGTGCGAGATGGATCACGAGCGCTATCTCTGATGGAGACAACCATGGTACAGTACAGTGAGGACCGACAATAGGCTTGAGTTGTCACTCATAGGGAATCTCGGCAGCAATAGAAGCGACAATAGCAATAATAGTGTCATTACCCCAGGGAACTCGCACACTACTCCCCACTTTCACAAAAGGAATAAATTCAGCTGGTAATTCGTACGTCACGAGCGTATCGTCGATAGAGCGAGTATAGGGTATAACAGAGCAGAGCATAGACTAGGACATTCAATTTTTCCAAACATCCATCGTATTACGAAACTCACCGAGAGGATTGGTCACGAGTGCCACCAAATCACCCGGCACATGACTGAGGACTTTCGCCGTTTCACCGATAGGCGCAGTCAGCCCCAGGGCGAGCGCTGGAAGCGTCTTAGCTTCGGTAAATCAAACATCTTCTAGTGCTGGAAATGCTCCTTGACCAATATGATTGTATTCTGGAAGGGGCGAACCAAAAGGTGTCTCAGTACGATCTGTATTTTGCTCACGTTTTTTATTCTTATCAGGGCCACCGAGCCACGCTATATCATTGGTATCGATACGTCCGCGTGTATCAGATTTTTCGAGGTTTGAAGCAAGCTCGGATTGCAATTTTTTTGCTCTATCAACCGCTTCTTTTTTGGCTTTGAGATACTCCGAAGAATTGTCTCAATTCTCAGGAGCATTATTGGATAATTTTTCAGGACCTTTTCTCATGGAGTTATTCTACTCAAAGCACACTAAATACAATAATTAACTCTGCTTTTTGATAGCGTAGTCAGAACTATTATGTGTTTTTTCTCCAAGTCCATCGACGATTTTGACACCAAATTCATTGCAAACGACTGATTCTGGGATTTCTCCAGCAAATCGATCTCCGCCTTTTGTGAAAATAATTTCGCTATATTTACCGCTCGCATTTGCCTCGAGGATGAGGGCGCGAAGACTCTCACACACAGTTCTATCTTGGTCGATACTGAGAAATACTCTATCGACAGCACGGATAGCACTCACAACGCGACAACGGTATGTCTCATCTTGGAAACTCTCGACACCGCGTTTGAGGCGAGCCTGGTGGTCATTGTTGACGATAACCCAGAGCTCATCAGCTCCAGCGACAGATTTTGAGAGTTCAAATGAATCAATATGCCCCGGGTGAATCGGATTAGCATAGACAGAAGTAATAGCGAGTTTAGTCATAGGATTTGAATTATAAGAAAAAAGATAAAAATAAAACCGTTGTTTTCAAAATAATATTCAATATAGGTTTTCGGCTCATTTCAATTCTTGTAAAAAATACGTTCTCAATAGAATAAATCTGTTCTTATTTTATTATTTTTCCTATGAAAAAGTCACTCTCCCTCCTGCTCGCAACAGTCGCAATCTCGAGTTCACTCACCTTTGCTGGTGGAGGATCATACGTACCATCTCAAGATATCAGCATGACAGCGAGCATCGTCCAAATCATCAATAGTATCAAGGATCCTGCTCTCCAGGCAATAGTTCAGAAACACATCATCCGCGCAGCGAGCAACACAATTATCGCTGACGACACATACAATACGAACCATTTTTTCACAAAAGGACTCACATTCGTCGGTGAAATACCCGAAGAAATCGCGAAACATGTCACACGAGCTTATGTTCTCGTCGGACAATTCAATTATGCTAGCGGAGCATACATAGGACCAAACGGCATGGAAGTAGGACAAATACCGGTTGATATCAGTAAGGTCTCAAAAGGGATAATAGTCGATATCAGTAAAATCAAATCTACTGGGACTGTAGATTATGGCTACACAGTTCAGCTCATCCTCGAACTCGGAGAAGGTAACTACATACCATATTCTCTCGTCGGGAGTGTCTACGGACTCAACACTCAGGGTATCGATGCTCGTGTGGCATATCTCTCAACACTTCTCTATACAAATGGATATGTCAATATCAACGATTTCACACAAATGGGCGAAAATACATTTGGAGGAATAATACGAGACCGACTCACAACCATGCGTGGTAATAAAACAGCAGCAGATTTTAACCCAATCCTCGAAGCACTCGCTACTAAAATCGATACACTCATCAAAGAAGCAACTGATAAACAAAAGAAACTCGTCGAATCAATCCAATCAGACGATGGATTCACCGCTATCATCCCTGCCGCGAAGAAGCTCCAGTTCCGTTCAGATGTTCTCACGACACTGAGAAGCGTTATCCAAGAAACTCTCAACATCGATAACAGTGATGCTATCGTCAATGAAGTTCTCCCACGAGGATAATTTAAGGCTTTCAACCAGCGATAAATACACTCTCAATTCTTCTCACCATCGCAATGCTCAGAGGCACTTTGAAATAATAAGACGCGGAGTATAATCCGGTCATGTCTCAGAAAACCATCACCAAATCCATCACTATAAAAGCTCCAGTCGAAACTGTCTGGCGCGTCTTTACTGATCCGGCCCTCACCTCAAAAATGGGAGGAAAATACGTCACCGACTGGAAAGTCGGGAGTGACTTTGGCTGGATGGGCAATGATGGTGTCATGTACACTCGTGGGGCTCTCCTCGCAATCAAAAAACACGAACTTATCGAACACGACCTCTTCGATGCTGAGGACACAGGCGAAGTCACTTCTGTCATCACCTACAAATTCACGGCACAAGGCAATAATACTCTCCTCACAGGAACCGAAGGACAAATCGAAGACCTCGATGAAGAAGAATACGCTGACGCTGTCGCTGGCTGGGACGAAGCACTCCAAGCTGTCAAAGAGATAGCGGAAAAACAATAATTCTTAAATTATTTATATGACCATCGATAGTATAGAACAGTGCTCTTCCAATTACACTGTGGAAGAATTATTCCCAGAATATGTAAAAAGTGTAGAGTGGGTAATGATTATATGAACAATATTTTTTCTATACTTCTTATACAAAATGAGTACGGCAAAAAATAAAGATGACGAATATCAGGAACGAAAAATAAAAGAAGAGATAGATCTAGACTCAAAAATACTCAGTATGTCTGAAGGTAGCCATTCACATAAAGATTCATATAATCAATATCAAGATTATAAACAATACATAAGAGAAATAGAGAACGAGGCTGAATTATTTGCTACCAGCAAAAAATTGGATAGAAAATAACAACTTATTAAAAACTCATGTTCACTCTCAATCAAATAGACGAAGCTCATGCAAGCGTCAAAAGCGGTGCCGACTTTCCGAAATTCGCCCACGACATCCGAGAACTCGGAGTCACCAAATACGACGCCTACGTGACCGACGGACACGCTGAGTATTTCGGTACTGACGGATTCACTCTCACCTGACCCACTCATCATCCTGTCTACCCTATCGCAGAGATGAGCGACGCCGACACTTTCGCCGAAAGACTGAAAGCTCATCAGCGAGGAGAAACTGACTATTTCCAGTTTAGCCAAGACGCCGCAAACGCAGGCGTAGAAAAATGGACTGTCGATACAGAAGCGATGACCTGTACCTATTATGACACAGCTGGGAATGTGATATTAGAGGAGGAGATTCCTAGAGTATAGGACAAGATAAAGGTAAAAATTGAAGTCAAGATATTTTATAGAAATTTAGATTGTATAGGATTAAGTTTTAGAGATAATCAAGATAACTTTTATATATTCTCCATATATTGATGATTTACACGTTTATGGATTTCTGTGCAGGGATTTGATGTGGTCGTTTAGGTCTTGAACGAGCTTGATTTCAGTGTGTAGCTTTCTCAGAAATAAATAAAAAAGCGGAATGAACTTATCGTACTTTTTATTGACATGAAGAAAGAAATTTCTGAGATCTAATGAAAATTAATAGCTCAGAATTGCCTCATTTTGATATATTGATAGCCTGATTTCCTTGTCAGACTTTCTCCGTAATGGGGCAAAGAAAATGAATGGAAGATCCAAGATGACAAATTATTTTTTGAATTACCAAAATACTTAAAGAAAGAAAAATAAAGTATTTTATTTTAGAAAATGTAAAATGACTCGTAAATCACGAAAATGGGAAAACTATAAAAAGTATTGTTGAATTGCTTAATGATGCAGGATACTACGTTAAATGGGAAGTTTTAAATACAATAGATTACGGTCTCCCCCAATCAAGAGATAGAGTTTACTTTTTATGAATAAGAAAAGATTTATGACCTTTTCAGACAAAGTTAAGTTTCCCAGAAAAAAAACATAAAGTAGGATTAGAAAAATATCTCATCGAAAAATCATCAAAATATGTATTAAGCGAAAGCAGGTTAAATACATTAGAACATTATTTAAAAAATAAATACAATAAATGATCTATAACAATAAATGATCTACTGAAAAAAACATGATACATAATTGATACACGACAAAGTGACATTCGTTTCTATAAGGATTTTTCTCCAACATTACGCACGGGCAGACATGGGCTTCTCTATGTTCGAGATGGTAAATTGCGAGATATTTCAGGATTAGAGGCACTATTATTACAATGAATTGATTATAACAAGGCAATCAAGACTCAATGAACAATTCCTGACCAAGACTTACTCGGTCAAGCGGGTAATGCTATGTCGGTAAATGTAATTGAAGCACTCGGTAAATCTCTTGCCACTTTTATATCTCATCAAAATTCTTATGCTCGACCCAATACAACGCTGATCTCAGACAGCAAAACAATGATTCCAGAATGAAGCAGACATTATTGAGATATTCAATGATTGGCAGCATAATGAAATTGCACAAAAATGGCTCACAACCATGGGATATGATTTAAAAAAAATAGAATATGTAAAAGCGGTTAAAGTGCCAATGGGAAATAAAACAGATGTTCAGGTGCAAGTAAAAATTATCATAAAACTTCAAGATGCAATAGATTTACAGAACATATCCGTAAAACTTGTATCTAATGATTCTTGATTTAACCAAATTGATAAAAGATGGCTCAAAAACTACAAAGAGATGTGGGGCATACCGGAAGATGTTTATGAGCTACTTGCCTATTTTTGTGGAGAAAAGAAACCTTACAAAAAATGAACAAAAGATAAGAGACGAATGTTTTTACATGAAATGTCCTCACAAGAACAGACAACCATACTAAATTTTTTTAAACAAAATAAAATCATGATTGTAAGCGATATAATTCGTGGTCGTGGTGACTTTTGTGCTGAATGGATGCTTGTTATAAGAAAAACATCACTGTATGAATGGGTTCTAAAACCAATTTGAGAAGTAATGAACTACTATGGTAATGGTGAGATTAAAATATCACCTCGATGAAGCATAAACATTTGAAGAATAACAGTTCAAAGAAAATGATGAGATGGCTGAAGAGATTCAGCAAATATGCTCCAATTCAAGATAGACCCTACCGAAATTATGCAACTCTAATCATATGTCCCTCCCCACCTCCTGGAACCTTCCCCATTACTTCTACAACAGCCTCACTGATGCACGTATCGATGCCGATATAGCGACATGGCTTCCGGTCACGCAAGCGTATGCTGAGCGGTATAAATGAAAAATCCGTACGTTCACTACGCCCGAAGAAGTCCTCGAATACTACGAGTACAACGAGACGATGGACATGGTCGGCAAGAAGACGATGCACTATTTGTCGTATCTCTCAGCGCTCGATACTCAGGACACCGAAGTTCAGAAGAAAGTGGGAGAGCTCGAATATCTGGGGATTCAACTCTCAGAACTGACGCTCTTTGTGAGCCAAGAATGGAAAGAATTGGGAGCAGAAAAAATCCGTGCTTTCGCCGAATCCCCTCTTCTCGCAGCCTACCGCAATGATCTCATCGAGACAGCAAATAGCGTCCAGTATGTCTTGGAAGAAGCAGTCGAGCGAGCTCTCACAAAGAAGTCTCGTGCACTGGGTATTTTTGGACTGCATGAAGAACTCCGAAGTTCGTTTGAATTTCCTTGGACAGAAGAAGACGGCACGCAGAAAAAACTGACTGAAGAAGAAATCAGAGCGTTCGCAAAAAATCCAAATCGTGATATTCGTCGGAAAGCAGCAGAATCGATGAACAGTGTCTATCTCGTCCATCAGAATCAGATCACGCTCGGCAATCTCTACACAGGTATCGTGAAAAACTGGAGCTCTTCGATGGAACTCCGAGGCTACAAGACAGTGATGAGCAAGCGCAATATCAGCGAACAAGTCCCCGATAATGTCGTCGATACACTCATGTCTGAAGTACAGAAATTTTATCCGCTCTATCAGCGATTTCTCCGTGCGAAACAGAAACATCTCGGACTCGATACGCTCTACGGCTACGATGTCCATGCACCGATTTTCAAAATCGAGAAAAAAATCCCCTACGAAGAAGCATGCAAAACTGTGATGGAAATGTTTGCGGGATTTGATAGCCGATTTGGCAACTACGCTCGCGATATGCTCGAAGCAGGTCGTGTCGATGCCTTTCCAAAAGCAGGAAAACGAGGCGGAGCTTTTGCGAGCTATGACAAAGGAATCGAGAGTTTTGTACTCCTGAATTATACCGAGACAGTCGATGATAGTTTTACCCTCGCACACGAGCTCGGACATGCTATCCATGGTCACCTCGCACAAGTCCAGAAATCCCCTGTCTACGACGCACCGCTCGTCCTCGCAGAGACAGCGAGTATTTTCTCAGAATCTCTCCTCATGGAGAAAATTCAGGCGACACTCTCCCCTGAAGAAAAACTCGAACTCCTCAATCAAAAACTCCTCGATGTCTTTGGCTCTATTCACCGTCAAATCATGTATGTCAGCTTCGAACGACGTGTCCACGAGCATATCCACGGAGGCAGCGAAATGACCTACAAAGAACTCAATCTCTGGTGGGACGAAGAATCAAAAAAACTCGGAGGTGATGTCGTGACACCGATACTACCACCAGAAAAAAACTACACTTGGTCAGCAATTCCACATATCTTCTCGACACCATTTTATTGTTACGCCTATTCGTTTGGCATGCTCGTCTCTCTCGCTCTCGTCGAGAAATACAAGCGCGAAGGAGCAGCGATGATCGATGATTATGTGAAACTTCTCTCTTCTGGCGGAAGCGTCCCACCTGTCGAAATCCTCCAGTCTATCGATATCGACGTCACACAACCAGCGTTTTATAGCGATGCATTCGCGACAATTGAGGGATGGCTCGCGGAGTTTGAAACTACTGTTTAATTTGGGCAATAGCTTGCTGTAAATCTGCAATCATAGCATCTCCTAATCGGGGAATATTTCGAGACAGTAATGTCCTTACCTGCTCAGTCGTCAGTGATTCTGAGTGTCATGCCAAAAAACTCACGAAACCAGTTTGAAGCATTTTCTGAAGCAGCATTTTTCAATGTGCCTGAAAATCATCATCACCTATGGCATGATAGGTGTGAGTTTTGTCGTCAAAATAACCAATAGGTAAATCCTGTTCATGATGAAATTTGATATAATATCTCGGTGGTCACGAAGAAACAGAACCATCTCTCACAACCTCCAAACTTGTATATGGAATTACCCTCTTTTGTTCAGCAGTTTCATAAAAATAAAATTCCTGAGGCTCATTACCAAAATAACGAGGATCAGCACATTCAACAGTTGCCGTATCATGATGATGAGAAATACAACCAACAAATGCACGATGTGCTACAATACTCGTACTCCCCAATTTTCCTGCTTTTTTGAGTCAGATAAATAACCGCATAGCTTTTCAAAAATGCTCGGCAACTTGAGTGGTGATGTCAGCAACTTCTGGAACAGTGTGGTCATGACACGGAAGAAGCTCTGTATCTATTTCTGGATGATTAAAATTTACGTCAGGCATTGCTGTAATATAAATAATTATATGAAAAGTCAAATATAAACGAGGATGCGTATAAAAACGGAGTTAAAATATTTGCATCCCCAGAAAATATAGGGTACTCTATGGAGGTAATTCTTTTTTCACTATGGAAAATACTCTCAGCCAACTCGTTGTCGATCAACATATCGAGCATTATCGAGCACAACCGGATATACATGATTTTTTTGACGTATTCAGTGATGTCATCTCAGAAGAGAGAATCAAAAAAGAACTCACAGAAAATGCCAATGTGTACTACAACAATGCCACTCTCGCACGCAATACACTAATCAAACGAGAACTCCAAGAAAAGAATCTCTTTGTGAGTGCGCGTAATGCCTATGCGCATGAAACGTGTGACAAGGTACTCCTCCATTTCCGAAAAACAGTCTTTATCTGGTCTCAAGGTGGTAAAAAATATGCCGATCCGTTTAAGGGTATCCATGAATATGATGAAATGCCTCAGAAATACATAGATGGGCTCTACAATCTCGATGTCATCAGTGACCTCGAGGAGCTCCGAAGTCTCTTGGATGCTGTAAATACCAAGATTCACGAAGAATTCCAAGCCTATGAAACTGTCCGAGCTTGTGCATATTTTTATCGTCGAAAACCAGTTATCGGCAAACATCCAGCGATATATAATGGTTGTCTCAATTATATTGTTGACCTGCTCCAGTACACGAGAGATGCAGGGGTGAATGAGATATATTTCCAATCCGCTGCTCAGAATCTCAGACAATATCGAGAAATGCTCGATCCAGAAAAAGAAACACCAGAGGACTTCAAACTCCTCCTCAGCCTGTGTACCAAGACGAGCTCAGAGATTCGAAATGATATCCGTGAGGCAATCGTACAATATGTCACAGTCGTGGCACTCTTCCAGGACGTACAAGCCAAGACAACCAAAGCAGATGCTGCGAAAGTTATCGAAGATTTTATCAAAGAAACAGGCTACAAACTCGAAGAATTAGGCTATCAGATTGAGCCTCTCTACAAAAATAGTTTTGACCATATCATGTTCAAAAAGTCAGGTTGGGAACTCAAAGCCATACCTGCAAAAAAATAAGAGAGTGATATATTTGCTTTTCCGTTAAAACTCTAGTACTATAGAGGAGTAACCTTGTATTTATGAAACTTTCCCACTCAATTGTGCTCATCGGAGCGACACTTCTCAGTCTCTCAGCTTTTGCAGAGGTCAAGGGTGTAGCCTGTACGACACATCCATCATTTGATAAAAACTCTTGTGACGTTTGTTATGAAGAGACTTTTGCCTCTCAGACAAGCAAAGAAGGCTGGTCGAGCGATATCACCGAAATAAAAATCCCATGGAAAAATCAAAGCGGTGACCTGTTTGAAATCATCTACAGCAACGAACAAGAGCTCCCAAGCATCAAAAGTGAAATCACTGTCACCAGTAAACCAGAAAAACCAGAAGACCTCTGGGAAAATCATGAGACACTTATCTGGGATCCATTTCCAGATCACAAAGAAGCTATCGTAAAAAAGGATGAAGAAGTCGGGCTTTATCGTCTCAAGGCAAAATCAACCGTCCATGTCGAAGGAAAGAAACCAGATGACACAATTATTTTCCTCGCGCCTCTCACAGTCCGACCATTTGATCCAAAAATCAATCAAGATGGCCAGCCAAAAGATAGAAATATCTGTGTTCTCGGTAAATTCAAACCTACTGTCGATGAACAAGCAGCTTCTGCAGCTATCAAACCACCTGTACCAGTCACTACAGGCCCAGTAGTTGAGACTCCAAAAGTGACTCCTCCAACACCAAAACCAGTCGTAGAAGTCCCAAATCTCAATGCTGCTCCTCTCCCCTCTGAGACAGGCACCGTAGATCCTGCAAAAACAGATGTACTACCACCACTCAATGCAGCTGGTGCAGAAGAAACAAAAAAAGATGATAAACCAAAACCAACAGTCAAACAACAAACAAAAGTACAGACAGGCCCAGAGTTATGGATACTTTTGGCTCTCGCATTTGTCGTAGCGAGTGGGTGGAATGCATGGAAAAAACAACAATCGTAGTTTTCTCTTTTGCCTTTTTTAGTTTTGAATGTAAAATACAATCATGTTACCTGGGAGCACTACATGACCAGGAGAGAATCTAGAAAACCTCGAACAGCAAGGCCAAGAGCATGATATAGTGGGTGAACAAGTACGGAAAACCAGACAATTTTGCGAAGAATCAATCAAAGATCCAGCATTCAAAGACTTCATCAAACAATTCCACCAGAGCACGCTCTCACGAGATAAGCTCAAGGAAGAATTCAAAAAAAGACTCAAAACACTCTCACCAGAGAATAGAGGAAAAATGGGCCTCTCAGGCGACTCGGATACTGATATTGATGCATTTTTATCAAAAACAGGCTGTTTTGAAAATCAACTCATGTACCATATAGAGCATAGTCAGAAGCTCAAAGACACAGCAAAAGATGAGATGATAGAAGGCGCTATCGAAGTGGTGGCAGACGAGTACGAGGGGCTAGCCGATGATCATAAAAAAACTCTCAGAAAAGTACTCAAAAAAGAAAGCACAAAAACTATTCGTTCATTTCTCGAGATACCGAGTTATCGGAAAAAACGTCTCGATCAGGCACTCGTTTCTGAGCTCAAAGCCAAAACGCTCGATGATATAGATTTCGAAACGCTCAATACTGAGATTACGAAACTCCCTCCGAATAATCCCAACAGTCGTGGTATACAAGACGCATGGCGGAGTATCATGTGAGGATTTAAACTTGAGGACGGTGAAAGCATGCAAGATGCCATAAGACGTATCCAAGCAAATGGTTCAGAAGGCAATCTCAGCGCTGATTTTGAGAAATTTTTCTCCGACGAAAATACTCTCATTTCCAAAGAAAATAAAAAGAGAATACTGGGATTCCTCTCACGACAATATCTCCCACTCGTCACGTACGATGCCGTGGAATCAGTCGATCCAAAAGCCGCAAAAGATATCCTAGCAAAACACGCTCCTCTCACGAACGATATAGCCACTGGTGACGCCGAGATGGACAGATACGTCCGTGAGGACAGAGAAAATACAGCCAAAAACGAATACCTCACAGGACTCACCGATACAAATATCGTCACACGCAATCTCCCGTTCGAAACACAAGTGCGTCTCTTGGGTCGATTTGGATCAGCTCGAAAAATAGAACAACAGAGAAATTTCTGGCAAGGAAAACCTGGCTCATTACGCGGGGTAGGTATCGATTACAAAAATGCATTTCTCCGAACACACGGGCTCCACTCTGAGAAAGTCATGACACAGAGTGGTTTCTTGGCTGAAATCACCGCAAAACTCGGAAATAAAATCACCAATCTCGATAAATTCAAAGAAGGAAATGTCATGGTCTGGCGACAAAAAGATAAAGATGGGAATATATCGATGGTTGGATATTATGCTGTTGATCACCTCCTCCCTGAATCTCTCGAAGAAGAAGGTGTCGCGAAACTCAGATTCCTCGGAAATAACAAAAATCCCGTTTCACCAGCTGGGATGCCATTATTTTATTCTGGGCCAGAACTCTATCATTACCTCTCTGGCTGTAGTGACAATGGAACGATTGATTTCATAGAGGGCTCTGAACTCGAAAAAGAAGTCGTCAAAGACGGCTCAAAAATGAGAACCGATGACGAAGTAAAAGAAGTGTTGAGAGAAAAATTTGGTAGTACCAATATACCCTCTCGAGAAGTGCTCGACAAAGAAGTCGACGAACTCCTCTACGATAAGTCAAAATGACTCGAAGCAGAAAAACCAGAAGAGAGAAAAATCCATGAAGGCATGATTATTGCTCTTGTGGGCAATGATGAGAGTTTTAATACATTTCAGATTAAATCTATCACCGACTCTGATCCCGCAACAGGAGACGGATGAGAGGTGACTCTCTGGGATGGGTGGGGATCAGGAGAACGATCTATCAAGTCGTATTCATTTGGAGATTTCCTCAATATCCTCAAACAACAAAAAGAAATAAGAAAAGAAACCTATCGTGTTCCTACCCGAGGTAAAAAATTCGGCGTCGACCAGTTCAAAGTCATGATGGGAAGTGAAAAACATAACAGAGAATGACGACATAAAAAATATAAAGATATCACCATTCAGGAAGGAAAAAAAGGTTTAGAATTCTGAAAAGTAGATACCAATACAGGCGTATTTCAGAGTATGTCTATCGTACGAGTGGGCGAAAAACAAGACCTCTATATCGAGAGTATCCATGGTGAAGAAGTCACGCTCCGTATGGGAACATACAAGAGTGAAAAATTTGATAAAAAAACTGGAAAGATAACACAACGAGCTGGGTTCAAAGGTACGGGGAGTATGACTATGCAACTATCATGGCTCTGGGCGTATCTCCAGTCGAATAATTGTGAACTCGAAAAACCACCAGAAAAAGGAGACACATATCAACAAGAAGTCGAATATAAAGGTGGCGGTATGAGTTGGCTCAATGTCTTTCTCCATGCACATAGTTGGGGAACTATTCTCCACGGTGACCTCTGGAAAGCACCATACAAAGCCTGGGAAGAACAACACCACAAAGACCACGCCTTCGCTGGTAAGCTCACTGCGGCACTCGCGATGGAAAAACTTCAGAGCGGAAAATGACCTATTGCAGGGATCCTCAACTGGGCAGAGTGGCCATCAATCATGGTTGCGGATGGAAACGGGAGTTTCCAGAGCTACCTCGACGAACTCGTCAACAAAATCGATGGCATGGGTAGTTACCATCGTGTCCGTCTGATCAAAAAATGGTCATCCTATCACTTCCCTGATCCGAAATTCATGGCAGCCATGTTTGCCTCGTTTCACAACTTCAGCCATCTTTATCCATATGATGATGGTTCAAAAAAAGACTCACGTGGACAATGGCATTTCTACAACAACGTCCGACACGTCGTCACCAATGTCGATGAAAAGCAATTCCCACATCACATGCCCCATGAACCTTATCCAGTGGATAAGGAAGGTAATATGCTCAGTGAAATACAGATGACGAGAGAACTCTTTGATAAATTCCAACATCCGATGCTCAAAAACCTCGGACGACGTTTCCAGAAATACATGAAAAAATGACATGAGAGCCTCAAAGATGGTGGTGTCGGTAATCTCGCAGAACGACTCACCATGGAGAGCAAACTCGACTGGATGATGGGGTCAGCTCTTCACTCAAAACTCACTGAAACTCTCGGAGGAGCTATTGAGCCTTGGCTCAGAGAATGATATCCAACTGAAGTATCAACTATGCCATATGCAGCGATGCTCTTCGCTTCTCGTGAACAGCAGATGTTGCCTGATACTCAAGAGAGTCTTCGTGAAGCATTTCAAGGCAATGCAAAAGTACCAATGTTTGTCTTTATGCAGAACCGTAACCTCGGAAATATATTTCGAGAAACTGGGGTCGCTTTTGCTTACACTATTAGTCCAGCAGTCGGAAAAGAACTCCAGAGTCTCATAGACGAGAGAGCAGGTGGGCGCTGAGAAGACAGTAAAACAAGTACATGGAGAAAACGCTTTGAAGCTCTCTGGAGAAAACATGGCAAAGAAATCATGCACAAAATGACGGGTATGCGCGACCCGATGCTCAATCTCATGATCAATGATCCTGCATTGTTTAATGAGATGATGAAGGATCTCCCTGCCGAAAAAAGAGAGCATTACGAACAACTACAAAAAAAATCACCGGCTATCAAATCCTACTACGATAGGCTCTATGATATGCAAAATAGTGCTGCGCACTCAAATATACGATGATGAGCTTACTACGAAGGAGATCATTTCCGATTTAGAAAAGGATTTGATAATGGTTATCCGATGTTCTGGATTGACTGGGATGCTTATATCGATGCCAACCTAGAAGACGCATTTACCAAAGGAGATGGTACCAAAGGAGATGGTATATTCAACGATATGCGCTGATTCTTTGATAAAATCCCTGACATGTGTACAGACATGGCAAAAAACATGTGATTCAAGGGAGAAACAGCAAAAAAATACATAGATAAAATGAGCCAAACTATTTTTGAAAAGAATGTTGGTGGCGTGTATCGACTTATGAACCAGGCGAAATTTAATACAGAAACCAAATGTTCGTACTATAACGTCGCAGCGATGATACTCGGTATGGCTGACATCCGTACGCTCACCAAAACAGGCGCAAGTCCTGAGCTCAATGCCATATTCGCAGATTGGAAAATCAAGATGGAAGGCGTCAATGCCACTGCTCAGAGAATTGCTGCAACAGAAGGTTTTGCGGCCAGTATACGATATCGCACTAAGATGTGGCAACGATTTGAAAAAGTAGTTTCTTCAGAAGAAGATCTACGAGGCAAATCAGTAGCAGAGCTCGATACAGGAAGCGGAACAGCAAAGAAAGCTAAGAAAAAACCTGATGTGCATGATAAAATATCTGACATTCTCAGCACAACGGAAGCAGGCCTCAGAACAGATAACACAACACCAGCGCAGCCACAACAAGGCGAACAAATACAACACAGCGATAATGTGCCAGAATCACACGGACAAGGTCAACAGTGACAGTGACGTGGCGATGATGATGACAACTAAATAACTATATCTGGAAGAGGTATTTCTCAGCAGCGAGGAACTGAGTATCTATATGTTTATTGAGCCAGATAGTTTTATCAAACACAACTGTTTTATCAGGAGTGATACCTATTTTATCAATAGATTTTTGGTCTTTTGGTGTCACCCAAGCAGCTATTGTATATTTTAGGAGAGAACCATCGTCAAATGGTACTAGCTCTTGGACAGTTCCTTTCCCGTACGATGTTTCACCAACCACCGCAACCGTCTTTGGGAAATACTCACGAAGAGTTGTCGTGATAACTTCTGCAGCAGAAGCAGTATCTTGATTGATAATAATCACGATTTCATACTGTGACCAGTCAGTCATTTTTTCTTGTGAAGCCTTGTGAGTAATTTCTGTTTGTGGATATTTGAGGACGACAAGAGGATTGCCTTTATCGATGAAAAAATTGAGGATATTGCGAGTTTCAAGCATAGAACCTCCTGGATTATCTCGCAGATCGAGGATGAGACGTTTTTTGCCAGTTTTGAGAAAAGCTCGCAAAGTATCTCCGATGAGATGGTCGGAACCAAATGCTACTTCTCGATACTTGAGGTAATAGGCTTTATCGAGGATTTTTGTTTCAATCAGAGGGATAGAAATAACAGCACGAGTGATAGTGATCTGTTTCGCTTTTTTACCAGAGAGAATCGTGATATCTACTGTGGTTCCTTCTTTGCCTCGTAGACGAGCGATATCGTCTTCAATTCCGTCCTGAGTCGTCACGATAACTCCAGCCACTTTGACGATTTTATCATTTGGGAGGATGCCAGCTTTTTCCGCTGGACTATGGTCGATAACATCCGTCACGAGGATTGATCCCGTCGCATCGATATCTATCACGACACCTATGCCTGCGATTTTTCCCTCGAGTGATTGGTGAAAATCAGTCGACGCATCAGGTCTGAAAAATTTGGTATATGGATCACCAGCCGCATCAGTCATCCCCTCTGCAGCACCATAGAGGAGATCTTTGTCTGTAATAGTAGCTGTATTGAGATGATTCTGACGTATGATAGAGTAGACATCATCGAGAATATGATATTTCTCCGCTTCAGCGATACGCGGCATCGGGAGTGCTGGCTGGAGGACGGTAGTGAGAGTGTTTTGATTAATCGCCTGAAGAAATGAATACACGTACGAGATACGTATGTCTGTCATATAGTTCTCATAATCTTCTATCGTGAGTGGCGACAAGTCCGAAGATATTTTCACGCCAAAATGGCGCTTGAGAAGGAGCGCAAATGCTCTATCTGTCATCACTGTATCAGGCTTGAGATAGGCAGACGTATTTGGGAGCATGCCATAGTAAATCCCCCTCTGGAGGGCTGATCTCAGTCATGTACGATTCCCGATGTCACCATAATTCACCATGATATCATTGATTTCTTCTGATGTATCGGGGAATATTTCATTGAAATAGAGTGTCAGAGTCTCTCCGACGGTGAGATTTTTTGGAGCGGCAAAAACTCCAGAAACAGAGAGAAAGAGTAATGCTATAATGAATTTTTTCATACAAGAAGTGTAGTCCTGTATGAGAAAAAAGCAAAGAGGGGGTGGTAGACATTTGATAGAAGAACAAAAACTCGTACTATGAACGACATGAACAGTTCTTTTTTGCTCGTGTGTTTTTTTGCAACGATATTTGGGTATATCGCTGGTATCGGTTTTCAGAAAGTATTGGGTAAAATCCACAAACCACTCTGACAGTGTAATATCAAGAAAAAATGAATCCAACTCAGGGCATATATAGCAGTTGCGCTCCTCATCTGCGGACTCTATTTTGGTATGCCGATTTTGACGTTTTTTGCAGGATTTAGCTGGTATGAATCTCGAGCAAAATGGTGTATAGCTCAGACACTCAAATAGTATGAAACCATTCCAAGCTGTTCTCTTTGATTTTGATGGTGTCATAGCCCATACACAACCGATTATGCAACAAGCATTATGGAAATTTTTCTGAGAGAGAAAGATGCAAGTCGCTGAGGAGGAATTCGAACAAGATGGATGGGCGAGTAAATCTCTCGCACAAGTCTGTGATATATTACGAGAAAAACACGCTATACATCTCGAAGTAAATGAACTCAGAGCAAATATATGGGAATCTCAGAAATCCCTCTTTCAAATCGGTCTCGAATCTGACCCATCTCTCATCCCCTTTCTCGAATACTGTCAACAGAGAGAGATAAAACTCGCGATCGGCTCCAACTCTATTCGTGACCGAATCGAATGGGTCATCAAACTCATGAAAATCGATAGTTATTTTTTGTATGACAAAAAGAATCCAGGAAAATGATATGCTATCATAGGAGCCAATGATATCACACACCATAAACCTGACCCCGAAGTGTGGATTCGTTGTGCAGAATTACTCGAAACACCCCCAGAAGAATGTATCGCTATCGACGATCATCTCCCCGGTCTCACAGGAGCAAAAAAAGCAGGTACTCAGACAATATACTATCATCGATTTGATAGACAAGATAAGGCCTGCTCAGAAATAGCAGAACAGTCTGTGGAGAGTTTTGGGGAACTAATATATTAGTGAGCGAGTTGTTGCGGATCGAGTATAATAGCACCTGTCTTATCAGTATATGGCCCCGGGTGTGGGAATACCTCTGCGGCAAATGATACATCGAGAAACTCTTTGCCAGCATGTTCACCAACAAAAGCATCATACATAGTTCGCGTCCATTGTGTTAATCACTCTATTCATGGCATAGACCATCACTCATGATATATCATCTTGGCAAGATAGTATTCGAATGCGAGACGGAGTGTATCTTGGTCTTGTATAGAGTCAGGAACTTTTTCTTTGCTACGTTCAAGAGCATTTGGTATTTCATTATCAGATCCTTGATGACAAAAAAGACAAAACTGTTCCCAGAGTCTCTGTTTGAGGGTTTGATCGGTATATGGGTTTTTCATCTCTTTTTTGAGAAAAGTAGATACTGACTTATCCCATTTGAAACCGACAGAACGTATCAAATCAAGGAGTTTCTCAAGTTCTGATTTCGTTTGTCCAACATGAGGAAATGCATGTGGAGATTTATCGCGCAGAGAGAGAATCAAGGCGAGTTCTTTGAGAAAATTAACTCTTCGCAACACTTCCCTTTCTCGATCTACCTTCATTCATTCAGACGCAAAAACTTCTTCAAACAATGGAAGGCCAGCAATTTTTTCTCGCGAAGTGGCGATTTCTGTCCTTATATCTTCAGCGAGAAATTGGTAGAGTAAATGAAGAATCTGGAGATGATGAACACGATTATTTTCTGCAGGGGAAGGAGAAAAATGAACTACATTTGGATCATGTTCTCACATATTATCATCTCCAAAAAGTTGTTTAAAAAAAACACCCGTAGAATGAAAGAAATTTTTATGTGCAGAAATTGGCTTTTGAGTAACCAGTAATATCGTGTGTCAATTTTTTCGAGCAAGTGCTATGGCAGCTGCGTAGCGATTTGGTATCGTATTTTCAAAGTTTATACGTTCATACGAGTAGAAAGTATCAACAGGAACATAGATAACACTTGTTTGTGATTTTTTTATTCTCTTCTGACAAAATGTCTCCAATTCACGCAAAGATTCATCCCATACGCTCTTTTTTCTTTTTCCAGCAGGACTCATCGCATGACTTGCTTCTGATTTGAGATCAGCAACATCAGGAGCATTATAAAAACTATCTATCAGGTTCAAATCAAGATGTGTCTGCATCAAAGTGCTGTAGGCTTGATCATCAATTCGTAGCACAAATGTATCAGCATCAGGACGATCCAATCTCTGACCATCTTCGTCCATTTTGAGCAAACGCATGAGGAGGGCATCAATATGAAAATAATGACTCTGATAAATACTTGGTCACTGTGGTATTTTTGGTCACTGTGGTAGTGGCTTTATGCTATGAACATCGAGGAGCAAACCGGCACTATCTGGCTGATGAGTCGCTAGAGACTTCTCCTCAGGTACTGTCTGCATGCCCAACCCCTCGCTTAAAAGAGTAGTGAGTCTCCAATTTATTGCATGTATATGTGGCAGAACATACTCCAATCCTCCTGCTTCATTACGTCGAATACTGTGTGCTAACTGTCGGAGTACATCGGGCGCAATATTTTCAGTTTGGCTTTCCAGAAGAGCAAAAATCTCTTCTCGTATAACAAAATTGAGTCCTACGGCAGATGTTGGGCCATTTGGAAAAAGTTTGGCTCTCAAACTCATCACTCCAGGCTGTCGAGGAATATCCGACAGGTTTGGTAATTTTTTTCTTGGTAACGGTTCAGGGATAGGAGAGGTTTGAGCCTCTGGAGCAGGAAGAAGATCCGTAGATATTGGAGAATCTGGCATAATATTGTCCTATTATCGCTATATTTACTTTTAGTCAATTATAATTTTGAATATATTATATTTGTTTTCTTGAGCCGAGAATTTAGTAATAAAACGGTAAAAAAACAAGTTTTCCTGTTTAAGAAAATTTGCAATAATATATTTTTAATCATAATAAAGTACTATAATCAATAAAATATGGGTATTAGCGCTGTGGCTGAGCCACCAATCGATGAAGCAGATTCCGTAGTAGCAGGAGTTCTTGCATGAGACAAGGAAACTGAATTGAGAGCATATGTAAATCAGCTCCTAGGAGAAGCTAGAGAAAAAGAGGAGCTCTGGACGGATAACCTTGAAATGCTCCGTGTTGGTCTCATAAGCCGCGAATGTCATCATGCGTTGTATGCCGCCACTGATGAAGAAGCGAAACAGTGGACCGCTGCAGAACAATTTGAACGAACAAGGTTGATTGAGAAAGGGGTCACCCCAGTATTTAGCGATTTCCACTCCCGGATTCTGAAAGTACTTCAGTGGAAGCACGGTCGATGGGTTGATAGTCATGGATTCTAATTAAAGAAAATACCCGAGAAATTCCCCATGATTCAAAAATGCCTTCCTCGAGAAGGCAATTTTTTTGCCTGAGAGGACTTCTGCACATTTTTTGGTATCGTCTTTGATAATCTGTTTCATCGCATCGAGCGTTTTCTCACCTTCACTTCCCCATTCAAGCGTATATTTCCCGAGCTGCATAAAGACGCGACGGACACCAAGTGATGAGAGTCGGAGTCGTGCACGAATAAGGAGAAAGAGATGGTCGACGGCTGATTGTTTTATATCGATACGAGTCTTCAGTGGTTCGATAACTTCTGCGAGCTCTTCTTCACTACGGACAGATTCGAGTTCACGGTAGAAATGAATCTTCTCAATATCAGAACTAAACGCCTCGTCAGGGATATAGGCGCTGATAGGCAGATCAATCGTGGTATCCACTTTTGATTCTTTTTTTCCAGACTGAAGTTCTTCGATTTTTTGTTCCAATAATTTCAGATAGAAACTCACGCCAACATCACGAGTCTTGCCAGACTGTCGAACTCAGAGAACATCACCCACTCATCGGATTTCCATATCACGAAGCGCTATCTCAAATCCTGCACCGAGATGGGTATGGTTCGCGATCGTCATCAGCCTCTCTCGTGCTTCGTCCTGCAGTTCTGGTTGTCGATACATGAGATAACAAATCCCCTGAATCTGTCCACGACCGACACGTCCACGAAGTTGGTGGAGTTGTGCGAGTCCGAAATCTTCTGCTTCATCGATGATGATAGTGTTGGTATCGAGGAAGTTGATACCGTTTTCTATCACGGTCGTCGTGAGGAGAACGTTGTGCATACCGAGTTTGAATTCCATGATACGGTCTTCGAGATCATCCGATGGAAGCTGACCATTCGTGATAACCACTTTTGCTTTTGGTACGAGCGATTCGATTTCTTTTTTGAGAATCGGGAGTGTCTTGATGGTATTGTGAACGAAAAATACTTTGCCACCACGAGCGAGCTCTTCTTCGATAGCTCGCTTGACTATGGTCTGATCATAGCGTGCCACAGCTGTATGAATCGGCTTTTTCCCGTGTGGCGGAGTAGACAATATTGAGAAATTTTTCACACCAGAGAGTGCGAGATTGAGGGAGCGCGGAATCGGAGTTGCTGAGAGTGCGAGCGTATCGACACCTGCTTTGAGGTGCATGATTTTTTCTTTATCTGCCACACCAAATTTATGTTCTTCGTCGACGACAACAAGTCCGAGATTTCTGAATTTTATATCTGGTGAGAGGAGTCTGTGTGTCCCAATAACACAATGAATAGAGCCATCTTTGAGACCTTTTAAAACGGTAGTAATTTCCTTGGTCGTACTCATGCGCGTCATCATCGCGACATTCACTCCAAACGGTTTGAGACGTTCACGAATTGACTCATAATGTTCGTAAGCGAGGACCACGAGCGGTGCGAGAAAAATAGTTTGTTTTTCATTGAGAAATGCACGATAGACCGCATGCAGTGACACCTCTGTTTTGCCAAATCCGACATCACCAGAGAGGAGTCTGTCCATCGGTTTTTCACTATTCATGTCGGCCATAATCCCGTGAATCGCCTCTTCTTGATCGAGCGTGTGCTTATGTGGAAATGCGAGATGAAATGTCTCTTCTTTTTCCGGAAAATCCATCATCGACACACCACCAGCCATACGACGAGCGGCGTGATTCGCGAGAAGTTCTTCAGCGATTTGTTGGATTTCTTCGTTTGTTTTTGCGAGGATAGTTTTCCACGCAGGTGAACCCAGACGAGTGAGTGTCGGCGTCGTCTCTCCGACGAATTTCGAGACACGATGAAGCTCCTCGACTGGCACAAAGAGCCTATCCTTCTCCGCGTATTCTATCTCAATATATTCACGCTCAGTTCCGGAAAGAGTATTGCGCACGATTCACTGAAATATCCCCACACCATGAAAGAGATGCACCACAGGATCTCCTGCTTTTATCTGGACGAGCAAGTCTAGTTGCGGTCGCTTCTTCCGTCGGAAGACTCCGCCCAAGAGTGGTCAAATCAGCTCATCAGTAATCACACACTGACCGTCGAGGACAAACGACGGACCTCAGAGTTTCCACGCATGAATCCGTGCTTCTATCTCATTCTCACTGCAAAACTTCTCCATCACGGGTGTCTGTTTGGTGAGAACGAGAATATTTTTTTGTTTTTTCAGAAACTCGACCAGTTCCGAGAGCGTATCACACTCGACATACTCAATTCCCACGGGCGGATGCTCTGGATTGGCTATTTGATTTATCTCAATCGGCGAGTACTCACGACGAATCCTCTCAAAATCAGGTGCGAAATCGAGTCAAAGAGCCAGGGATTGTGGGTGTTTATTTGCCATGAACATTGCAGAGGATAGTATAGTGGATAGAATGGAAAGCAATAGTTTAAGAAAGGATAAAAATATGAAATATAACTTTCAGGCACTAAATGACAAAGAATTTGAAACATTGGCAATACAACTAATATCAAAACTACTAAACAGAAGAATTGAAAGATTTAAATCAGGAAAAGACCAATGAGTTGACGGGCGATTTTTTTACGATGAATGAAAAGAGTGCATAATTCAATGTAAACATTATCTAAAAACATGATACAAGTGACTAATGCGTGAAATAGAAAAAGAAGAAAAAAATAAAGTTAAAGCCCTTAACCCCGGAAGATACATTTTTATAACATCTTTATGATTATCTAGAAAACAAAAAAAAGATATAAAAGAAAAATTCAATCCTTATCTAAAACAAGATGATGATGTATTTTGAGAAGAGGACTTGAGCGATTTATTAGATACAAATCAAGACATATATGAAAATAATTATAAACTCTGGATGAATAATCCAGGCACAATTAGCAAGATTGTAAATAATGCAATCATTGGAAGAAGCAAGTTTGAAATAGAAAGAATACAAAAAAAAATAAATAAATACATTCTGACAGAGAATCACGAAAGAGCATTGAAGATATTAAAAGAAAAGCATGTTTTAATAATTTATTGAGAACCTGGCATAGGGAAAACAACTCTTGCAGAGAATTTATCTTTATTCTTTACAGGCAATGGGTATGAATTTGTTAGTATTGAAGAAAATATAAGTGAGGCTGAAAATGCTTACAATAAAAATAAACAAATATTTTATTTTGACGATTTCTTAGGAAGTAATTATTTTGAAGCAATAGAAAATAAAAAGGACTCTCACATAATCAATTTCATTGAAAGAATTAAAAATGACCCTCAGAAGAGATTTATATTAACTACCAGAACAAACATACTAAATAACTGAAAAGCTTATAGTCCTTACATAGAGAAAGCAAGAATTGAAACAAATGAATTACTTCTCAAGGTAGAAAATCTAAACCTCTTAGAGAAAGCAAGAATACTTTATAATCATATATACTTTTGAAAATTAACAGAAAAACAGGTAAGCGAAATATATAAAGATAAAAGATATAAAGAAATTATAAAGCATAAAAATTATAATCCTCGCATTATTGAATCAATAACATCTGGATATGAAGAAAAAGAAGGTTTTTGGGATTATGTTCTAGATGCGCTTAATAATCCAAAAAATATTTGGGCAAACTCATTGGGCAGTCAAACTAATGAATATGTACGATGTTTAGTTTATCTAACAGTATTTAATTGATGAGAAATCACTGAAAAAAATTTACAGATTAGTTATGAAAAACTAATTGAATATGAAAAATTGCAAAATAATTCACATACAGAAAAAGATTTTAATTCTATGGTAAGATTAGCTATAAAAATTTTTTTAAATAGATCTAAAAACTCGGAGAAAATAATTATTTATTCTTTATTCAATCCATCAATAACCGACTACGTTTTAAATCACTTAAATACAAATACAAAAAAACTAGAAAAAATATTTAAAGCATTGAACACGACAAAATCTCTGAAGTTACTAGGTAACTTAAGTTTTAATAAAATTGTAAGTAAGGATATTGAAAAACAAATAAAGCTCAGTTTATTAAATGATGCATGATTGGCAGATAAAAACTCGAACTACATAATCTATTTATTATCTTCATGTAGATACTACGAAGAAGAATGAGTTAAAACAAAAATACTAATGTACTTAAGGAAAATATTTTCAACGCCACAACCAATTGATGAAATAGTTTATTTCCTAGATTTAATAACAGAATACTATAAGGAATTGTGATTAACAGATTTTAATTTTATTGTTGATTATCTACCACAAAGAATATTAGATGAATCAGAATTAAATGGTTTATGGTTTTTTGTAGAAAAATTTAACTTGAAAAATAATTCGTTGGATGAAGTAGTAAGAGATGATATTTTATATCATGTGCAGAGCGATATGGATTATAGAAAAAAAGATCTATATTTAGGCGATTTTATAGATGTAATAAGAGGCCCGTATGGTGAATACGAAATAGATTATGATGAGTGGACTATAGAAAGAGAAATAGAAAAAATAGCAGAAAAATGTTTAGAAAATTTTGAAGAATGGGCAGAACAGTTAGATATAACTACAAGTTATGTATCAGCTGGTGTCGACATAAAAACGCTGATAGATGATTATATTTCTGACTTAACCAATAGTGACAGTGAGAGTTATAAAGAATTATCAAGGATCTATCAATGAGAGGAGGATATAGACGATTTATTTCAAAGAACCTAGGTTATGTTGATGTGTATGAGCATATAACCGAAAGATGAAAACAGTCCGAGTTTTTGCCCCTTGAATCGTTTTGGTACTTTTTCGACAAAAAGTACAAAGAGATTTTGTAGCAGAATAAAAATCCCTATACTTTTCACATGAAAAAAATAATCACATTCATCCTCCTCTCCTCTTTTGTAGTAGGAACTTTCGGGTATACAACGACTGATGTCTCTCAAGCAAACTATCTCGCCAGTAAAAGAATCATCAAGGATTGGAGTAGTGAACCAAAAAATTATCGTTTCGATGACTATATCGCTCGCTCAGAAATCATGGGTATGGTGCTCGCGATGATGAATATAACACGCAATACGACTTGTCGTGGGGACTTCGCTGATGTGCCAAAATCAAATACTGACTGGGTCTGTCGTACGATAGAAACAGCCGCTGATCACGGACTCATAAATGCAAAACCTATTGGTATGAAAACTCGCCCTTATGGAAACATTACTCGGGCTGAAGCATTGGGGATTTTGATGAAAGCATTCCCAGAAGATGGAGCATGGGCAGGATATTGATACTATTGGTGATACAATTTCCCTGTTGACGGTCAATCTGGTGGTTATGAAAGTGCTTACGACTTTGGCGCTGAGTGGCAAGCGGGTGTGTTTTATGAATATATCAGGAAGATACTCCGTAATGATGCTCAACTCCGCATAGATCCAAGAGCAAATTCACTGGCAACACGCGAAGAAGTCTTTGAATTCGCGAAAAAAATCCTCGACTACAAAGAAGAACAAGAACAAAATAACGCGTCTATCAAATAATACAATTCCATTGAAAATCTACGCAAACTCATACGATGTACGGGTTATGTAATTTTATATCATGATACTTCCTCTTCTCCTCGTTATCGTCGGTCTCGTCATCCTCGTCAAAGGTGCTGATTTTCTCGTCTCTGGTTCTGCTTCTATTGCCAAAAAATTCGGCGTCTCCAGTCTCGTCATCGGCTTGACCGTCGTCGCATTTGGTACATCACTTCCAGAACTCACTGTGAGTCTCCTGGCAGCCATACGAGGCAATAGCGACATAGCACTCGGAAATGTCGTCGGTTCAAATATCGCAAATATTTTGCTCATTCTCGGTATCACGAGTGTCCTGGGAATCATCCCCGTCAAATCATCGACAGTCTGGAAAGAAGTACCATTTTCACTGCTCGCTATACTCACAGTGCTCGTTCTCGGTGCGGATGTCTACTTTGGACAAGGCACAAAGAATATGATCAGTGGTGGGGATGGGCTCGCGTTGATAGGTTTTTTTATTCTCTTCCTCTACTATATCGCTGGCATTAGCAATGATGAAGAAAACACCGATTCTGGTATCAAAAAATATAGTACTTGGATTTCAATTGGACTCATAGTGCTCGGTCTCGTGGGGCTCATAGTAGGATGAAAAATGTTTGTTGATGGAGCAGTCAAAATTGCACAATTGTTTGGTGTCTCAGAACGTGTGATTGGTCTCACTATTGTCGCCATAGGCACATCTATGCCAGAGCTTATGACATCGATTGTTGCTGCTCGAAAAGGACAAAACGATATTGCTGTCGGTAATATCGTTGGTTCAAATATTTTTAATATTTTCTGGATTCTCGGTATTTCATCAGTATTTGCACCCATCAATATCAATACATGAAGTTTTGCTGATATCTGGATGTGTATCGGTACGACTATTTTTCTTTTTTTGGCATTTTTTATTGGGAGAAAAGACAAACTGGAGCGCTGGCAAGGTCTCGTATTTGTCATGGTCTATAGTGGATATATTGTTTATCTCATACAAAACTAATTACCGGGATTGAGAAAAGCCAGTATACTCGCGCCATGAATACCTATGTAGCGGTGCTTCGCGGCATCAATGTCAGTGGCCAGAGGATGATCAATATGAAGGACCTCAAGGCACTTTTTCAAAAGTGAGGCTATGAAAATGTCATGACCTACATCCAGAGTGGTAATATTGTGTTCGGAAGTACCGAAACAAGTACCAAAAAACTCGCAAAAGAAATAACAGATATCATCCATAATCACTACGGTTTCGAAGTTCCTGTGTTGGTACTCGCCGAGAAAGATATCGCCGAGATTCTCAAAAATAATCCATACAACGACCACAAAAAAGACATCACAAAACTCCACGTCACCCTCCTCGATAATCTCCCCGATGAGAAACTCCTCGCGAGTACGAGAGATGAGAAATATCAGAGTGATGAATTCACTATCACCGGAAAAACTATCTACCTCTACTGCCCTGACGGATACGGTATGACGAAATTCTCAACCATGTTTTTCGAGAAAAAACTCGGCGTAACAGCGACAACCAGAAACTGGAAAACTATGCAATGCATACACGACCTCATGAAAAACGGCCGTTTGACAACAGCTGAGAATGTATAAAATACCATAAATTTTATTTATAATAATTATTTATGACAGAAGTACCTTCAGAATCACCCGCTACCAAAAAACCCAAAAGAACTGCCAGATTAGACACTCGAGTCATCCCAGAAGAATCACCTGATGAGTGAAACATTGTAGACCATGAAAGAACATTTGTCCCAGCATGAGGGATAAGTGCTGAAGACCTAGCAACATCGCTCAGAAAAGAGCATCCAAAAAATAGATATAGACAACATTCTGTTGAATTTCGTGTAGACGAAGTAAAAAATAGAGTGGTTGTTCTTATAGTTCCCAAAAAAAAGTCGTAAGTTGCAAAAGGGCCTCAATCTGTACAATCATTCTATGAATGAGTATCTTTTTCAGTACTGCCAGAAAATAGTTGTCCTCTCAGCGGATCATAAGAGCGTCCTCCTCTGCAAGAGAAAATGAGAGGCAGATTACGATGGAGTTTTTTCCTTTATTGGAGGGAAAATGGAAACTACTGATACATCAATACTCGCTGGATTGAAACGTGAAAAAGATGAAGAAGTCTGAGAGAATTTCAAGATAAAGATATTTCCGACATTGAGTCATAACACAATGTTCAGAAAAAAAGATGGCAATGCTATGATACTCCCCCATTATCTCGCCATACATGTTGAGGGCGATATTGTTCTGAATGATGAATATTCGGAATACAGATGGGCGCCACTTGAAGACATATCATCATGCACACCTCAGATTCCAAATATCCCTGAAATCGTACAGAAACTCACACAACTACCAATCAATCAAGGTGAGTTCACAATAATCTAATTCATCTATGAAGCTCCTCCAAAATATCAAAAAAATTCGTGGTATAAGAAATGAGATTCGTATGCTCGCACGTGCCTATATGGACAATAGAACTCCTGTAGGTACGAAGTTCGTCATAGCGATACTCTCTCTCATATATGTTATCAATCCTGTTGATGTCTTACCAGAGATTTTACCACTCCTAGGGATAGTCGATGACGCTATGATTATACCTCTCCTCATGTGGATACTGATACCCAATTCAGTGCTCAATGATGCTCGTGCGTATATCGTAACTCAAGAGAAAAAGAAACCCCAGAAAAAACATTGGATCTTGTGGTTACTTCTCTGTGTATGAATCGTTGCATTTGCTCTTCTTTTTGTACACTTCGCACAATAATCATTCGCCATGAATACTCCTGCAGAGCTCGTCGTCCTCGTCGATGAACAAAACAATATACTGGGCACCATGCCAAAATCCGAAGTGCATACCGCCAATACGCCTCTCCATCGAGCATTTTCAGCTTTTATTTTTAATGCCGAAAAGAAGCTCCTCCTCCAACAAAGAAGCCACGTCAAAAAAACTTGGCCTCTTGCCTGGTCAAATAGTTGTTGTGGTCACCCCGGACTCAATGAGCCAAATACCGATGCAGCCAAGAGAAGAATCAAAGACGAACTCGGAATGACTGTGCAATGGATCGAAGAAGCATCACCTTACCGCTACCAATTTACCAAAGATGGCGTCATGGAGAATGAGATATGCCCTATCCATATCTGATACACCGAAGATGAACCGATGATAAATCCAGACGAAGTCGAAGCCATCGAATGGATAAGTTGGGATGATTTTCTCACTGAAATAAAAAATAACACGGATAAATATTCGCCATGGTGCGTCGAAGAAGCAATGATTCTCGAAAAATCAGGAATACTCAAAGAGAAAAATCTGATTTAATTTTAAAAAAAGCTAAACGGAAACGGGTCTTTAGGGGACAAACTGTCTAAGGTCCATGAATGCAGAACTGTAAGTCGAAAAACTGACCGAGTTTTTGTCCCCTAAACAGTTTTGGTACTTTTTCTGCAAAAAGTACAAGAGATATATCCTAAGGTATAATGAGTAGAATTAGTTTCTGGCCTGGATTCCCGCCTTCGCGGGAATGACGACTAACAAGAAAACAATCGAAACTCACCTATTTCCTCAGAACCGAGATAGAGGGTTTCTAGTATCGTGCCAAAAAAGTTTACAAGAAGAGTTCATTTCCGTGTCTGGATACTCACTGTGTCGCCTTGTCGAAAAAATGTATGTTCTTCATCGGATTTCCCGGCTTTGAATCCATGATCAGTGAGCCAATTGACGAGTTTTTCTTCGCTGTATTTCATATTTTTCTCCAGAGAGAGTGTGAGTTTTGATTCGAGTTCAGTTACATCCCAATCCAGCGTTTCAATTGGGAATATACCAACTAGCTCTGTATCATAGAGCACTTCTAGGATATCTGTTTTGTTGGAGATGAGTCGGTATTGTTTGTTATTTTTTTCGATTTCAGCGAGTGTTTGAAGGGTTTTTAATAATTTTTCTCACTGCTCCCGCGTCTCGACGATAAGTCTCTGAATACCACGAAATTCTTCTCGGCGAAGCAGAAGAGCATGTATGAGTGGATGTGATGGAGCTGAGTAGTGCATGAAAAATCATGCAGAGTATAGCGATACTCGCGAAACTAGGAAGCTAAATCTTTTATCCTATTCAAAGAACTATCAATTTTAGCAGTCAATCCTTGTATGTCAGCAACATGTCCATTCAGAGTACTTTGAGCGCTATTGAGATCACTTGCTAGTGTTTCTTCGGCAGCAGTACGGGCACGAGAAAAGTTTCATTGCGCTTCCGTAATTGCTTCTTCAAGTATTCGAGTCGCTTCATTCATGGCAGTAGTGAACTTACTTTGCGCCTCTTGCATATCACGACTCATATCAGATTGAGCCTGGGTAGACTCAGTTTTGACACGTGCGTTATCTCCATCAGCTGAATTAGCATTACTCACTATAGAAGAAAGGTCACCACCAATACTATTGAGTGCACTTTTTGCATCAGCAGGGCGATTATCATCAATAGCTGAGAGAGCAGAACGAACAGATGATTTGATAGACATATAATAAAAATTAGAAAATAATTATTGTTGATAGTAATTGAGACGCTCTTGGAGAATCTTTGGCTTCTCATGTTCCTGCATTATGAGACGATTTTCATTAGTACGAATTTTTCTATCAATGAGAAACGGAGAATTTGGTTGAAATTTTTGAAATATTTCATCAATCATAGATAGTTCAGAACGATTGAAATGTATAATTCTTTGTGTCGCAGTTTCAAAACGATGATGATCGGTATCAAAACGTATAAATCCTCATGCAATATCATAAATAATATCCATAATTTCTGGACGTTTTTCACGTATTTTATCATATTTTTCCTTCTGGTCAGCATAATTTGGACTTTCGACGAGTGCAGTTAGTTGGAGATATGGTTCTGTCGGTAAAATGGTCTTTGAAAGCTCAGTATTTTGGGTAACAAAATTTCCTTTTGATTCATTCAAATAGCTTACACGTCCTTGCTTATACGTATTTTCAAATGCATCAACAGCAGCCTGAGAACCAGTAGTCACGGCATGGGTTTGAGCGAGTTTATTCACTATTTCTGCGTGAGTCATTTTCGGACCTTTCGCACGTTCTGCGAGATAATGCTGGAGATAATCCGCTTCTGCCAGTGCCATATTGTGACCACCGCCTGTGAATTGAAATGTATACTTCCCTTCTTTATCATTGCTATGATAATTGGTGACAGAGAGAAAAGGATGATCTGGCTGGACAGCGCGGAGATATGTCTTGATACCGGCTATATTCTCTGGCCAGAGAAATACATGGGCTCAGAGAGAATTCACCCAACCGTTTATCTCAGTATCAAATTGATAAAAGCCAGTATGCACTCTACGAACAATGTCTATTGTGTTTTTATCCAAATCCGCCGTAATCCCCTCAATTCAGAGTTGGCTCTGGAGTTTGTCTCGAAGGGCTTTATCCATCGTACCATACGCATCCATTTTTTTGTAGAGGTCAGGATCGATGATAACTCGCTGAATACTCTGACGAAGATGATCCATCCAATCACGATCTCCAGAGAGGCTCGAATCTTTGGCAACCGTTTGGAGAAGTGTCTGAATTTTCTCAGCAAGGACCTGGATAATAATTGGATTCTGGAGAAGAGTAGGATTTTTCTCTGCTATTGCATCGAGAAAGGCTGGGATATTACGAGGAGTATTAGCGAGCTTGAGATCAAATATTTCTCCGAATTTTTTCTCATCTTTGAGTATATTTTCTGGAGGGAGAGCTACGTCGAGTTGTTCTTCTTTTTCTTTAGTATCTTGAACAACTCATTCTTTTTTGGATTTCAATAATTCCTGTGCCATTTCTGCTCTTTCTTGTTGTTCTTGAGCTTCTTGAGCAGCCTTGAGACGAGCCTGCTCGAGAGCAGCTTTTTCAGCTTCTTTTTGCGCGGGTGTTTTTTCGGGTCCTGCCATAAAAAATAATTACCCACTCATAGTACACTATCCTGAACTCATATGCAAATATTGCCCCTTTTTGTTTTACGCATATACTGCTCATAATTCTTTCCCTTTATTTATGCAGTCTACAGCCCTCAGAGAATCCCTCGGACACTATCTCAAAAAGACCAACAAAAACTGTTCCAGCGATATTTTTCAGTTCACTATACCCCCAGATCGCAAATTTGGTGATATCTGTATCAATATATTTCCGGCTGTGAAAGCGACAAAAACACCTCCGCCAGTGCTCGCACAAGAAGTTCTTGATTTCATGAAAAATGAAAGCTATGTAACAGATGGAAATATCCAAGGCGGTTTCGTGAATCTCACCGTCACAGACGATTTTTATACAAAAGAGTTAGAAAATTGGTCACTGCCAATATTTGAAAAGAAAAATGAGAAAATCGTCGTCGATTATATGGGGGCAAATATCGGGAAACCGCTCCATATAGGTCATCTCTGCACACCACTTTTCGGACAAGCGACGATCAACCTCCTCCGTCTCATGGGATACGATGTCACGGCTGATATGCATCAGGGGGATTGGGGTGGAATATTTGGCAAACTCATCACCGGTTGGAAATATTTCGGTGATGAAGATGCATTTGAAAAAGATCCAGTGCATCATCTGCTAGAAATCTATGTCGCTATCACAGAAAAAACAGAAAAAGAGCCAGCAATAGAACAAGAGTGTCGTGATGCATTTAAGCTTCTCTCCGAAGGTGACGAAGCATCAGTAAAACTCTGGCAACAATTCACCGACAAAAGTCTCGCAGGAGTGCGGGCTGTCATGAGCGAATTTGGTGTCCATCCTGATATCTGGATTGGTGAGAGTTTCTATGAAGGTCTACCACTTCCAAAACTCGGCAATTGGCCCGATCTCACACCTGACAATACGATGTCTGCGGTCGTCGACGAACTCACCGAGAGATGAATTGCTACGAAAAATGAAGACGAAAGTGTCGGAGTAGTATTTCTAAAAGAAACAAAACTCCCCTCATGTATTCTCCAAAAACGAGACGGAACGCATGGCTATCTCGCGAGTGATCTCGCCGCTATCAAGTACCGTCTCAAAAACTGGTCTCCAAGTCGTATTGTCTATTTTGTCGATAATCGACAAGCGCTCCATTTTAGGCAACTATTCGCAACAGCGGCAAAGGCTTGGCTCGATGGAAAAAATACTGAGCTCACTCATGCAGGAAATGGTTTCGTAAGTCTCCCCGATGGGGCTATGTCGACACGACACGGACGTGTGATATTTTTGAAAGATTTGATTGGAGAAAGCTTTGATCGTGTCAAAAAAATACTTGAAGCGCGTGAGAGAACGCTCTCTGACAGCGACACAAAAGCCGTGGCCCTTGGAGCGATTGTCTACTCTTTTTTAAGTCAAGATCGTGAACGCGATTGGATTTTTGAATGGGATAAAGTCCTCGCCTTCGAAGGAAATAGTGGACCATACCTCCAGTACACCTATGTACGATGGAAAAAAATACTTGATGAAATCGGCCCCGAAACAACTATCAACAATAAACTATCAACAGTAAACTTCACCACTTTCGATCGTGATATCGTATTGGACATTCTCGCTTTCAATGAGCTCCTGATAGCCTGTGGAGAAACATACAAATTTCACCTTTTGATAGCCCATATTGCCACGATGACGAGACATCTGAATGCTCTCTATGTGAATACTCCGAAACTCAAAGAGACACCAGAAAATGAAAGAGGAGCACGAATAAAAATTATCCGTACCAGTCTCGAAATTATTCGCTACACAGCAACTATTCTCGGCATGCCTCTTCCTGAAGAGATGTAATTATAGAGCTTCTCCACCGTAGCTACAAACATTATTGATACAACTCAATGATGGTGGAGGAGACATCATCGCACACGTACCAAAAGTAGGATATGTTTGATGATAAAGTGCTTGAGCGGAAGTATAAAAATTTGTCTTGCTCTCAAAAAGAGTCATATCAATATTTTTGGATGAATACTTGATACCAATACTTGAGCTGCCACATGGATTACGACCAAAAAGTTTCCAATCACATTGGCTATGGTTCGTACAAGAGAGGTCTTTCGTATAATTATGGATTTCATTTAAGACTCTGTTAAGATACGTATCATCCTGAGATTGATTTATAGGAGAATACGAAACGTAGCTGGTACAATATGCTGGCCCATTGGTAAAACAAGCCATCATAGTACAAATAGTTTGGCCATTTGACTGACGAGAACAACTATTACATCCATCAAAATAACTCTGACAGATAGATGAATCAAAAGTTGTTGTCGACGAACAATCAGAAGAATTCAACGTACTCTCATATCGACTATCGCAATATCCATCTCCTATGTTCGCACATATATTGGAGCCACCGACAACGAGGTCTTTTGGTCATACGCTCGTTAATCCACTACAACAAGTACCGATATTTTGATATTCTGGAGCAACGGAATAATTCCCCACCTCACCACCTTCTTTGACACAAGCAGTCGTCCGACAATCAGAAGAATTATAAGCATTTTCATAACGACTATCACAATAGTTATCGCCTTGGCGGATACAGGTATATCCTGCATCGGCAAAAGTCGTACCATCAGCACGCTCAGCACGAGTCAGACCACTACAACAAACATAACCAGAATAATTCTCATCTATAATCATACCACCACCTGCATAACCCCCCTCTTTGACACAAGAATTAGGAGCAGGTATACATCGTTTATTGCTCAACACATAACCTGGTTCACAGACAGAACACGATGGAGTACCCTGCCAAATACAAGCACGCTCAGTACAGGCAATAGCATCACCTCACGAAACACTACATTCATTACATCCATCATTATACGTTTTACATCATTCAAAGGAAAAAGGTTTTGGAACACAACTATTCGGTCACTCACAATCAGCAGTACACATGTCACCACTACAACTCGATGAAACACAAACAGCATCACAACGAGATGGACAATTACTATATCGATAATTCTCACAAACAGGATCTACTGACTCATTGCGAGTAAGAAAGAGAAAAGCAATCTGAAAAAATTCACCACGAGTAAGACGATGAGAAAAATCTAATCACAAACCTCTCCCATCATAACCATCCCAATAAAAATTATATATGATATTTCCATAAGGAGTTCTTGGCTGTATTTCTTGTACATACCCTATATTTTGCTCTCGGAGAGTGAGGATAATTCTCTTTTGCCAGTCAGGAATATTACCAGAAATAGTACTCGTCGAAGACGTAGAAAGAGGTATATTGAGAGCTTTAATCATGAGACCAAGTGACTCAGCGAGAGTGAGTGTATCACGTGGTCGGAATCTCGTATTGTTACGTGACACTATCCCATTATTAGCTGACACTTCTGCCGCACGACAGACCCACCACTCTGGTGTATCAGTGAAATACTTACGACAACTATACGATGGAGGGAGGTAGAGATTCGCCATTTTGACAATAATTCCGAGAGCCTCCTGTCTCGTAAGGAAGTCACCGAGTCGATACATTGCTACCTCTTGCATCTCAAGAGATGTATTAATACGATACTGTTGAGCCCGTATTGATTGATTGACGATGATATCTTGTTCTGCGAGATAACGAGCGCTGTCGAGCTGTCAAGAGGCCCATGTAAAAGCAGTAAAACAAAAAAGAAAAGAAAGAAAGATTTTTTTCATAAAAAGAAGGTGGGGAGATGATAAAGGAAACATCGAGAAAAGAAAGCATACTTCACACGCTCTTCACACAACTGATCATTTTTTATCGCAAAAAAGAGAAAAAAGCATAATCAAGCAGAGAAATATCATAAATAACTTGATTCGATCAATTTTTTTATACACTATTATCAATTGTTCGTAGAAAAAACACACCAAAAAATCGTATGATTCGACACTCCTTGTCAGTCTGATTGATAACACTTTTACTCCCTGGCATTCTCATATCCGAAGCCAATTCTGAGCCTTATGTCACGCCACCTCTAGAGATACTCTATTCTGGTGTGACTTCTCTGGATACAGGATCTGGTGTACTCATAGGGCTCTCTTCGTGAGATGTTGATGGTCTCACTTCGCCTTGTTCTCAAAAGAGAATCATACTCAAATCATCAGACACATCATCAGTCGTACAATGGAAATCAAAAGGACGATGTACACTCCCCGTGGTCACTTTTCAAAAAAAGAACTACATACTCCCTATAGCAAATAATCTGCCTGAAATAGAAACCCTCTCTGATGTATCTACCAGTACTCTCGAAAATACACTCAAAGCTGGGAGCATACTCCGTACAGATTACAAGCTCTCTTCGATGAAGATACGACAATTTTTCGACAATATCGACACCGTCCTCGCAGCTCGAAAAAGGAAATACTCTCTTCCTATAGCAAGTGTTGCTCTCCCAACAAAATCTACACACCTCCCAAATTCTCCACGTCCGTTTCGGGCAGATTCAACTGATGGAATTCATCATGGTTGGGATTTTTATACCTCCGAATGAACTCCAGTCACTGCGATCGAAGACGGTACAATCATCCACGTCAAACGCGACTTTAGCTGGCAAGAAATGGCTCATCTCCATGATGGTGATTCAGATATAGAGAAACAAGAAAATCTCGATACCTATCGTGGTAACACTGTCTATCTCAAAACAGTTTCAGGACATGTCGCTATATACGCTCACCTCGAGAGCATACCTGAGGATATGTATGAATGAAGAAGAGTATGACAAGGTACTGTGCTCTGACACGTGTGAGGATCAGCTGTGCCAGACAAAAAATATCTCTACCATCTCCACTTTGAACTCGCGATGAATCCCCTCAACGATATCAAAGCAGGTACTTTTGAACACACAGACGTGCTCCTCTGGCCATGGTATGGAAAAGGGAAAACTACAAATTGGGTCAGCGAACACGACGACAGCTTGTTCGAATAAATTTGCAATCAATTCTAAAATATTTATACTCCTCTATGCAGGTTAGAACTATAAAATACAAAAAATCAAGACACTACCAGTTGTTTCAGAAGAGAAAACAAGCTATCATATTCTCACTTCGTACCACTCACGTCCCGTCCGTGGTCATCAATAGAGCTCATACTGTGGTCTCGATGATGCTCATGTCACCGCATACACTCTCCTAGCTTTTCCTTGCGGATTCATACATCCTCCGTTTTATTTTGTATTATTTTTTATGTCCGACAATTTTTTTGCTGAACTTGACTCAGAACTCTGAGAAGTCACCAAGCAACCAACCCCAAAACCAGAAATCCCAACTCAGGGATCGCCAGTACAACCAGGAAACCCTTCTGAAGTACGACCATTTGCAGCTAAGATAGCTCCAAAACCAATCCTTCCTCAACAGCCCAAGAGCCACATTGCACCTCTAAAAAAGCCAGGTACGCCTCTCGCCCCTAGGCCAAACCCAACAGGAGCTCGTAAACCTTTTTCGGCAACAGAAAAACCATTTCTCCCAAAGAATCGACCACTCAAACGTCTCGAGCTCCCACCTGAGAAACCTATTTTACGTAATCCATCTCCGGAAGTCGGTCAAAGCACAGAGACGCCTACTCAACTCTCTCCTGCCGTGATAAAGAGTCTCAATGTACCAGTTATATTCCCAAAAACGTCTGAACCACAAGTCCTACCAAAAGTAGAGCACAATGTCACTCGTATGATTCCTATCGGGGGTCTCCGTACTGTCGGTGCGAATATGACGATGTTTGAACATGGTGAAGATATCCTCATCGTCGATGGTGGTCTCGAATTCGCTCGTGGCGGTAATTCTCCTGGTTTCAATTATCTCCTTCCTGATATTCGATTCCTTCAACCACACTTGAAAAGAATCAAAGCGATGTTTATCACCCATGGCCATCTCGACCATATTGGAGCGCTCAAGAATCTCGTTCCTGCTCTCGGATTTCCTCCTCTCTATGGTGCCCCATTTACCATAGCCATGATCAAAAAAAGTTTCGAAGAAGCTGGTCTCAAAAATAAAGTCCAATTTTTTACCGTCAATCCAGATGCTGGAAAAATGGCAAATGTTGGAGTCTTTAAATATGAATTCTTCCGCGTTAACCACACCATCCCAGATAGTTGTGGTGTCTATATCGAGACGCCATCAGCTCGTATCATGCATATGGGTGACTACAAGCTCGAATTCTTCCCTCGCATCGACAAGCCTGTTGACCTCGCGAATTATAGTCGCATAGCGTCACGCGGTATCGATATTCTCCTCCAAGAAACAACCAATTCATACAAACAAGATTGGACGACATCAGAAACAAAAGTAACCGGAGAGCTCAAACAACTCATCCAAGATGCACCAGAACGTGTCATCATTGGAAACTTTTCAACGCTCATTAGTCGTATCCAGGACGTCGTCACGATTGCTGAGCAACTCGGTCGTCATGTCCTCGTCAATGGACGAAGTATGGTCGATTGTGTCGCTATCGCACGAGAAATGGGCATCCTGAAATGCAAAGAAGGGACACTCAAACCTCTCGACTCTAAGACGATGGAGAGTATCCCAGAAAACAAACAAATCATCATCACCACTGGCGCCCAAGGAGAAGAATTTGGAGGTCTCAACAATATTTCTCGCGGAGATCATCAGACTATTTCGATCAAACCTCGAGATACTATCATCCTCTCCTCTTCAATCATTCCTGGTAATGAACTGGCTATCATCGATATGATGAATCGTCTCAATCGATTTGGTGCAAAAATCATCACCATCAAAGAAAATGAAGTCCACTCTGGTGGTCATGGTGGTATAGCAGAACAGCGTGTTATTATGAATCTCGTGAGACCAAAATACATCATCCCTGTGCACGGAGATATCACACAACGTCTTACACTCAAACGCGAAGCAGTGAAAATGGGATGGGATCCAAAAAATGTCCTCATGCTCGAAGACGGTTCCATAGTCGAACTCGATGAACGCCATGAACTCATTTTCTCTCGCAAAAAAATCCAGCTCGAAGCCCTCGGCGTCGATGGTATGAGTATCGGTTCTCTCGAGACAAAAGCAGTCAAAGACCGTATACAACTCGGTGAAGAAGGTGTCCTCGTCGTCAATGTCAAAGAGGCTCTCGTCGAATCTCGTGGCCTCTTCTTCCCTGATGAAATCAGTGCATCACACGGAGCTATAGCTGACTACGTGAAGAAAGCAGTGGCAAATAAAAAACCAGAAGAACATCACAAAAATTTCTGCGAATTCCTCGCAAAAGATCTCGGGAAAATGGTGCTCAAAGTCTGGGAAAGAGAACCAGTAGTGGTGTGTCTATAACTTTATTTAAAACGTGGACATGGCTTCTGCTGGGAAACAACAACATCTTTTGTCATCCATGAACCTAATATTTGGTCAGGGATTATAGGAAAACCATACTCTGTGAATCGTATACCTGGATGCTTTCCTCAAGACAAGGTCGCAAGTACTCTACTTACTATATGCACAGAAGACATAGGAATAGTGGTCAATTTAGTATGTCAGGCCAGAAGTGCTACGGCATCTTTTTGGACAAATTCATGAGCAATCAGATTTTTATCACGAACAGACGCCACATCTACTGCTGCATCTTTTCTGCTTGGATCATATACATGAGTACCAAAAATAGGACGTATGAGTCTCATCTTTCGAACAATGGGCAATCTCTCTGCCACATCATCGATAACAGCAGTTGCAAATTGCTCCTCACTCGACCAAGAACTATATGTATCAATTGGTGCAGTATCCCATTGATGCAATTTCTGCTCTAAATCCTGACCATCTCCAGGAAAATGAATCTCATCTAAATCAAAATGTCGACCAGATATGACCAAAAATTGATCATTACCAACAGGCAAAAGCGCCCCATAAAAACCACGAATCATAACAGTCGGGGGAATGCTTAATCCCTTTCCATCCATCAAGAGAAGCCCTTTTCTCCGCATATGACAGGGTAGTTTTTCTGATAATCATGGCATTCGGAGAGAAAAATTCCCTGCATGCGCTTGGCCAATAATAGCACTATATGTTCAGAATGATGCAGACTCGCCTCCCACATCAAATCCATTAATGACAGGAATAATAGATGATACATGAGATGAAGTTTTCAGTGTAATAGCATTTCCATCAGTGGAAAATAGATGCCTATAAAGATGCCGTATGAGAGCATCTGGGTCAGCAAAGAACTGAGCAACGTCAAAAGCCGAATGGAAAACTCAATCCACTCATAACCATGATTTTCATCATATAGATCAATATTGTTGTCGTAGTTCTGACTCATCTAACGTTCTAAATAGTTTTTCAATAGAACCAAATGGGGAATGACCAGTAGTGGCAACATGTTGCTTATATATTCTCCGCAATTCAGCTAAATTATTAAGCGCTGAAGACTCTCCGTGAATAGCGGGATTTTCTGAGTCATTTGGAAGTAGTAAGTTCGCCCGCGTTGCAGAATAGACATGAATAGGAAATACTCTTAAGAAAAAAAGACACGCAGAAATCATCTTTTGGAAACTCTCCTTATCTCCTCAGAAATTAAGATGATGAATAAGAGTACCCGCATTCATAAATGACGCATGTTGCGGAAAAACACTTTCTGATTTCTCAAGTATATCAATCGCCTTAAACCCATATGCTCTCAAAAGAAGAGCCGTCAAAATACCACTAAAACTGCCACCTATAACAGCAATCTTTTTATTTGCAGTATGGTGGGGCAATTCTATCATGAATTTATTAAAGTCTGTTTTATATAGCCTCCCACATACCACCTAACTCAGTATTACCTCGTAAATTCGGAACAATACGGTGTATATCACACTCTTCTGAAGAATTTGGAGCAGGACGTCAGGTAGGTCGAAGATAGTAAACATTACCTCTATAACACCATACCCTTTCTCCAGTTTTTTTATTCCGAGCAAATTGTCATTCATATAATTTAAACCAAGGTCAACCTATTTCACTGCTATCAGCAACAGATCGTAATCAGAGAAGAGCTGATAGAGCAAGTGGAATTTTTAGAAATTCTCTACGCGAAGAGGTACCAGGAATATGATAGTTATTTAATTTCATAATATATATTTATACATTAATTCAAAGTATAGTATTGAATTGAAAATAAAATCAAGCTAATACTGCTCAAAAAACACTCTCTCCTGAGCAATTTCAGCATCTTTTAAGATTTGGCGTACTTCTGTGACCATTGCAGGACTTCCACAGATATAAAATTCTGTGTCTCAGTCAGAATTGAGTTCAGCGATACTCTCTGGAATGAGATAGCTCGTTACTCTACCGATATTGTATTTATCGAATTCGAGCTCTTCTCGTGAGAGAAATATCTCATAATCAAAAGCTGGATAGGCGCGATACCATTCCTCAAGTTGTGATTGATAAAAAACATCACCGAATTCACGAACTCCAAAGAGAAAAAATGTCGGCACCGTTGGCTGTCTCATGAGATTCGTACGCAACTGAAAATACAGAGGTGCAAATCCTGTCCCCGTACCAATAAAGACTTTTGGACACGGAGTATCTCTGAGATAAAATTGCCCCATCGGTCATCGCACCTGCATCATATGACCTACTGACTGATCACAGAGAGCGATACTCCCACCCCCACCATCTGCTATTCTTTTTACAATAAAATACACATTATTTCATTCGGACCAGCTCACGGAGTATGATCGTCGAAGTTTCGTATTCGTCTCATCTGTATCACACAAGAGAAATTGTCCAGGCAATATATTGAGAGGGGTTTGAGATTTGTAACACAACTCATAGACATCGTGGGTGAGAATTTCCTTATGAACAAGCTCTAACATGTGAGAAACTGCAGACATTTGCAAAATAAAATTAGTATGGTAAAGTATATGTATGTTTAGGTACAGTATAATATTTTCTATGAAAAAAACACTCCTTTTATCACTTATTCTCACGCTCAATAGCTACGGATTGAGTGGCGCACTGGAAATAAGAACAGAAAAACTCTACGACACATTTATGGCACAGACATCAGCAAGTACAGTCTCAAAATCACTGGAAAAAATCACCAATCAAATCAAGCTCCAGCTCCAAAAAACATCACTATCGACGACAAGGAGAGACGTATTGGGCTATCTCGAACATATGTTTTGTATGACAAGAAGCTTGACAGAAGGGGTACTCTGTCATGATAACTATCACAATCCTCAGAGTGATATTATGAAAGAAAAAAGCACACTATCGCTCGATGAGCTCCGGTCCATACTTATTACAGAACATAATATTCGTCGTAAAAATCGCTGACTCTGAGAACTCGAACAATCAGAAAAACTCGATGCTATAGCTCAGAAATACGCACTCAGACTCTGCTGAGTAGGCCAAATCACACACGGACTTGACGGAAGCACTCTCAGTCAGAGATATGATGATGGAGGATATGATTACCAGCTTGGAGCCGAAAATCTCGGACTCGGGCAGACAACAGTAGCAGAGCTCCTCGATCAACTCACCACCAGTATAGGTCATAGAGAAAATATGTATCACGAAGATCTCCGGGAACTGGGCATAGGTCAATGTGACAATATATGGGTATTGAACTACGGAAGTAGGTAAGAAAAACACCTGAAAATTTTACTCCAGACAAAAAATATGATAAAGTCATGGTATGACTCAGATTATTGCCCCCGAAATACCTGAAAAATCGAGACTATTAAGGAATTTTTTTAATGTCGTCAGCGTCTACGGCGCGATTTGGATTATATTCCATCTCACGAGTGTATTTTTCTTTGGCTTTATCGTGGGTTCGCCTCTCTTGGTGGGTATATTTTTAGGCATAGGAAATATTTGGTCGATGATTATCGATGTGCCTCTCGGTACAATCCAGAGACATGTCCCATCAAAAATTATGCTTGGTGTAGCCAATGCGTTCATGATTATCGCAGCGATACTTTTCCTCTATCTCATACGTACATCGGTTGATGAAGGTTTCAAATTGACAGGTAATATATTTGATATCACGAGAAATTTCCTTACAACAGGATTTAATGTCGCACTTCTCCTCACCGTAGGAATTCTCTACTGAACAATCAAGGAAGTCTATGAGATAACCACCATATCGTATCTCCTCAATCACTGTGATCCATCAGAATATGATGCAGTACTCTCAAAATATAACATATCAATGGGTATAGGGTCAGTGGTGGGAATTATTCTCTCTATCGGTATACTCGCCATACCGCAAGAAACTAGCTCTGTAGAGCTCGTACTCCTCGTACTCATATTCCTCATCGTCTGTGTGTGGATTTTTATACAATCATATTTTGATAATTCATCCGAAGTATTCAATATGAGTGCAGTCAAAAATCTCCATATAGTCGATAAAGCGAAGGAAATCGAGCATAATACAGGCTCATACGTCAAAACAACCGTCACAACTGGCGATTTCCAAAAAATAAAATGAGACATGAGTTACATCATCATGAAGCCAAAAGAAATTACCAAGGAACTCGATTGGGATGATATCTTCCAAAAAACAAAGCTAGAATATCGCATGCTCTACAAACTGATATTCGGTAAAGAAACGCTCGTACCCGTACTACTCTGGACCACAGGGTGTATATTTCTCTTTTGATGCTGGGATACTATTGTAACGACATTTTTTATCACCTATCTCGAGGAAGTATTACAAAATTCAGGAGTACAAAATATCATCCAGAGTGGTTTCATCTTGATTGGCGTGCTCGCCATACCAGCCTACGGACTACAGATGTTCTGGATCAAACAAGCAGACCAACGATGAAAATTCCCTATTATTACTCTCGGTCTCTTTTTGTCTGCAATAGCGCTCTTTGGACTAGCATTAACAGGGGCTCTCGAGGGTGTATTTGGCCTCCTCATAGTGGTAGTACTCGGTATGACAAATAGCACAGGATACGCAGCTGGTTATCCGATGAGTCAGGGTATTTTTGCCGATGAGTATAATAAATCCTACGCTGGAGTAACAATGTCCAATGTCATCAACGCCGATGCCTCTGCTGCACCACTCAAAATACTCAACAACTTTGCCAACGCTCTTGGTCTCATTTTCTGAGGTGCTCTGATATCATTTGTAGGCTTTGCAGGCATGTTTATCGTCTATGGCAGTGCGGTGCTGTTTTGGGGCATTTTGAGTCTCAAAAAACGTATACCATGGAAAATCGGGTAAAGTAAAGTGGAAACAGTCCAAAAAATTGCGATTGGGGAAAAGGTATGGTAGCATATTTTCATGAAGAACCGATGGAGCGATTTACAACCTCAGAAACACAACAATAAACCAATAAATCTCGTACAAGAAGTATTTGATACTTCTCATGATGTCTTTGATTGGGTAAAAAAAGAAGAGAAACAGCTCAAGAAAAAGCATAAATGGCTGAAAAATCTCAGTGGAATGATACATTTTGTACTCCTCACGAGTATATTATTCATCATACTTCTCTTAATCTCTAACTGGTCAGCATACAGTACTTTCGCGGGTGCATACCTAGCTCCTGAAAAACTCGCGAACGAACAAAAGGCCATAGAAGGTGGTCTCAAAAAAATAGAGGTGACAAGTGTCCCAAACGATGAAGAGGAAATCAAACAAATGAAAATACAGAGAATGCTGAAACGACGTCTCGAAAAAAGCAATACTCCGACACAAACTCTCGGGGTGGATTACTTTGATCAAGAAGTTTCCAGTGTAACACTCTCAGTCAACGTCACCCCCTACGAAGATCGTATCATCATACCAAAAATAGGTAAAAATATCCCTCTCATCAATGTCGAACAACACGATGCGAGCAACTCAACTGAATGGCACAAGATATTTATGAAAGAGCTCGAAAACGGCATCGTAAAATATCCAGGATCTGCTGATCCAGGAGAAAAAGGAAATAGTTTTATATTCGGTCATAGCTCGAACTACCCGTGGGCAAAAGGAAACTATAATGATGTATTTGCCCTACTCAATGAACTCGAAAATGGAGATGAGATTATCGTCTACTTCAAACACAAAAAATTCGTCTATATGGTCAAGGACAAAAAAGTAGTAAAGCCAGGACATGTATCATCTCTCGGTGGGACTGAAGAAATGAAGCAACTCACGCTCATGACTTGTTGGCCACTATGAACCACTATTAGCCGACTCCTTATCATCACCGAGCTAAAAGAAATAACTAATACTATTTAAAATATGATAATTTTTCAAGAACAGCTCACGATTTTTCTCACTCAGATGTACTGGATAGATATTGCAGGTATCATTACTTTTCTCGTCATTATAGCCATCTATATAAACATCAGGGCAAAAAAAATAGTACAAAAAAACCAAACATACAACGAATCTCTCAGAAGTGTCCGAGTAGAGATATTTCACCAATATGAGAAAAACTTTTTTCTCTAGTTATCACTATTGGTTTGGGAGAAATCTGGATACTGAATATCAATCGAATGCTGTGAGCCTGTAAAACCATATTTCTGCCAACGAAAATAGATCATCTGGCTGAGCAAAAAAGGTGGAACTATCTGTCGTATCAATATATCAGAAAGAAATGGTATCTCTCGTGGAGAGAGCTCGAGCCCCAAAATCACACCCATACGAAGTGCCTGTTGGAGGGATCTGAGATCATGAGGAGAACGAAATGGCGGACAAGCCTGTCCATAAAAAGTACTATCAATCCCGTCTGAATCAAGGAATGTTTTATCCTTTTCACACCATAATACATGACCAAGTGAGACGCTCACGGTCAAGGTAACATCGAGAGGAAGTGTATAATTCTTGGCGAGTGCATCTTCATAACCACATTCGCGATAATAGTCTCTGATACATTCTACAGATTCAGCAGTCGAAATACCACAAATATGGATTCGTTTCCCAGGAGAGAGCTTGGCCTGCTCTACGCTCTTTGTGACGATTGTTACCTCCTCTTGACGAGAAAAATGGCTCATCCAGTCGTCATATCCGACATAGTCTCAGAGAAAATTATCTACTCGAATAAGAGAACCAATAAAATGACTAAAATCAGGCTCCAGATACACGCAAGAATTCGGACCAATTCACGTATAGAGAACTCTATCAGAAAGATACGTGTGCATTCTTACTCCTTAAGTGAACGACGGTAATGCATCCAGTCGTGATAAAATATATTGAGAATCGATGCAAGTGGGATAGCCAAGAGCACACCGAGGGCCCCTCAGAGCGAAGCTCATACAAGAGTCACAACGAGAATATAGAGCGATGAGAGACTCAGAGTACGACTCATAATGAGAGGCACCATGACATTCCCTTCGAGTTGTTGAAAGAGGATATAGAGACCAATAACGGCGCCAATCCCCCACATGCTCACCTCAGGACTCACGAGAACCATCAAAAATGCAGGGATAAAAGCAATAACTGGACCAAGATATGGAACAAATTCCATAGCTCATGCTATGAGCGCAAGTGAAAATATGTGATTCACGGGAAGCCCAAACCATTGCGCAATAGAGAGTCCTACCAGATTAATAACAAACATAAACAGTGCGAGCATGAGTTGACCACGGAGCCATGCATGTATAGCATGAGCGATCACAGCCTGTCGATGACGAAAATAATGTCCTAGGTCTGATGGCAATATACCAAAAAACCAACGAATCAACGAACGACGTTCGAGAATAATAAAAAATGTCAGAAGAAGAAAGAGCGTGAAAGTCGTCACAGCTGAGGTAACACCTGTTGCCAATGAGAGACTCACGGTCGAAAATTGCCCCACTCATTTTTGAACAAAGTCTTTGATAGTATCAATATTTCCAATCAGGCCATCTACAACAAATTGTGCACGATTTTGATCAGTCACAAACGAAGCAATATGGGCAATATCTATCTCGCTGCGGATGAGTTTACCAGCATTGAAAGGCAAAGAATCGATGATGGGAAAGCCCGCTCGAGCCTGTTGCTCAAGAGTTGTTACAGTATGAACGATATATGTCTTTGAATCTTCGGCCAACCCAACAAAAACGGGAACTATAGAAGCAATAAAAAGCGTAAAAGTAGCAAAAACACCAAAAAAAGTCAATAAAATACCTAATACATCAGGTATTTTCCACTTTTTGAGACGAACAACAAAAGGTCACAAAAGAAGAGCAAAAAAACAAGATATCAGAAATAAACCAATAATATCTCTCAGAATATAGGCCAACCAGAGTATGAGCCCCGTGCTCACCAAAATGACGATATTGATGAGAAACTGACGTGTCGATGGAGAAATATTGGATGACATAACTACAGTATAACAATTTTTGATATAAATCGCAAAATTATGCGATTATTTTGATATATTCAGGCTCAGAAAGTATACGCCCATCATATTCTGAGGGCCAAGACGTCTGTATATCAACACCTGATTTTGCACATTTGGTAGCACGAAGAGCTCAATCATAAGGCATCCAGCGGAAATTATCCTGCATACGACGCATTGAGTGAGTATGGGGTAATGGCACTCAGAGTATTCTGCAGAAATTAATGTCCTGTGGGAGAATTTGAAATGGTTTTTGAGAAACATCATCCCAATAAGTATTTTTGGTTATTGCAGGAGTAGCCTCTTGGGCAGAAGATGGTATCGAAGAAACAGCGAGATACTCCATCTGGGAGATCTCTGATTGCGGAGAACAGAATAAGCCAAGGTGAGTTTGTTGCTCTGACGTAAGAGGAGCGTAAAAACTTACCCAGCTCTCATCGTACGGGTTGGGGGCAAATGAACCTGGGAAAAATTGTCACCATTCTCCTGTTGATTTCATATGATCTATGAGCTTTTGTTTGAAGGTAGCATACTCTTGCGCAGAATAAATAGTGTTTAAAATAGCGTTCTTGGCATCAAGAAGACCACAACAGCCAAATATATTTTCACACTTGGAACTATATCCACTATAGAGCGCAAATCGGACATTATCAAGCATAAACGAACACGCGACATCATACGTTTTTACTTGCGCCCCAGCAGTATAAAAAATGCGCTCCGCATCTTGCAAATTGATGCTATCAAGAGCTGTTTTTGCCCATCCAAAACGAGTAATATTAAGTCCGTCTTCACCATCGGCACCAAAAAATGTATGAGAGACATTTTTAAGTCTCAATGCGTAGTTACCAGTTGAATTTTCAACAAAATCCAGATATGCAGATCGATGCCACGCAATCTCACGCATCATCTTGCGAAATAATTCCTGACAATGTGTATATCCTACGAACGTGGAATAATCAAATTGTTTCTTTTGTTGCTCATAATCTTCACGAGAAAGCTGTTTATTACCTATACAGTACTGTTTGTTACGGAGATTGAAACAAAACATACAGTCATGACAATTACGACAGTCATAACAGAATGCTGTTTCCTGACAATTCTTGAGATACAGGCCGTAGACGCATCGATAACATTTTTCAGAATTGGTCGCATCAAAACAATACTCACACTCAAAACAAAACGTGCAATAGAGGCATTCTCGTGAACCAATCATACGATAACAATATCGATTATTTTCGCATTTCACTCCGCTATGACATAGATAACAGTTACGACTAAACCACCAATCATCGGTAAATTCACAGTTTTCATTACCTATACCAGAATTGTGCGGAATCGGACACTGTTTAAAGAGTCTCTCCACCTGCTCAAAAAATGTCTGCCCAAAATCTATCTTGGCGGATGGAGGTAGTGCAGATTTGTACCATTCATCTTTGTGCCAGACAGGATAAGGACAGTCAGGTCGAAAAACCGAGACAATATCACGCCCTGTTCTGTCACATTTTCTCTTATGGAGAGCCCAATGCGGCCAAAATGCTCCCAAATGTCTAATCCGTAAAAAAGGGGCTACATCGGGTAGAGCATCAAAACCAAAGGAACGACGCATCTCCATCTCTCGAACAGAGACATCAAAATCGATACCAGAAATACGACAACGAGATTGCATGAGATAATTATAGGGAAAGCAAAGAAAAAACTACTTGGAAGACGTAATAAATTGTTTGGTTTCTTGCAAAATCTCACCAAGACGTGTTTGGATATATCACAATATAACGGCATGCTCACACTCAGGATCAAAAAACTCACCACAGCGAATGTCTTGGTGATACCGAGAAATTTGGCTCAGAAAATCGAGTCGTAAAGTCGTCATAGATGTTCTATAATCTGCGTCATCAATATCATTTTGAGCTGTCAAATGAAGCACTTGTTGAGTAAAATCAATAAAGGTATTTATAATGAAGACAATAAGCGTTCGTAATTGATGACTTTCGTTATCCTCTGGGAGGGATTCTTGTAATTCTCTGAGCTGACGCATTCAGTGTACTTTTGGATAAATTAGCATTTTCTCGGTTGACGTATCTTGTTCAGAAATAAAGGGTATGAGACGATTCACTGGTACCCCTATTTCAGTCGTGATTCATAATTCATCAAGCGTACTAAATCCATCTTGAATAAAATGACCTGAATTATTATCGCAAACAATCGGATTATCCTGAGTATAATTGAGCACAGGAGCCATTTTGAGTCTATCAAATACCCTCCGACATGCTCTAGCAAAAAATCGATCCAAATGACTCGGAACAGTAGCCGAATCTCGCAATACCGTAGTCAGAGCCATACGTACGGCCTTTCATATAACACGAAGGGGTTCATCGGCATAAGGATGATGTTCAAATTTTGGACGAATAATCAAAGCAGGTGCGTCAAACGGTGCCATACCACCATTTTCAGCCAAGATAGACTTTGCCGCCTCATCAGAAACTCGCTCTAACAATGACTCTTCTGCATGTTTCATGGATACTATAGTAGATAAATCAATATATTGTCAATTATCATGTTTTATTTTTCATATTCTCCCTATAATGAACCATATGTTTCATGCCTACAGACATATACTCTGACAAGCATTGGCACTCATAGGTATCTGTGTCGGCATAACTCTCCTCACACTGATTATCACAGGTTCTGAATGGCCTTTTGTCCAGAATAGAACAACATACTATGGCCCCTATGTTTGTAAAAATCTCTCTCTCGTTCTCCGAACCAATGAGCATGTTCGTCGACTCGAGTGAGTACACACACTTGGGCTCGACTTACTCGTGAATGGAGTACAAATCAATACACATGATTATAATCCTGAATCGATCAATTATACCCGAGCACTCCCTTGGTCGTGAAAATGTGAACCAATCATAGTGACGGAAACACGAAAAACTATTGATGCAATCATAGATTGTCTAGAACCTATTGTACGAAATGGCTCGCTCAAAAAAGACATACAAAAAAGTGGAGGAAGCCCCTTTCAACTCTGTGGCATAGCTCAATTCGACGAGACTTTGAAATAAAAAATTCTCACTACAATACACCGATATGAAAGACTATTCACACCTTCTCACCAATTATCCTGATTTTCCAGCACCTGGAGTGCTCTTCCGTGATATGTCACCTCTCCTCTTCGATGTAGAGGCTCGTAGTGAAATACTCGAGAGCTTCAGAGTATTTATCCAAGATAAAAATATAGATGCCATCGCTTGAATCGATGCGAGAGGTTTTGTCCTCGGTGGCATGCTAGCCGAAAAATATCATCTCCCTTTCGTCATGATACGCAAAGATGGTAAACTCCCTCCCGATCTCGTCGCAAAAGAATCCTATAGTTACGAATACAGCTCAGCAACACTCGCAATCAGGAAAGATATACTCCAGAATCACAGAGTCCTCGTTATCGATGATGTCCTGGCGACTGGTGGCACACTCGGAGCGGCTCTCAGTCTCGCGAAAAACAATGGAGCGAGTGAAGTATTTGGTGGTGTATTAATAGAACTAAAATGACTCAAAGGAAGAGAAAAATTACATCAATACGAAATTTTTTCAGCAATCCAATTTTAGATTATTAAAAGGAGAAAGGTTTTTAGGGGAACAACTGTCTGAGCGGGATGAAAAAAGATATAAGTTGAATACAGTTCATAGCGAGTTTTGGTTCCCCTAAATACTTTTGGTACTTTTGGTAACAAAAGTACAATAACGTAGCCTGTAAAAAGCCCTGTAAATTTGAAACAAAAAACTATGCAACACAAAAAAATCCTCATTATCTCTGCCATGGCTGAAGAGATGCTTCCTCTCACGAAGTATCTGAGCTACGAAAAAACACTCGCACCAGGAGATATCGTCGAACATGGGAATTTCGTCTTTGCTGTGAGCTCCATCTGAAAAGTCTCAGCCGCCATGACACTGACAAAAGTCCTCGAACAATATCCTATCGATACAATCATCAACGTCTGACTCGCTGGAAGCCTGTCACCACATCTCGAATTCGGTGATGTCGTGGTCGTGGAGCACACAGTCGAACATGATGGATTTATCGAATGAGATAACGAAGCACAGTCACGGCTCTATCCGCTTTTCAATCTCCTCACGGTAGAACATCCAGAACTCAAATCCGGAGTCCTGGTCACGGGCGATCAATTCGTCGCTTCTGGAAAAACACGAGAAGCACTCCAGGCAAGAGGCGGACAACTCGTCGATATGGAATGAGCCGCTCTGGCAAAGGTGGCACACCATTATAAAAAACCGCTCATAGCACTCAAAATAATCTCTGATAATGCCGACGAAGAAGCGGGAGAAAACTTTTTCCAAAATCTCCACGCGGGAGAACGCGTCGTGAAACACCTCCCTTTTATTCTCGATTTCATCATCAATAATTAATTACAATATGATAACCATAAACGCAGGACTTCACTCAAGTGAAAAAGACCACAAAATCATGACAGGAGGGACACTATCTGTCGATAAGGAAATAGACTCAACAGAGGCCCTCAAAATCCATACCTATGCACTTCATCTCTTCGGTGAACCAAGGAGCGAAGAGTATGATGATTTTCATGCTGGTATGCATACCAACGAGCATCTCCTGGCCTATACACCTGATACAGGCAGTCTCCGTGCCAGCCTCAAAGAACTCATACCAGAACTCGATACAAAAATGATTCTCGATGTCTCACCATTTCAGACTGAAACAGGTGCATACGGTTTTCGTATTACTTCTCTTGTCGAGCTCAACGGAGATATACTGAGAAAAGCAACACGTGCATCAGTCGATAAAGCTATTACCTACATAGACAAAATAAAAGCAGGTGAAGGTGATACACAATGATTCATGGGCGTCCCGTTTGCGACAGCAGAACAGTGTGGACAGTTTACCTATCATCACCCTACAAAAGCTCAAGAGAGTCTCCGAAGCGTCGATACAGAGAGTATGAACATAGTTCCACACACACAGAACACAGACCATCAAAAAGCCGTCGTCTGTGATCTGCGACTCCTCAAACCAAAAACAGATGAAGCTGATACTCGTATCACGCTCGATCCAAAATTTAGCTACTATCTCTCGCAGGTTATCGAAAAAGAATTACCAAAAAGAATGCCTGGAACAGCCGTGGTCGTCGGTACATTTGGTTGTATGACCGGTACCTATCTCTGTGTCTCCTGTGTTGATCCTCAGACAGATATAACTGCCGTACACAAACATATCATGAATATCCTCCGAGAGATGAATATGGAGAGTTTGACAGAAACACACCAAGAACAACTCAAACAGATTCTGGAAAATTATAAAAAACATGGAATAAAATAATTAAAAACCCCTCCATTTTTGGAGGGTTTTTATACATGAATTATTTTATTCTATGCACTACATACTCCACGATATCACCGAATCGTTCATCACCAAATTGGTCAATAAGGGCGAGCATATCTTGTTCGAGTTGTGCGAGTATCTCGCGTGATTTTTCGATACCGACGAGAGAGACGATACCTTTTCCAAGAGCGACATCTTTGCCTGCTTCTTTACCGAGCGTTGCACAATCGCTATCGTGATCGAGGATGTCATCTTTGACCTGAAACGCTCGTCCGAGGAGAATACCAAAAGAGCGAAATGCTGCGATTTTTTCTACACTCGCGCCAGCGAGTAAAGCTCCAATAACAAGAGAAGAAGCGATAAATCCACCTGTTTTTTCATCGTGGATACGGAGGAGTTCTTCGAGTGAGAGACTATCATGTCGGAGAAACGTATCTCGGACTTGACCACGAGCAACACCAATATCGCCCATAGAATGTGCTATCTCTGTGACAGCGGCGATATTACCAGACTGTGCTATGAGCTCAAATCCCATGGTTTGAAGTGTATCACCGATGAGAACAGCCATTGCTTCACCATATTTTTTCCAGACAGTGAGTTTTCCACGACGGTATTCGTCGTTATCCATACAAGGGAGATCATCATGGACGAGCGTAAAACAATGGATAAATTCTATACCAATAACAGAGGGGAGAATACCGGTAGCCGATCATCGTGTAACATGCTCATAAGCTAAAAGAGCGAGAATAGGTCGGAGACGTTTCCCGCCTCACTCAACCGCATAACGAAGTGCTTCTTCGTACGTTTGCTCGATATCACGAGTATTACCGCTGTAACGAGTGTTAAAAAAATCACCAAGTGCCAACTCAACCATCTGTTGATAAACAGGAAGCCAGGTTTGTATCATAAAAAGGGTACGAATTATTTGCCGAAATTTCTCTTAATGCCATCATAATAGACGATAGCACGATCAAACTCTGACTGATCAAAATCAGGCCACAAAGTCTCAGTAAAATAATACTCAGAATAAGCAGATTGGTAGAGAAAATATCCAGAATGTCGGATATTCCCACCAGTACGGACGATGAGATCAGGAGGAGGAAATACTCCCGTATCGATATATTTGAGAAATTCCTTTTCGTTGAGCGTAGAGGGATCCACCCCCTCTGCTATACAGCGCTTCACACCACGAACAATCTCGTCTTGTCCACTATATCCGAGCACGAGAGAAAATGTCATCTTGGTACCACCAGCAGTAGCCTCTTTGGCATCTGCGAGAATAGTTTGGATATCCTCAGGAAGCAGTGATAAATCACCGATAGCTTCAAATCGTATAGAACTGGCGATCAGCGATGGAAGAACTCGTGGGATTTTGAAACGAATCAGACCAAATATAGCCGTGAGTTCGAATTCAGAACGCTCTGTGATATTCTCTTTTGAGAGCGCCCACATGCTGACATATTCGATACCAGCTGCGAGACACATATGGAGGACAGGTTCGACATTGTCTCCACCTTGTTTATGTCCAAAGGAAGCAATATTATTCAGTTTCTTTGCCCAACGACGGTTACCATCCATGATAAATCCGATATGTTTCATACAAAAATTCTAATAAAAATATACAGACAAATACAATTCCGATATTGTATGAAAATAGGACAAATCGCCAACATTTTTGAACCATGAAATACAAAAAAACTCTCTCCAGAGGAGAGAGTTTTGTGAGAAATTATCTCGAATGTCCTGGCGCCTACCTACTCTCGCACTCACGAGGAGCACTACCATCGGCACGACGGGGCTTAACTTCTGTGTTCGGAATGAGAACAGGTGAACACCCGTGTTAAAAGCACCAAGACACTCGAGACAACAAACATATGTTGTCTATATTCTAAAGAAAAAGATAAGATGAGCAAAATCGCGATGCAAACAAGTGCACACAAAAGCGGAAAAAAATACAAATTAGACCGTTAGTATCGCTCGGCTGAAAGCATTGCTGCTCGTACACCTGCGACCTATCAACCTCGTATTCTCCGAGGGGTCTGAGATCTCATCTTAAGGTGAGTTTCCCACTTAGATGCTTTCAGTGGTTATCTCGTCCGAACGTAGCTACCCAGCATCTATGCCAGTAGGTCTGACAGCTGGTACACCAGAGGTTCGTCCTTCCCGGTCCTCTCGTACTAAGGAAGAGTCCTTTCAAATCTCTACGCTCACAGC
>CAZJBQ010000002.1:118918-120955 GCA_964544625.1 uncultured Candidatus Peribacteria bacterium | reverse complement strand
ACGGCGTTAGGAGGTAAACTTTGTTTCTTTCTTTCACTCCAGTATATGCCACCATAGCTCAGCTGGTAGAGCGGCGGTCTTGTAAACCGCAGGTCATCGGTTCGATCCCGATTGGTGGCTCCATTTGTATATACATGGGTCGGTTCCAGAGCGGTCAAATGGGGAGGACTGTAAATCCTTTGCTTCGGCTTCAGTGGTTCGAATCCACTCCGGCCCACCAGAAAAATCAAATCTCTCTCTTAAAAGGGGGATTTTTTATAATTTTATCATTATAATTCGTTAATTGACAAAATATTATTATATTTATAATATTTTTATGCGACTCCGAAATACACTCATTCATTGATCAGATGACACAGCTATTGTTTCAGAAGATGGGGATTTTTATATTACCCTCAACTGAGATCCCATATTGGAGTTGAGTGAATCAATAGGAAGTAGGATTTTCCTGGCATTGGATGCATCAGTGAATCCTCATGAAGATGTAGCTGATTTTCTCGAAAAAAGTAACTGTCATGGAACAACGAATGCAATTATTTTTGGAGAATTTCCGCTAGCAACAACTCCTTCTCATGGATGGGATATTGCTGATAGAGTTTTATGGAGTAACTTTGCTGATTATCACTTCAGAGGTAGGCCAGAAGATGCTCAATTTCCGCCCATCATCAAATACATGAGAGCTTCCAAAAATAGTACCCATAGAGCATTCCCGTTTTGAAGAATATCTCGTAACCAAGGACATAGTTTTATCGTGCTTGGAGAAAAAGACAATTGAGAAATAATATTTGAAAAAAAGTGATATAGCGCTTCTCTCCCCTTCTCCCTGAGCGTACTCCCCAAAGAATACACTGAAGACTATGGATTCACATGTAAAAAATAAATTTAAATAAAAGAAATACTATTGCATGGATACTGCAAAACGCGAATTAGATATGATAGAGCTCCGTCTCGACGAGCTTAGAGTAGCCCGTTTTAAACGATTTCATGGTGCTACCCTAGGGGCGATACTTTCTACAGGTACTATCATCTGAGGGTCAGCCGAATGAAGTGTCATGTGTTTATGTCTCTATTTCTCTATGGCCGTAGCGACCATCAGTAGCCAAATAAGCATGGCTCAACTCAAAGAACGCCGAGAAACCCTCGCTCGGATATTCATGGAAGAGAAAAAAAAGAAAAACTAATGCTCGATAAGAACATACTGATGGTCAAGATGTTCGACCATTTCTTTCCAGAGTTTCCATGATATTTTGAGTTCTTTTTGGATGCTGAGGCATTCGAGTTTTTTGAGTCTTATAAGTGCGTCTGCTTTTTTCTCCTGAAGTAACTCATGGTAGATATGCAGTTGTCGGTGCAGGTCATCGACCTTTTTCTCGAAATCATGAGCAACATGCTCGAATCGTGCAGCTATTTTTTCTCTCATATGCATATCTGGGAGTTTTGCGCGAAGTGTTTCCAGGACCATAGAGAGGTCTTTTTGAATTAGATTCGCTCGGATAATGAGTCCATCCTTGCTCCTGAGATTTTTCGCGAGATGGAGCTTTTCGAGTATCCATATGAGCCACTTGGTAGGGTCAAAGTGATACCATGATATACCATTACGGTAGTCATTGGGGAATGCGTGGTGATAGTTGTGATACCCCTCTCCGAAGGTGAGAAATGCCAGAATAAAATTATCGACCGCTGAGAGCTCTTTTGCATAAGTCTTGGAGCCCCATGTATGAGCTAAGGAATTAATGGAAAACATCGAGTGATGAAACGCCATCAACCACGCAAAGAAACAGAGGTAAATAGCTGAGAGCCAGTCCGTCACAAATCACATAACTATCACAATAATAATATTGATTCAGAAAGAGAGAATAGTGTAATATTGGTGCTGAAAGCGAATCCACTTATTGCTCCACAAATCAGGTATTTTTGTTGGATCCATAGCTGGTCTCTGGTAGAGAAACCATCCCATATGCGCATAAAAAAATCATCGCTTGATACTGTAAGGATCTTCGAGTGTATCAGTTTTTGCATGATGGATACGATGCTCAT
>CAZJBQ010000002.1:44813-118908 GCA_964544625.1 uncultured Candidatus Peribacteria bacterium | reverse complement strand
AGGTAAAATTTCTCCAAAAGAGGATGTGCCTGGTATGTTTTATGAGAAAATAAACGATGATATCCACCTGTGGCACCAAACATCGCAAGCGAATAGAGGAGTACCGCTACAGAAATCGCGACTGGATCCCATGTCCCGTAGAGAGAATATATCACCGTGAGTATCACGAAAATAATTTGATACCCTCCAAATATAATAACGTCTGGCCAAGAGAGATTTTTCATAGAGTAAGTATACGCGAGTCAGTATTTTTTAAAAAAAAGAGCTCTTGATTATCGTATACGGTCAAGTTTAGTCGACATCTACGTAGATAAAACATCACTAAAATCATCTTTTTTTCCGTCCTGTAAGAACGAATGAATGGCATTTCTCGTCGCTAGGAGCGCGAGTACCTGCGCCCGATGACGGCGAGGGGAAACAGTAATGCCTGTGTCACGAATAATAGTAGCTTGATTCCAGGAAAACAGTGTCTGAAAATCAACCCCTTGGACTATGTCTCAGAAAAGTCCTGAACATGCCAAGGTAATCATCGAAGTATTGCCTGTAAATGACCATTGTTTGATTGTATGTTTTTCAATATAGAGGTGCACTGTGATATCGTCACCACAAATACGATTATGCTCTGCATACGAGATAGTCGCATCTGGGATTTCCCCCACATGTTGAGGATTTGTAGCATAAAAATGTATCGTTTCTGACTGCATGTATAAATTATGTTATGAAAATCTAATGTGTCAATACTTTCTCCACCACTATTATACCCCTTATTCATTGATAACAAAACAAAGATAGGGTAACCTACACACATGCCTGAGAATAGTTTCACCCCCACAACCACTGATGCTGATGTCAGCGCCTGCCAAGACACCGACTTGAGCCAGCTCAATACTATCCAAGAAGCAGAGCACACAGCAGAAAAAAAACTGGAATATTTCATGATTCGAGTGGTTTTTGTTGCCAAAATACTCACGTGGATTGGTGTGGTAATCCTCATCGGTGTATCGCTCTACGGCTGGACTCGCCACCAAAAACAAGATTCTTGGTTTATGAATTTACCGATGAATACACGTACAAGCCCTCTCTGTGCTTGGATGAATCATGGCAATGCTGAAAATCTCAACAAAAAACAAGAATTCCGAGAATTCGTCATCGCCGAAGGAAAACAAAACCTCATCGATATACAGAATAGTGACCGATGTATTGCTTCTGACACTATCGTACAACTACTCGAATTAGAGAAAAAATTCGCTTCTATCGAGCTCGGCAAAGCATATGAAGCAGTGATTCCAAAGAAATTCCTCTGAACAACCATTGACGCTACTCCAGAGCTCGACATCATCATCGAAAATGCCCCTGTCCATCGTATCAATCATACAGATGTTCTGGGTACCATCTCAAATGCTACGGCAAAACTTAATGATAAAAATACGACTGTTGGATGCCAAGAAATTCATTTTATTGGTCTCAATGCAGAAGTAACATGCAAAATCGAAACTCGCGCTCCGACACAACCACGCAAAAAAGCTATTGAATTCATGGAATCACTCGAAAATACTGGATCAATACTGGTGACATACCCAAATACGCTCGATATGAAGGTCAACGAAGAATCAAAAATGTTGACGACAAATTTTACTTTCCAAATCACCTATATTCCAGCTCGCTACGAAGCGAACCGTATCAAAAAACTCACCTATGACAAACGATAATCCTCTCATAACTCTGCGCAACACTGCCCTCATTTGGATAGGATCCATGGCGGCATGTTTTGTAGGTGCTTGGTGGATATACCATTTTTTCGTTGATGAAGGGCAAATCACTATCAATGAAATAACCAAAACCCAAAAACAGATACAACTCATCAAAGAAGAAGGAGTCATCACAGAAAAAAACTGGGAGTCTCTCAATACGGAAGCCCGTAAAAATGAACGTTGGTCGACTATGGTCCGTCTGGTCCCTATTCTCCAAAAATTGGTTGGAACGGGTACGCCAGCAGCAGCCAAAAACCTCCAAACCATGAAAAATATCAGTCAAAATACTGGTAAAGAACCATATATTACATGGCTCAATCAATCATGGACAGCAGAAGCGCAAAGTTCGCTCGCCAAAACACAGTCTGACATAGCAGAAATCATACCTGTATTCGCTGGTATATCAGAGATGGCTGGCACAAAAGATATACACGGCAAAATCACTCTCGACTCACTCATCGAATATATACAAACAATTATCGTAGACCAATTCTCACTCAATAATGTCGTCGGTGAAGTCGGTATCGATGGAGTCAAATTCCTCCCGACAACACCTGATATCGGCGTCTATGAGGTACCACTCAAATTCGAACAAATCCCAAATAAAAATATCCTCAAACTCCTTGATTTTCTGAGACAAACAGGTGAAGTCACTGTAACTGAAGCTGGTAGAAATATCACCATAGAACACAAAAAACCGCTCGTTATCAGTAAGAAAAAAGAAACTATATCAAGCCTCAAAAATCTCCTCATTACTGTCACCGACCTCACTATCGTACCAGCTCGAACGGAAGAAGATAGAGCAACGCAAAAAATGATGGCTATCGATACAGAAAGTGATAATAACTGGAATATGACTGTCACTCTCCAATTCTATATACGCGGTGCGAGTCGAGATCATATAGCCTCTCTTGATACGACTATTACTACTTGGCTTGATAAAAACAACAAGCCGTCTTCTCTCATTACTCAATGAAACAACCTCCTCAAATCATGTGGTAACTGTATTTATGCACCAGAAATTCGTGACATCATAGGACTCCTCAATCAAGCACGAAGCGCCTATGATAGCATTGTTACTATGGAACGCTCTTCGAAATCATCACTCACACCGCTTGAAATTCTCGAACACCGAACACAGCTCATCACGACCATCGAAACACTTCAAGAAAAACTCAAAAAGATTAGTTCTATCTCTTCTCTCCCACTCCAATAATTCTCTTATGGCTACTCTCGATACACTCAAACAATCAATATTTGCTGGCGAAGATCCGGCAAAGATTTGTGATCTTATGATTGTGGCTGCTATCGAAGCCAAAGCATCAGATATTCATCTCGAACCGCTCAATGACAAAGTACGTCTCCGTTACCGTATTGATGGCGTTCTCAACGAAGCTCTGCAATATCCAAGCGCCACTCATCCGCAAATTGTTGCCCGATTCAAAATCCTCGGCAATCTCAAGATGGATGAAACACGTAAACCACAAGACGGTCGTATATCTCATGAAGTTGGTGATAAGGCGTTCGATTTGCGTCTCTCAACACTTCCAACAGTTCATGGTGAAAAAATAGTGATGCGTATAGTTGATAAGACAAAAAAAATACCAGAGCTCGAAAAACTCGGTCTCGAAGGAAAAAATAATGAAGTTATTAGTCGTGCTATAGAACAACCAAATGGTATCATCCTCAACTCAGGTCCTACTGGTTCTGGTAAATCTACCACGCTGTATGCCATCATGAAAAAGCTCAATCAGCCGCAAGTGAATATCATGACCTTCGAAGATCCAGTAGAAATCGTCCTCGATGGACTCAATCAGAGTCAAATCTTCCCCGATATTGGTTATACTTTTGCCTCTGGTCTCCGTACGGCGCTCCGTCAGGACCCAGACATCATGATGATCGGAGAAATCCGAGACCAAGAAACGGCAGATATCGCTATCGAAGCCTCTCTCACAGGTCACCTCGTGCTCTCTACTATCCATACCAACTCAGCTGCCGAGACACTCACTCGTCTCATCAATATGGGCGTGAAGACTTTTCTCCTCCCAGCTACTATCAATGCCATCATTGCCCAACGTCTCGTCCGTCGTATCAATCCAGAGAAATGCATCAAAAAACCTTTCTCTGAACTCGATATCAATCTCCAGCAACGAGTCAAAAATGTCATCGCCACAACACCAAAAGAAGAAATCAAGGCTCGACTCTCTGATGCAGTCATGCAAAACCCTGGTTTTATGATACCAGACATGACGAAGGTCAAGAATGCTGATCAAGCATATGAAGGTCGTATCGCTCTCTATGAAGTCATGGAAATCACCGCTGGTATCAAAGAAATGATTATGAAAGAAGCTTCTGCTCGAGATATTTTTGCTGCTGCTGTCCGTGATGGTATGATCTCCCTCGAACAAGACGGTATCATCCGTGCTCTCCAGGGCGTCACTACTCTCGAAGAAGTCTATGGAGCCGTCCGTATGGAAGCATAAGAAACAATTATGACGAACAATATCATCATTCTCTCTGAAAAATTCGAAGCTCCCAAATCTGCTGCGGATAAAAAAACATGGTGGCAAGCCTTGAATGATGCTCTGATTTCCAATCAAAAAGTAGGCCTCAAAGATAAAGTATCGTTTTATCGTCTCCTTGCGACGATGGTCAATGCTGGACTCACTGTCCTCCAAGCTCTCCGAATTCTCCATGACGAACAAAAAAATCCTGTCATGAAAAAAGTCGAAGAAGCTATGATAAAAAATATCCAATCAGGCCACAATCTCTCTACAACTCTCAGAGCATTCCCAAAGAGTTTCTCTGATTCAGAAGTGGCTATGGTAGAGTCAGGTGAAAAAACAGGAAAACTCAATACAGCACTCATGCAGCTCGCGACACAGATTGAGAAACTCTCCTCACTGAGTAAAAAACTCGTCGGAGCCCTCATCTACCCAGCTCTTATCGTTTTTGTGATGATAGGCGTAGTCTTTGTCCTCATGTGGCAAGTAGTCCCGAAACTCATCGGTATGTTTTCTGAGTTTGGAGGTCTCCCACCAGCAACACAAGCACTTGTCAATGTCAGTGATTTTATCCAGAATTATTGGTATCTCTTTATCGCAGCACCATTTGTCGTCCTCACACTCTGGACCAGTTGGAGAAAGACAGAACAAGGTCTCTATCTCACGGATAAACTCCTCATCCATATTCCTGGAGTGGGTGGACTTTTACGCAAAATCATCATATCTCGTTTTGCTCGTCTCCTCGCCAGTCTCATGGGAAGTGGCGTTTCGATCGTTGAGGCACTCCGTATCATCTCTGGTGCTCTCGGAAATGAAGTCTACCGACAACGTCTCCTCCTCGTCCGTGATGATGTCTCTCGTGGTATCACGATGGGGAAATCTCTCGAAAATGATCCTCTCTTCCCCGACATGGTCACCCAGATGATCAAGGTCGGAGAAGAAACAGCAAAAATCGATGTCATCATCGTCAAAGTCGCTGATTTTTATGATGAAGAAGTAGATGGATCTGTTTCGTCAATCAACAAAATTATTGAGCCAGTTATCATCGTCACGATGGCAATTATCGTTGGTTTCATTGCCTACGCTATCATGACACCCATCATGCAACTCTCTGATGTTATTGGGAAACAGTAGCTGATGCCTCTTTGGCAGCAATTTTTGCCAGTATAGCTGTGTGTTGTTCTGGCGTACGAACAATAGGCCTACGAAATGCCACTGACACTTCCCTGTCTTTCATGGCTTGAATAAATTTATCTAATAGTGCCTCGTCTGCTTTTTCTCGTGATTTATTTTTCCACTGATTCTCCGTAAAACACGATTTCAGGGCCTCAAAGGCAGGAGATCAGACATTGATTCTATCTCGTTTTATTGCCTGTAATGTCGCTACAACTCGATCTCGTAGGAGCTCCCGTCACCAGGGAGACACTCGGAGACTTTCTAATCGAGCCAACCTATGTTCGCGTGTTTCTTCTACTTGTTTTGGATCAATTGATTTTTTCCCTTCTCATTTGAATTCGATAGCGCTGTCAGCATAGAGCAAATAGACCGTTTCGTCTGAAGGCGGACAAGACAGGGGCACCATCTCTCCAACATCGGATGTTATTTGAGGCCGAGAAAGTGGTGGGAATAAATTACCAACTCCATTTGAATACTTATCTAATAGATTATCAACCGCTAAATGAAGACGACGTGCCTGTCATTTCTCCAGTGCTGATTGAAATTTCTTCCCGAGATCGAGTGATTCATGCTCTTCTCTGATTATATGAGCACGTTCTGCAGCAGAAGCAAAATAAAAATGGAGCAATTCTTTGAGTCGTAATTCTAGGTCTCGTATAGCTCTTCTTTGGCTAGAGTTGAGTGATGGTGGTGGAATACTTCATCCACAATCCCTCATTAATGGAATCTTTTGTCCATGCACCCTACGGAGCACTGTATCATGATTTTTATTATATGCTAATGTACAGGTTACTTTGGACATATCTGTACTTCATCCCGACAAGAGATGAGCAAATATACCCATATTCCCTGGCTGTTTTCTCACTTGCGCTCTATTATTACTCACTGGTAAAACAGGCCGTATCTGGAGTGTAACAGTTTGCTTGTCTGAAGACATATATATATTTGCCCCTAATTGTCGGAGATGTTCGTTGAGTGTGGGAAAAGGATTAGCATTAGTGGCTCATTTTTCTTTTGTACCAAAACGATAAGTATTGAGAGCGTCAAATATTGGTTGCAATTCTCTACGAAATGCGAGATATTCTGGATCTGGTTGATCTTCTGGTTCTACAGGAGTTCAATCATTCTGGGGTGGTTTATCTCGTTCCGCTAATACATATAAGAGTTCTGCAATGGCTGGGTCTACGGTAGGAGATATGGCTCATTTGCTCACAGTGACTCGAGAATAATCGCCGTGTAAGATATATCCTTTCCCGAGTTGTGCGAGATGCTGTGCGAGATTATACACAATAGCTCCCTCATCACTCACGCTTGGTTTGATATCGTTCTGAAACGCCTCGAGAATAATTCAAAGCACCACCATATCTCACTCATATTCCGATAACTGAATTGGCTGAGTCTGGTCTTGTATTTTTCTTCATGACATTTTCTGCTTTTCTTTTTCTTCTTTTTTCTGCAGTTTTTTTGCTCTCTTGATTCTGAATTTTAGTATTTCAGCTGCTCTTTCTCTCATTCTCAACTCATCCGGTGTCAGTTGCGGATTGACATAGTCTGTACTAAAACGACGAACCATCTGTGTTGTATCTATGGCAAATTCTTTTCACGGAGGACATGAAAATGTCATTGTATAGTGAAATTTTCACCCCTTATACATCTCCTGAATATCCGGTATTGTAAGAATTGGATCTGCAAGCGGGAAAATAACTTCCGCGAGCACCCTAGTATCACCATAAGGCGTCTCGCAAGTAAGTACGGCTGATACACCACCAGGAATTTCACAATTAGAAAAATCAATATGTGTTGCTTGTGATTTATGTGGTGCATTCCAATGTATTCAATCGACATGTATATCTATATGCTTTTCTCTGTGCTCTTCCGCTTTTTTTTGTTGTTCTATTGTTCGTATATCTTCCGCTGATAATATATCTGGGATCTTGCTCACTATCTGACGTAATCGTGCAGATATTTCCCGTTCTTCTTGTTTGAGCTGCTCTAGTTTTCCAGTCGACACTTTCTCGGCTCCATTCAGTATATTGGTGATCCTGAGGTTTAGTTCGGCTCGTTTTTGGAGAAGTATTCTTTCTTCTTTACTCACTAAATCAAAATCATCAGGCTCGGAATCGAATCGCTCGAGAATTCTTACTACTTTTCCTGGGGCTCTACCTACAGCAGAAAATGGTGACAGGGGTTTCCTCGGTTGTAAACGATAAAAATTATCAGGCAACTTCCCTAAAAGCTCTTCTAAAGCATAACGTAGAGGATTTTGTTGTTTGAGACGATTTGGAGGACATACAGGGAATCTCTGTGCTTCTTGGAGTAGTTTAGGTTTTTCTGCTATGATTTGATACCATAAGTAACGCATATCCTTTTGTCACAACTCATGCATAATCCCCTCATAACAAGCGAGATTTTGACTCGCCAAGAGAGCACGAAATGCTGACATTTCTTCTACAGAAATTGTCTCGTGGTTTTTTATCGGACCAATACGGAGCAGCACTTCTGGATAATCATCATACCGTAGATGCAATATTCTATCATGGAAACTGGTCCAGTTTTCATCATGCAAAAAAGATTTCAATTTTGTTTCAAGGGGAGCATGCCAATGAGCTACCTCAATAAATGCTGGGGAAAATTGTTGTAAAAATGAGTTAACTGGAAAACGGGATGATGGAGACCCCCAAGAAGACTCTTGTACAATGGCCATATATGTCCAACTATTCAAAATTAATCGCAATCTTTCGACATCAATTTCGCTGAGTTGTTCAGCTCATCGTGCTTTTGAGACGATATCTCTATGATCCTGTGCTAATCTATCACCGAGAAAAAGCTGTAATGCTAAAAATGCAAAATCATATCTAGGATCCTGTCTTAAAAATCCCTTTGTGACATGCATAACACTCCGCATAATTTGAGGATTACTCTCATACATTTTTTGGAGATATGCGCAAATCGGTTCTGTTAATACAAACGCTCTTATAAAATTTACCTTGTCGCAAAAAGGCATTTTCTCATACTGTTCTGTTCGCATTTCCGTCGAAAAACCCGTTGCAATTCAGCCGATTAGCTGCTGTGTTTGTCGCATCTCATTGACAGAACAAATCTGTGGATGTGTTACGCTCAAAATTCATAACCTATCCAATAAGTATGAATATTGGTCGTTATTTTCCGAAACTGGAGCACTTATACGAGTGACACTACACATAAATAATCTTATTCGTGACAAAATACCGATATTTTTCTTTTGTCAACGGCTCTGGCGAGTATTTTTGACAAAAAAAATATAAATGTATCATATGTTTTATGAAACCTTCTGAGATATTTGAAGTAACAGACTGAGGTAGCAGAATACTGACTCGTGGTAAATTTTTTCGAGACAATAAAACTCCTAAGCATCTCGTCATAGCACAAGTATGACTCGGCGCAACCATAGATCAATCAGGTTTTATAGGTGACTTGCGTGAAAATGCCGATAGATATGGAGACTACTCCCTCGCCGCCATCGAACATCCTGGTCATGGCATCAACAATAGAGTCTCTGACGAAAAAATAATCTGGACACTTCAAGATTGCGAAGAGGCTACTCTGTGGGCCATCCACCAAATTCTCGAAGAAAAAAAACCAGAAAAAGTCGTACTAGCTGGGAATAGTCTCGGATTCTGGACGCTCTATAATGCCCTCGCAAAAGCACATGGGATAAATCCTGCTATTCTCGCACTACTCGGAAAATCAGGGATTGTTTCCTACAGAACAATATTGGGACGATTATTAGGGCAATTCTGATCAGCTGAAAACTCGCAACAAGCAATGCAAAAACTCATGACACATCTCAAAATGGGCGAAGATGGTTGGGGCGTGATACAGACTACTCCTCAGGATCCGCCAGTCCCTATTCATAAGCATTTATTGGAAACTATTTATATACTTAATGAACGAGATGCAACAGATACGCTCGTAGAGTGTTGGCATGGCGACAAAGATGAGTGGTCCAATTTTGCGGAAATGATATTGCATAATTGAGGAGAAATCACCGTTCATAGACAGAGAGAAATGACTCACAATCTCTGCCGCAGTGGAGATGATAGCGTTTCTCGCACTGTTAATTGAGAAATGATAGGGAGAATCAAGGAAATTTTTAATACATCGTCCTCGTAAGCCAAGCAGGATATCGAAAATTTGGATCCAATTGGGTTTCACTCGGAGCATATCCGACACAGTCACTCGCCCGGAGGGCAAACATTTTACGCATCGTACGTTCCAGTCTTCTCGCATCAGCATCGGAGAGTGGTACTGTTTCTGCCACAAGAAGAGGCCTGTGGCGCTCTGAGAAGAATGGAGATGATGTATCCAATAAATTGTTGCGAAATGACATATAAAAAATTATCATTCTATAATACTGATAATCATTGCTTGTCAACTAAACACATTTCTTCATATCTCGCCCCATACTTCCCTGCGATATAAATTCCTGGCTCAATAGTGATGATCATCCCGGGCTCTAGGATTTCCCGCGATTTCCCAGATACATGAGGAGCTTCGTGAATATCGATACCGACTCAATGCCCGAGTGAGTGAGTGAAATACGGTTCATACTTCCCAAGCATTTTTCGAGCTTTTTTATCGATATCTGCGACTTTCATACCCGGCTTTGCCCAAGATATAATATCTTGTGTAACGTTCTGGAGGAGAGAATATATTTCATGAAAACTTCCTTTATTTTGAACTTTGAACTTTGAACTTTGAACTTGTAAACATCTCGTCATATCCGAACAATATCCTTTCCATATCAATCCCATATCTATCAAAACTGCATCATCTCGTTCGAGCTTCCTCTCTGTGGGGCTATGATGTGGGATAGCGGTATTTTCTCCGAAAGCAACAATCGGGGGGAAACTCGGACCATCAGCCCCGAGCTTGAGCTGAAGAATTTGAATCTTACGGGCTATTTCTTCTTCTGTCACTCATGGAACTACATATGACAGGATGAGTTCATACACTTTTTTATTCATCAATTGTGACTGCTTCAATGATTCTATTTCTCCCGGTGTTTTTATGAGTCGTTTCTCAATTATCGGACTTTTTTTCATCGTCAGTTTTACGCCATATCATTCGATTTTAGCACGAAGCGATTGTGCCAGAAAATCAGGATCAGCAGAGAGCGTCTTGAATTGCGAGAGAGTTTTCCCCCATAATTTTCTATCATCCATAATCTCGTATTTTTTTGCATCAAAGAGCCCGCTGGTTCGCTGATCACAAAAAATAATTCCGCCTTTTTTCTTGAGCAGTATCATTATCTCCCCCAGGTCGTGTGAATGAACCCCTGTAAGGTAATATATATCAGAAGGATTGATTATGAGATGCATGCTCGAGAGTATACACAGACACAACAATAAAAAAAGTCTCGTCAATCCCGTGACAACTCCCAAAAAAACTATACCATTCATATTATGCACCGCCAAAAAGGTTTTACACTCGTGGAACTCATGGTCGTCATGGCTATCATCGCCATCCTCGCAACAGCGGGTATCTCACAGTATGGTAAATTTATCAAAGGGGCTCGTGATACGACTCGTATTGATGATCTCAATGCTATCAATGTGGTTCTCGTCGATGCAATTCAAAAGAAATGAGTGGTTCTCCGTGATGCTCAAGAATTAAGTCGTTATATACGTGAAGTCACTGGGAAAAATATCGCTGAACAACTCGGTAATACATCTACCGCTTGTCTCAATAGTAATGACAACCCCGTTCACTGCGGATATTATTATATTTCTTGTGATGGTGGTACGGGTTTTCTCCTAGCAACACCATTTGAGAGCTCCAACAATAGAGCAAAATATGCACAGGATAACGTCAGTGGCATAACCCTCGATCCAGACAAATACGAGATAGGGAGTTGCAATAATCCTGCCGGGGATGTTGGTTCGTTTGATGATTCTCATCTTATTCCAACCGGAAAAACTATCTCAGGAGAAGCGTAGATAAAACCACTACAAGATTTTGAAAACTTCATCCGAAAAATATTTTTGAGAAAAGTCTCTTTTTTTCTTGAAAAAAGCACATAAATCGAATACAATAGCAACACTTATCTTTATTTCTGACTCATAACAAGTATGAAAAATCAAAAAGGTTTTACACTCGTGGAACTCATGGTCGTCATGGCTATCATCGCCATCCTCGCAACAGCGGGTATCTCACAGTATGGTAAATTTATCAAAGGAGCTCGTGATACGACTCGTATCGCTGATCTCAATGCCATCAATATCGTCCTCCTCGATGCCGTACAATCAAAATGAGTTGTCCCTGATGATGCTAGCAAACTCGCTGAGTATGTCAAAGAAGTGGCAGGTAAAGATATCGTCGAAAAACTCGGCTCAACAGCAACTGCTTGTCTCAAGGCGGATGGCAAAACTGCAACTACATGTGGTTATTTTTATATGCCTTGTGATGGTGGTACTGGATATCTCCTTGCTGCAACTTTTGAAAGCTCAAACAATACTGGAAAATACGGTGCTGATGATGTGAGTGGTAAATCAATCGATACAGACAAGTATGAACTCGGAAGTTGTAATATCCCAGGCACCAACTCAACTGTCACAACAGAGAGAACTTCATTTGATCCAACAAGCGATCTCATAAAAACATCTACTGGTGGTACAACTACTGGCACAACATCAACAACACCATAATTATATATTCTATTTCATTGAAACCCCTCCAATTGGTGGGGTTTTTTGTGCATGAAAACAAAAAACTTGCATTTTTAAAAAATTATTTATAGTGACGTTTCATTAGTTACTAAGTATTTATTCATGGAACCAGAAAATATAGGTATTTTGGATATCATCGAGGATGCAAAAGCTCATCCAGGAAAATTTTCCACTGATATAGCTAAATTAGCTCTCAGAATAAGAAGAATTGAGATATTCCGCCGGAGAAAAAATAACGAACCATTAAGCATGGGAGATATAGCAATTTTATCTGGAGGGAAAAATTCTAAAGAAGTTTTGGCTTGAGTACGTGATATCGTGGAATTACTTATAAGGAACTATGGTAGCAAACCGGTAGAGACAGCAGAACAACTATCTGAATGAAAGCTACCACCAATACAAGTAGATACGGCAATCAGAAATATTATTGCACAAGCATGTATGCAACTCTTGGGTGATAGTCTGCACAAAAAACATCCCGAATTAGCTCACTATATTCATAATACCCCGCATATTGGAGCTATTATAGATCAACCAGAGCGTCTTGGCCTCCTCGAACATGGTATCATACCTGGAAATAGAATTTTCACTGACATTGCTGCAAGCGGGACAGAACAACTCTGGATTGGCCACGATGCAAAACAAAAATACGCAGGAGAGAAGAAGGCACACGTACCAAATATCATTAGTTTCTTAGTAAAAAATGGCTGAACGCAGAACTTTGATGTACAAGCCATAATTCAGGGTGATCATATACATGTTGGGAAAAGAGAAATTCTTGTTTTTAATGGCAAAACACTTCAGATTCATAGACTTCCTGCAAGACAAAGACAGACATTTGCAGCACAGAAAATAAGAGATTTCACCCTAGATGTAGATACATTAGATGCAGTTGAATCATTGTCAGTAGAGAGAACAGGATGGACGATGTATCGTTTGGAAGGAGGAAAATATGAAAACACTGGAGATGGCAGTTCACATAAGGATAAAAAGAGAGAGAAATTTACACTCTGTGTAAGTGCTACTCATCCACAACTTACTTTTATAACCAAAAGCAAGAGGTATAAAATGGATAAACAATATTTCACGATTGATAGTGAACATAAAGCTATACAACTATTGTCAGAAAGTGGCATTGAGACAACACCTCTCGCATATGAACATACTTACGGAGTTCACAAGCATGAAGGTCAAGAATACCTCTATTTCACAACCACTGGTGGTGAGAAGAAAAAATGATTTTTTAATGAGAATAAGCAATTTATTATTCAAGATATCTCAGATACTGAATCGAGATTTTTCTCAAATTAAGAGTGCAACCATCCCACAAAAATCCGCTTTTTCGAGCGGATTTTTTTGCATTTCCTGGACAGACCGTAGAATAGTCACATTCTGATTATTTTTGCCCTATAACTATGGAATTCCCAAAGGTCTACGAACCTTCTGCATTTGAGTCGTCACTCGCTGAAATGTGGGAGAAAAAATGACTCTACGCTCCCAAAAAATCTCGCACTGGTAAGACGTTTTATATCCCTCTCCCGCCTCCAAATGTCACAGGAGTACTCCATACAGGACATGCTCTCATGCTCGCTCTCGAGGACGTCATGGTACGCTACCATCGTATGAAAGGCGATGAAACTCTCTGGGTACCAGGGACCGATCATGCGGGTATTTCGACACAAAATGTCGTGGTAAAAAATCTCGCCAAAGAAGGAATCAAAAAAGAAGTCATCGGACGTGAGAAATTTCTCGAAAAAGTCTGGGAGTGGAAAGAAGCCTGCCACGGAACCATCACTGGCCAGATGCGTATGATGGGCGCGAGTGTCAGTTGGGACCATGAACGATTCACCCTCGATGACGCGAACAACAAACTCGTGACTGATACTTTTGTCCATCTCTACAATGAGTGAATCATCTATCGTGGTGAATATATGGTGAACTATTGTCCGAAAGATAAAACCGTTATTTCCAATGCTGAAATCGTCTACAAAGAAGAACCGGGATTTCTCTATGAAATCGCCTATTTCGTCTCTGGAGTTGATAAAGAGCTCGTTATAGCCACAACACGCCCCGAGACTCTCCTCGCGGATCAGGCAATTGCCGTGCATCCAAAGGATAAACGATACAAGAAACTCATCGGAAAAGAAGCAATTCTCCCCTTCGCTAATCGCAAAATCCCAATTATCGGTGATGAAATGGTCGATATGGAATTCGGAACAGGCGCGGTCAAGGTCACTCCGGCACACGATCCAGCTGATTTTGCAACAGCCAAGCGCCATAATCTCCCCGTCGATTACCGCGTCATCGACGAAAATGGTATCATGATGAAACATACGGGCGATTTCGCTGGTAAAACAGAGCTCGAAGCACGCGAACTCATGATCAATATGCTCCGCGGGAGAGGAAATCTCATGAAAGTCACACCTCACGTCTCTCAGGTCGGATACTCTGAACGTGGTGGGGTGCGTGTCCAGACCATTGTCTCAACACAGTGGTTCGTCGACAACAAGAAACTCAGCGAAAAAGTCATGGCTGGCTGGGCAAAAAAAGAATTCGAAATCGTACCAGACAGATATGGTGCTATATTTGAGACCATGATGACCAATCTCCACGATTGGTGTATCAGTCGTCAGCTCTGGTGGGGACATCAGATACCAGCGTATTATGACAAAGAAACGGGAGACCTCCTCGGCGTCACTGATGATCCGACAAAGCTGTACAAAAAACACGGTAAAGACAATGTCGTCCGTGATGAAGACGTCCTCGATACGTGGTTTTCGTCAGCACTCTGGCCTATGGCAGTGCTCGATTGGAATTTCGAGAAACCAGGGAAACTCTTCGAAAAATACTATCCAGCGCAAGTGCTCGAAACTGGTCATGATATTCTCTTTTTCTGGGTCGTTCGCATGCTCCTCTTCGGCTACGCACTGACAGATAAAACGCCATTCAAAACTATCTACCTCCACGGTCTCGTCACGGATGACCAAGGTCGTAAATTCTCGAAGTCTCTCAATAACGGTATTGATCCAATCGAAGTCATCAAGAAATACTCTGCGGATGCCCTCCGTCTCTCTCTCGTCGTTGGGAATACTCCAGGGAATAATCTCCGATTCAGCATCGATGGTGTAAAAAACAATCAACTCTTCCTCAATAAGCTCTGGAATGTCGCACGATTCGTCTGGATGAATGTGGGTGGAGAGAAAAAAATCGAAGTCGATACCGATACGACAAAACTCGAAAAAACACTGAAAAAAAATTGGAGCAAACTCCTCGATTATGAGCGATGGATCCTCACCAGACTCAAACGAACAACCAACGACGTCACTCGTGGTATGGAGGAGAATGATTTCTCGATGATGGGCGACAAGCTCGTCTCATTTACGCGCGATGAATTCGCGGACTATGCGATTGAATGTTTCAAACTCTCAAAAGATGATTCAAAATACGGAAAAGAAGTGATGATGTATACCCTCCTCACACTTTTGAAGCTCTGGCACCCCTATATCCCATTTGTGACTGAAGCGCTCACTGGTATTCTCGTACCGAAGAAAACACTGATTGATAGTGAATGGCCAGAATGCGTTTTTGAAATCGATGAAGAAAGCGAAGAGCTGATTAAGTCCGTCTTTGAAGTCGTTAAAACTATCCGTACTATTCGTGGTGATCGCAAAATCAAACCAGGCGAAGCGGTCGCTGTCGTTATCTATGCCAACCCTCGCGATAGAGCCACTCTCGAGCGCAATATCGCCCTCATCACTGGTCTCGGTAAGGCAAGTGAGGTGAACTTTACACTCACCAAAGATGGACTCTCTCGTGAAAAATACACCTACGGCATGGCAGGCGAAGTAGAGGTCTTCGTCGATACAAGTGCTTGTACTCGCGATGACGATATCGAACGCCTCGAGAAACTCATCGCCGAAAAAGAAGACTACGTTCGTACTCTCGAAATCAAACTCATGGATTCAACATTCGTCAGCAAAGCCCCAGAAAATGTCATCCGACTCACGCAAGAGAAAAAAGAAGTCACCCTCCGACAGATCGAGAAAGCGCGGGAGGAATTAAAGCAGTATAAAGGGTAATATGAATATTCAGGAGGAAATTCGCTCCCTCAAAAACCCTGAAAAAATTAAAATCTATCAGGGATTTTTCAAGACGGGCAAAGGAGAATATGGAGAAGGTGATATTTTCCTGGGTCTTACTATGCCGCAGACTCGTGGACTGGTGAAGAAATATGCCCCCGAGCTCACTCTCGATGATATAAGCACTCTTCTCGCCGATAAACATCATGAGATTCGTATGGCTGGTGTACTCTCTCTCGTCTACCATGCACGAGATATAGCTCGATTGCCCGAGATCGTAGAACACTATCTCACTGCACGTCCCGGCGTCAATAACTGGGATTTGGTCGATGTATCAGCACCAGATATTATTGGGGTCTATCTCCAGGAATGCCTGACACACGAAGAACGTGTCGCATTTATCGATGATTTCCTGCGTAGTAAGAATCTGTGGGTGAATCGCATGATCATCATCGCTTCATTTCACCAAATCAAGCAAGGGAACGGCAAACTCACCGTCTATATCGCCGAGAGGATGCTCACACACAAACACGACCTTATTCACAAAGCTATAGGCTGGATGCTCCGTGAAGTTGGTAAACGCTGTTCCATGGACGAATTACGCGGTTTCCTGGACCAATACGCCCCGAAAATGCCTCGAACCATGCTTCGTTATGCTATAGAAAAGATGGATGAAACAGAGAGAAAACACTATATGAACAAAAAAAACGCCTAGAAACTAGGCGTCTTGAGTTGTATTATGAGCCCTAAACAACCGCGTCAGTCACCTTTGAGAGACCGATCATATCAAATATATACTGAGTTTTTGGGTGTACACGATCAAATGAGATGGTTTTACCCTTTCGGTGCGCTCGAGCAATCATATCCGTGAGATATCCGAGAGTTTTGGAATTGGTATAGGTCAACTGAGAGAAATCACAGGCTATATGTTTATAGGTGTTTTTTTCTTCGAGATTATGCTCTATAGTTTCGAATGCCACATCCGCATTGGTCTCATCGAGCTCACCTGATATGATCAGCTGAAGTGTATCATGGTATTGCTTTCGAATCTTTATTGAATATGGTGTGTGGTAGGTGACGTCTGTCATATGTGTGTATTAAGAAAAGACAACCTTACAAACAATACTATAAATCATATAATGCATTATGTCAAGTAGTAATTATAAATATAGTGAAATATGACCCAGTACAGACCTGGGCAACTTGATGAATAAGGGGAAAACAAGCTTTTGGCAGTCATCTCTCTGGGCACAAATTCTAAATAAAACACACCAAGCAAAGGATATATTTATCGTTTCAGGAGAAAATCACTCATTTCTCGTAGAAAGACGTACTCTATTTAGCCGCTATACAGCCCTCTACATGCTCGGTGTCGACACAAACCTCTCCAGTGATTGTTTGAGCTTTATACGAAACAATATAGTTACCTCAGACGATCTCTTTCTCCAGATTGAACCGCTTACGAAAGTGCAAAGTGCAAAGTGCAAAGTGCAAAGTAAAGCCCCTTTCAAACGGTTTATAGAGCCTGTAACAGCTATTTTAGATCTCAAAACGAGCGAAGAAGCCCTGCTTGCGAGCTTCGCGGAGAAAGGAAGGTACAATATCCGCCTCGCGCAAAAGCGTGGAGTCACAACCAGATGGGTCAAAGCAAGCGAAGCTTGCAATGAAGAATGAAGAATGAAGAATGAAGAATGAAACAAACGAAAAACCTATCTTGAAGCGTTTTTTGATCTTCTCGATGAAACAACAAAAAGAGACGGATTTGCTCATAATACACTCAATTACTACCAGCATTTCGTTGAAACGCTCGAATCACATAATGCTGGAGGCCTCTTGGTGGCTGAGAAAGATGGTATACTCCATGCAGCCGGTATCTTCGTTTATTGGGGTAATACGGGGATCTACTATTACGGAGCCTCTTCGAGTGATCGTGAAATACGCAGAGATATGGCGACTTACCTCCTCCAATGGGACGCTATCAGAGAAGCTCTGCGACGAGGATGCGAGATCTATGATTTTCTCGGAATTTCAGAAGATGGGACATGAAAATTAGCTGGCGTCACTGAATTTAAGCTGCGATTTAACCCAGAGAAAAAACATTGGCCTCGTGAATATGCCATCATCTTTCGACCAATATTGCTCAAATTTCTCCAGATAGTGAGTAAAATGAGAAAACTGATTCAATGAAGATAATCTCATGATACCTCTCGACGTTCTTGATGCCTTTGGATTGCCTCACGCAGCTACCCCCCTTCCGGGCGGTCAGGGAAATTCATGGCGTGTTGGAGATTTCGTCCTGAAACCTCATGAAGCGGCCTATGAGTGAATCTCTGAGATAGTAAACCAGCTCAAACCACTCAATTTCCGAGTGTCTTATCATCATAAAACAACCGATAGACACTACACCTTTAAAGGTTGGTGATGTACACATTTTGAGCTAGGGCAAGAAGTCACAGGGAGAATTACTGAAAAATACCAAATAGCCCGAGAGCTCCATGATCTCCTCAGCAACATCGAAAAACCTGATGGATGGCATCCTAGTGACTCTCCCTGGTCACGAGCACACGAAATAGTCTGGTGAGAAAGAGAACTCCCAACAGATATACATCCAGAAATATATGAGGTAGTTATTGGGGTAATGAAATTATTAACACCTCTTTCTCTCCCCAGCCAGATCATCCACGGCGATCTCTGTGGAAATATCCTCTTTCATGACACGCTGCCTCCAGTGGTGATAGATTTTTCTCTCGATTATCGCCCACGAGAATATGCTGAAGCGATACTCATCGCGGACTCTATCGCTTGGGAAAATGGAGGAGAAGAGGCGTATACACTCCTTCCTCCACATTCCGAGCAGATACTTCTCCGGGCTTGCCTCTTTCGACTTTTGACGAAGGCTCTTTTGAAGTCTCAAGATAGAGAAAATTTCCGAGTACGATGAAAGAGGTATCAAGATATTATACGACGAATTTCTTAGGCTTTTCGTCTCTGTTTCAATACATGTTCGAGTATTTGGAGTCCATTGAGTGCTGCACCCTTGAGGAGCTGATCACCAGATACGAAGAATCGACCACCGTGTCCATCAAAAGAAAAACTCTGACGTACTCGCCCCACTTCCACATTATACTTTCCTGTTGCTCACGAAGGCATAGGATACCGTTTTTTTCCTGGTTCATCAACGAGGTCTACGCCAGCTGACCGTGATAAAAGCTCTTGGACCTGCTTCACGACAAAAGGCTGTTCAGTTTCGACCGTAATATCTTCACTGTGAGCTCGAGAAATAGGTACACGCACAGAGGTACAATCTATTGGGAGGTGTGGTAACCCTAAAATCCGACGAAGTTCATTAGTGAACTTCATTTCTTCATCCGTATATCCATCTTCGAGAAAAGTACCAATGTGTGGGAAGAGATTAAGGGCTAAATTATGATCGAATTGTTGTGGTGTGAAATTTTCTCCTGCCAGCTTTGCACGCGTGGCTGCGATAAGCTCTTCCATCGCTGGTTGTCCAGCACCGCTCGCTGCTTGATAGGTCGATGCAAACACTCGTCGTAGTCACAAAGCCTGATGAATAGGTCATAGTGCCAACGCTCCGATGGTGGCTGTACAATTCGGACTAGAGATAATCAGGTCACCCTCACGGATACTGTGGCCATTTACTTCTGGCACAACAAGTGGGATATTTGGATCACTCCGAAATGCACTCGATTTATCCACGCAGAGAATTCATTTTTCTGCAGCACGAAGACACCATACACGAGATACTTCAGCACTCGCTGCAAAAAACATCGCATCCAATCACTGTATTCCCTCTTCAGAAAGAAGCTGAATAACTCTTGGTCCATAAGGCGTTTCTATTGTTTTTCCCGCTGAGTTTTCTGAACCAAATACTCTCAATTCTCAGACAGGAAAATCTCTTTTTTTAAGCAGTGGAAGTAATTCTTGTCCTACTGCACCTGTCGCTCATACAATTCCGATTTTCATACTAATAAAGTTAAAAATAATTTATGTCTCGCACATATTCTGATGAAGCTGTCGAACAATGTCGTTTGCCTGGTCGTATGGGACCAATACTGATGCAACACGTTCATTGAGTGAAACAATAACACCTCTAGATCAAAGAATGCTCTGGATATCTCTAGCACGTTCTATACTTCGTGCAGAATGATCCACGACTGATATAACACATTCATCTCCTCATCCGTTGACTGAGAGAGATATATCTCAGAAATTCATTCACTCCTGAGCTCTCCGTACTCGTGGACCTTTTTGGATAAGTGGGAGTGCTTCGGGTATATCTCTCCGTGAAACACGCGTTATCCTCTCCGAAGCAAAATCGCCAACCTGAATATCCACTGGTTCTCCGTCAGCGAAAACATGAGGATTGAGAAACTGAGCACCAACAAGAGGATGGAGACTGGCACGAAGTGTTGCCATAGAGGCTTCGGGTATTGGTCGACTCGAACCATTTACGATTCTTGGATCGGCAGTACAGACAGGATATTCTTTATGAACGAGCAATTCAGCTCCTGCGCCAAAGGCCAAGCGTCACGCATTTGCATCTGTATATCCACGTCAGAAGCGAACAAGCATTTTGTCTCGAGCATTCATACGGAGGGCTCATGAAATAATGAGATTTTGACTCTCTCTTACTCTTTTATGAACGTCTGCAATTTCATCCCTCATCCATGATCGACTCGTGATCGGTATTCCGCCAGTCAGATGTGCATAGATAATCGCGGATATATTTTCACCGAGTTCGATAAATGGTATCACTGTTTGAAGTTTCCCAGATCCACCACGCCCATTGTGTGTTGGTTTTTTCCATACAGATGCAACAAAATCATTGGATTCTTCTGGAGCAGAAGTATAGAGTCGAGCCGTTGGAGACCTTTTACGTAAATAAAAATCCATATCTGTGAAATATTGCTGGAAAAGCCCAGACACATCTCTCTGTATTTTTGTAAAAATAGCTTCCCCATGAAGGGGGAGACAAACAGTATTGAGAACAAAATCCTGTACAGAGAGGAGGAGTTCTCTCGATTTTTGCACATCTCAAGCAGCAAGCGAAGAAGCGGCTTCTATGAGGACATTGGTTGTACGAAATTGATCCGTATTTGGAGCAGAAAGAATAACTGATAGTGGACCATCTTGTTTGAGGCGTTGAATAAGAGGTCTTGTATCAGAGATACGGGCTACTTGTATTCCTCAGACTTTGAGGACTCGCGGTAGTGATAAACTCTGTGACATAAAAATAAAATGAGAAAATAAAATCCGCTTCAGATGTTTCAAAGCGGAGTGGAGAATAAAGTGGCAATAATTTATCCTCCCCGCTTTGGCGGTTTCTTGGTGGTGCTTGTTATGAGAGAGAGGTGATGTGACATACAATTCGTAAAAAATAAAACCCTCTCAGGTTGAGAGGGTTTTGAAAAATTAAATTTTAAACAAAAACTACCCTCTCGATGTGAGAAGTTTTGGCGTCTTTGTTGTGAAATTTATTTGCATGAAAGAACTATAGCGATTTCTTCAGTTGAGTCAAAAAAATCCTCCGTTTTTTATTATTCTTTTTTATTTTTTCATTATCTGAAGTATCCATCGCTCTTGCTCTGCGAGATGATATGTGAGAGCTTTTGTGAGTATCATGCCTCTATTTTTGGCAAGTTGCTGTCCGTCAGCCCATTCCTCTTCTGAGGCTTGTTTATAGATCCACGCTCGACCATCAGCTTTGAGGAGCGGTTTTATCCACGTAAAGAGGTCTTCGATGTACGCAGCTGCTCGCGTGACAACGATATCATAGTGATCGCTGGTCGACGGAGTACCATCGAGAAACATAATACCGTTCTTATTATGTTTTCTCTCGTCTTTCATACTCGCCGCTCGCATATCTTCTACCCTGCCCCACTGTGGAGTGACGTTGGTAAGTCCGAGTGTCTCGGCAAATTCTCGCACGCAATCTATTTTTTTTCGAGTAGCATCCAGTAGAGTAAAATGGACTTCTGGAAACATAACCGCCAACGGAAGGCCTGGAAAACCCCCACCTGTTCCGAGATCAAGTACCTTCATCCTTCATCCATTCCGTCATTCTAGATAGCCGCGAAGTAAATCAGCAGTAATTAAGCTGTCTTCGATATGCTTCACCCAAACGCCTTCTTCATCGCGAATAGCGGAGAGATTGATATGAGTATTTTTCTCGAGAAAAATAGAGACAAGTTTCTGAAGTTGTGGGTTTTCTCTGTAGGACATATTCGGATTATATGGAAGAGGTTAGAAGAATAAAACTATTCTTTTGTTTTTTGACATATCACATCCAGGCACGCTTCAAATATAGCACGAATAAATGTTTCATCAATATTTTGTCATCTTACTCGAGATTTTTTGTTAATACCGTTAACACTGACAACAACCTCAGACCAGAGAGGAGCATCTTCGACATCACTGTGATGAGTTCCGTTTTGATGAATATCTGGAAATTGTTGTTGAGCAACATCGGGTGTGAATATTGGTTTATAAATAGGCTCAACGTGAAGTTTGATTATTTCTTTACCTAAAAATCTATTAATAGCTCAAATAATTGTCGGGATAGGACCAGATTCGGTACTCATGGGCCCAGATATAACTATATTTTTACCATTGATAACAGCCGAAATAGTGACAGAATTATTCTCAAAAGATATATTTTCTTGTGATATTCTCCTTGAATTACGGAGATATTCAGCAAATACGTTTGAATCATAGGCTACTTTGGTTTCTTGTGTGGTGCCAATTTTTCCCTTATCGTCACCACAAAAAGTAGTATGTATCCTTCCTACTGTAGGTCATTTTTTTGTAGGGCGAAATACACCGTGAGACTTGAGAGCGTGAAGAACTTGTCCTGCACCGCCCAACCTCCCTATCGCTACATTATCACTATCTGCTTCAAAATTGAGCCTACTTGCGCCCGCTCTATAAAAATCAGGATTGGGATGAAGATTATTTTTTCGACACCATGCGACATATTTATGCCAACGATCCTTGTGGACTCCAGCACCATCTGCATCAGATCAGGGACCATATGGGACTACCACTTGACCATAGACAACAGCTCTGACATATTCAGCAATCCTTCATGCTTTCTTGTTATCTATTTTTCCGATATCATAGCCATTCTGTCTCAAAGTATTTATTATCTGCTCTGTTGGAGCATTGCCTGCTCATTCCCCAACACCAGAAAATGTGGACTCTACTTGTGTAGCTCATCATCGAATAGCAGCAATACTATTCGCAATAGCCATGCCTGTATCATTATGATTATGACAAGAAAATATAAAATCATGTTTTTCTCGTAAATCTTGTGTACCCCAACTCATAAAATGAAATAATTTCTCCATATACCAAGTAGGCGTTCCTCCTCGTGTATCTGGCATATTGATAATAGTAGCTCCGCTCTCGATAGCCTTTCTCACAGATTCGAGGAGAAAAACTGGATCAGTATCAGTAGCAATCTCCGGTGAGAATTGGACATTTCCGATATTATCGCGTGCTATTCAGACATTATTCTCAATCATTTTGAGCACCTGGTCTTGTAAATCTCTCACTGGTGTCTTACCGTCTTTGTCCAACATAGCCTGTATATGGTGTATTTGGGTAGGATAAAAAATATGTACTCCTCCATTCTTTGCTTTGTTCAATTTCCCCGCTCCTTCTTTTATAGCTTGTGGGAAGAATCCTGTTAGAGCTGATAAACGTGTATTTTCGCGGCCAAATTCAGATACGGCCCAGTCAATAGTCTGCATGTCTACTCCTGCCGCAAATGCCACCTCTACAGCTGGAATACCGGCTCTTATAGCTGAGCCTATCATATCTTTTTTGTTCCAGGGCTGGAATCATCCGCCTGCTTGGTCCGATTCACGTGGTCCAACTTCGTTGATAATAACTTTTTCTGGCTTATAAATTTTGTAACCAGTCGTAGTACTTTCCTTTTTGGGTAGAAAACCGAGGGGTTTTTCTCAAGATATCACTTGTGCCATTATTTCTCACCATTCTTCATAGTGGATATCCAATTCGTGCATTACATTGCTCATATAAGAAATTAAAGAAATAAAAAACTCTCCCGTTTCGGGGAGAGTGGAAAGTGCGTGGTTTTTCTTCGCAGCAAACTAACTCTCCCGGTGGGAAAGAAGAAGGCTGAGAAGAAGTGAACTGGTTTGACGCATAGAGATAATTTTAGACGAATGAAATTTTTGTCAAATTAGACTACTGTGCTCAGCACAATATCTCGGATACTGGAGTAAATTTCCACGTCAGACATAGCACGTATTTGGTCGAGTGTGAACCAGCCAAAACTCGCTATCTCTGATGATTGAACCGTGATAGTACCAGAAACCATATGAGCCAGAAAAAACTCCTCATATTTTCTCTGTGGACCACGCTCATTGGTATATTCGATAGTTTGGACTCGGACAGGTGCTGGGAGTGATTGTATATTATTTTCTCGGTAAATAGTCACGAGACCTATGAGCTCTACGACGATATCGAGCTCCTCCCTCGCCTCTCTTACAAAAGCTTCTTGAAATGTCTCATCTTTTTCGAGATGTCCACCTGGCAACGTATATGGTTTGTGAGAACCGTGCTTCACGAGCAGTATATTGCCATCACGATCCGTGATGATACCCCGTGAGGAATACTGGAGAGGAAGGTGTTTCATACTATTATTTTCGTCATTTTCTCTATAATGCAACTGTCATGAAGAAAAAACCAAAAATCATAGCCCCTCGAGTGGCAAACAAAGCAGGATATCAAGTACAGGATGTCTGGTTTCATAAAGCCAAGGCTGCTGGTTATCGTGCTCGGAGTGCTTTTAAGCTGCTCCAGATCCAAGAAGAAGTAGAAATTATCAGGCCAGGCATGGTAGCACTCGACCTCGGCTGTGCTCCTGGGAGCTGGTTGCAAGTCCTCTCAAAACTCGTCTGAGAAAACGGTCGCATACTCGGTATCGACCTCCAAGAAGTCTCACGATTTGCTCAGAAAAATATCACCACGATGGTCGGTGACATGACTGTCGCTGAAACACATGCCAAAATCAAATCCTACCTTGAATCCATCCGCGAAGAATGAAAAGAAATAGAAAAAGCCAAAGAAGAGGCTGGTATCTGGGGGCTCAATGACAATAAGAAACTCAAAACGAAATATTTCCAGATTATCACCTCTGATGTGGCACCGAAAACAACAGGAAGAAATGATGATGATCAGTATAACAGCGCTATGCTGTGCCTCGAAGTCTTGAAAATAGGAGAGAGATTTCTCGCGCCAGGAGGCAATCTCGTGATGAAAATATTTCGTGGCCGTGATCTCTCACTCGTCCTCAGTCAGGCCAAAAAACAATACAAAAAAATCCAATGCATCAAACCTCCTGCATGCCGAGATAGAAGCTTCGAGGAGTATGTCGTGTGTCAGGGGTTTAAGGGGTAGTAATTATTCCACTATTTCCACTTCGGTCTCTATACCGTTTCTCCTTTGATTTCTTTCTGTAACCCACATCTGCCAGAGACGGTCTACAGTATATATTTCTCATGTGTGTTCCCAGTCACCATTTTCATCATCATACCCAGCGAGTGATAATACAGAAAATGGATCTTTTGTATCCAATTCTTCTCTATTCCAATTAATCACTGCATTCATGATGAGCTTAACTTCTTCAGAGATATCACGAGCAGAAACATCCGTTTTTTGCTCACCTGGATGAGATTCAGAAGAATATGGTGCTGCAAGGGGGCTCATAAAATACCTATAATAATTTTATTATAGAATATTTAATATTTTGTCAATTTGACTAAAACGGCACATCCATTTCTGCAGCCTTTGTGCTAGGGCCAGCAGGAGCTGACGAAGCCCCATTTGCCTCACGATTTTTCTGATAGTCATTTTCGACTACATAGTGTGTATCACCATATTGCCCTGGTTCTTTACGCTTGAGGACAGACATATTGACGTAGCCCTTTTCATTGACGATTGCCTGCATATCCTCGAGTTTGAGCGAGAGATTGAGGATGTCACCATACTGTGTTGAGACTGCTTTTGCAGAACCACCGATATATTTTTTGTCAGCCATAAGGAGGTTTATAAGTTTAATGAGTTTGTGATATGTTAATCCTGGCTTTTTATTCAGCCGCAGGAGCACCTTCTTCCTCTACACCGATGAGACGAATACGGAATCCAGTGAGTTGTTCAGCGAGACGGACATTTCCTCCAGATCGACCGATAGCCCGGACTTCTTCTGATTTTGGAACTGTCACGTGTGCGACACCATCTTCATCGAATTGGACATCGAGGATACGAGCAGGATTGAGAGCTTGAGCGACGAGTTCACGAGAGTTATCTGTGTAATTGATGACATCGACTTTTTCTCCTGAGAGCTCTTCGACGACGGCTTTGACGCGGATACCTTTTGGACCGATGAGGGCACCAGCAGGATCGACTTCTTCGAATTCAGAAGCGACGATGATTTTGGTTTTAAATCCTGGTTCACGAACGATTTTGACGATTTCAATTGTGTGATCCTCGAGTTCTGGGGTTGAAAGTTCGAAGAGTTTTGCGACGAGTTGTGGATCTTTACGAGAGAGGATAATCTTTGGATCGCCATAGCCCTCGTCTTCGACTTTTTTGACGTAGACATGGAGACGCATCCCTGGTGTATATTTATCACGGCTGACTTGTTCACCACGTGGGAGGAGCACCTGTGAACCATTGAATTCGACGAAGACGCGATCGTTCTCGACCATATCCACTCGGACATTCACGACTTCACCCTGCTTGTCCTTGAAAATCTCATAGACTTTTGCTTTCTCAGATTCACCAATTTTCTGGATGATAACCTGACGAGCTGCCTGAGAGGCGATACGGCCGAAGACCTGATCATTGTCTTTGAGGAAGTCACTCACATCGATTTCGATGATATCACCGAGTTCAAATGCATCAGCATCTTCGCCGAGTTCAGCTTTGCTGATTTCGATATTAGGATTTTCGACTTTTTCTACAACTGTTTTTTCAGTCGTAACCGTGATGGTATTGGCATCAAAATCGAGTTTGACGTTGACGACATCATCCTTGGTTCCGTAGTCTTTTTTATAGGCAGTACGGATAGCCGATTCGATGATTTCGATGAGATCATCACGGTGGAGTCATCGTTCAGCTGCGATATGATTGATAGCAGCATCTATTTTTTTGAGATCGAGCATAGTTCAATAAATGAAAAATAAATATCAGTCAAAAACAGTATAGAGAAACTCTGGGTAAAAAAAAGAATCTGGGGAACCAAATTCTTGCATTTTTGACTGACTACGGGGAGAGTATATCAAAAATCGTTCAAAAAGGAAATTATTTTATAAAAAATACCCTAATTCCATCGGTGAAATAGGTCTTTTCTTCTTTTTTCAATGGCCACCAATATCCATTGAGCTCGATGCTTTCTTTCTGAGAGGTTAATTGTGTATTTTTTCCTTTCCATGCGAGCACCACATCGCCAACCTCATACGACTCGAGCTGTTTGAGAGACGTACGTCCGAATCTATCGTAGAGATAGACCGCATCTCTCGTTATGAGAATATACACACCTTCGTCCTCTGCAGGGGCTATCTTGACATTATCAAGTGAGTCTGGGAGTTTGATGAGCTGTCTCGTGCTCATCTCATAAGCATATTCACCTTGAGAAGAACGTACCAGAGCGAGTGACTGAAAAAGATTCGTAAACACTATACTCCCCGGGATGGCATTGATATCTTTTAAACTTATCGCAAGACCACGAAATTTCGTCGTATCTGAGACATATTCTAGCTGTATTTTTGGTCGTAGATTGATGGTCCCTGTGGTATCCGGGAGTATCACAATATCTATTTTTGTTACTCCACCGAACTGGTTACTCACAAACAGAGTAGCAGCTCATGATGGTATATCGGATAGGATACACTCACTCCTGCAGGTAATCGACCTGGACCAAGGAAGTGAAAAATGAATTGGATACGTTCGAGCTAATTCTTTTCCTCCGGCCAAAAGTGTCATCCCATAATGGATTAATCCAGGAATAGGTATTTCTTTTTTTATAATTTGCGCTTGTACTTCGATGCGAATAGGTGTTGGGCGTTCGATATCAGTAAGGAGTGTCAGTGTCGAGGTATTCCAGAAATATTTGGTACCTACAATCCATGCTATGGCTCCGAGGACGAGACTCGCTGCCAACACAGGAACCAAAAAAGTCATAGTTTTATCACGAAACTCTCGTAGATCCATATGGAAAAAAGGAAATTTTGTATAGTATAGAAGAAACCCTATGCTTTCGCAACAAATTTTATCAGTCATATCTGACCTCAAAAATGGTGCACAATCGTCTCCCATACTCGTTTCAGAGGCTCAGGTATGCGAGATTTGTTCTGAAATCTTTGAGAATGAGATACAGGATATCGAAGAACTCGCCGATAAATGAATGATGGACTTTCTCTACTATGACTGTGGAGATAAAATATCAGGAAATCATAAAGCTGATAAAGTCCGTATGCAGGCAGAAAAACTCTATCAAAAACCTGCTGGGGACATCCTCATAGCATTATTCCGCAATATTGACCGTCTGACAGATACTTCGGCTAACTCCCTCTTGCGTCTCTTCGAAGATGTCCCAGCCCAAGTCCTCATACTCGTGACGAGTTCATCGCCAGAAAAAATCATACCTACCATCCAATCGCGTATGCTCATGATGAGCACGGGCATTATTCAGCGATGAGAAAATCCTCTCGATAATGAAATACAAGCCTATCTCGACGGTCATCCAGAGGAGCTATTCGCTCTCACACTCCATAAAGATCGCAAATTCACTCGTGATGATGCACTCTGGGTTGTTCGAGGCTTGCAAGATGCGATATGATGTGGTAAACTAGCTACGAGACATGCCTCTCGTCTCCGTGAGACGCAGATGGCTCTCGAAACAACGAATACTATTGCTAAATATCTCACGGATCAGCTCCTCATCTCTCTCGCATGCGAATAATATACATCCTCATTGCCGTCCTCTTCTCTTCAAATACGTTTGCTCGGTCTATATTTGAGGGTAGGAGTGGTGAATGTGGCATATCGAGCTATAATCTCCGACAAGGCGATATAACGGCGGAACAAATCCCCTGTATTATCGTGAATGTCATCAACAATCTCCTCGCATTTGTTGGCTATATTAGTCTCTGAATTATCGTTGTATGAGGCTTGCTCTATACTTTTGGTGGTGTCAATGAGGAATGGAAAAGCAAAGGGAAAGAATCAGTCAAAATGGCACTTTTTGGTGCTGTGATTTCATGGTCAGCATGGATAGTTGTTAATTTCTGGCTCGATAATATCTAATTTTATGGGACCTTTTTCATGGGCATTTTCGAGCTGATTCGAACGAAGCAAACGTTGGTATGCTATTGCGGCTACTGTTATTATTAGTGGTACAGTTGTGAGTTTTTTGGTAGGAGAATACCTCTTGGGTATCGTACTCATCATCTTCGCTGGCGTCTACCTCCTCTATGATATCAACACTCATCCGGTCGTGAATGTCATCGTCAATGATGAAGGTATATCTCTGAGTGGTGTCCTCTATGCGTATGATCGTATGCAATCATTTCGTATTATTCGAGTCGATAATACACCGATGATTCTCCGCTTTACGCTCAAGAGCAAAACTGTTGATAGGCTCGATATATTTCTCGATCCAACTGTCAATATCGAAGAAGTTACCACTCTCATCGCGACGCATATAACTCAAGAAGCAATCGAGGATATGAGTGCTATGGGAAGACTTCTCCTCTGATTACGCTTGTAATTTCTGATAAATTGATAGACTAAGAATATGCAGCATCTCTCATCTTCTTCTTTCGCCGTGAAGATTCTCCAAAAACTTGGGGGGTAGATGTGTGTAATTTTTATCACTTATTCTCTCCCCTCAAAAAGGGGAGTTTTTTATGGAAATAGACCAACAATATCTCTCAACCCTCGTTGTCGTCACTGGTGGTAATCGAGAAAACCCTGGTATACCCGATTATCTGCGTGGTATCCGTTTTTTAACAGGTATGCCAACGGCTCGATTAGGGAAACGGGATTTCCAACAGTATATTACGCTTCTCATGAGGTATGGAATAAAAACAGAAATAGATTTCTGACAATCTCTCCTCGAAAAAGGAACACTAACGCCTCTCGAGAGACAGCTTTTGAATCATTTTCGAGTCTATTGTGTCTATCTCCAATTTTTACGCCTCTGCGAGATTGATCCACTCGATCCTCTCTGTAGAGAGTTTTGTCAGGAACTCATGAAGAGCTATACAAAAACAAAGAAAGCATATACTGAAGCTCAGAATTGATAAATAGAGTATGCAACAACAATTTTACTCACGTACCACAAAACAACTCCAGAGCTGAGCTGAGAGTAAACTCCTCAATTTCCTCTATTTTTCTTCTCTCGGGAAATTGTGCCTCTCTCTCATTCGCACCCGTCTCTTCTCTGCAGGTATGGGGAGGATTTTTTGAACTCGCTGGTCGCGAATACTCCTCCCTCTATTGATACGAAAATACCACATCGATACTACGACATATATCGTCCCTCCGGGTGGTTTTGTCAGTGTGCAAGATTTTTTTATTCGAAAAAGTAAGCCAGAATACCGCATGTTTTCCCCTGAGAAAAAAATCATCTGCAGCCCTGTGGATGGGTGTCTCGAAGTCACACGTGCTCTCTCACAAAAATGACCATGTATGGTGAAGTGAACTCCAACCAATGTAGAAAAACTCTTTGGCCCTGAGAGCGCTGATTTTTCGGGTGGAGATCTCCTCTTTTTTCGACTCCGTTTTTCCGATTATCATCGATTTCATTTTTTTGATAGTGGTGAAGTGCTCTCCTCTCAGGCTCGTGATGGCCTCCTCTACTCGGTCGATAATAGTGTACTCAGAACCGGTCTCTGGTTAGAAAATAAGAGTCATCTCATGCGTCTCAGAACAGAAAATTTTGGTGATGTCCTCTGGCTCGAAGTAGGGGCAACAAATGTCGGATCTATAACGAATCATCTGCGAGTCTGAGAACGATTCACTCTATGACAAGAAAAATGATATTTCGGACTCGGAGGCTCAGCTGTACTCATCCTCTTCCAGGAAAATAAAATCTCCATCGCAGACGATATCATCTCGATGAGTACACAAGGAATCGAGACAGAAATAATAACAGGTGAAAGTATCGGAAAATCTCTCTAGTACCAGCAGTCTTTCCACCCTATTGAATAGGCCATTATATTACACGTGAGACTCAGCAATGGACCTATCAGGAGCAAGAAAATAATCTCCATCCAAGAAAGAAAAATAAACGGAAGCATAACTATGATAGTCGCGAGTATATAATCAATACCGTCCCATGGCTGAAACATAGCGCCTGGCTTTTTACCAACACGACGCTTCGCAAAACTCTTGATCATATCACCAATCAGGGCTCCGAAACTCAAGAGAAAACCAAAGAAAATACCATTTCAGAAATCACGATAAAAAGAATCAAATCGAGACCACTGCAGGAGGAAACCGCTGTGAACCAATGCTGTCAAAATAATACCACAGAGCATACCGCCCAAAACGCCAGCTATGAGACCACGATAAGTCTTATTTTTACCCAACCATATCGGACTTATAGGGCGAGAAAATCGTCGAATACCGGGTATATTTTTCGCAACCACGGGGAGTGCATTGCCAACGAAAGCCGGCAAAAATATGAAAAATACCTCTAAGAGTCTCGCAATCATAGACGAGGATTATAAAAAAGGAGTCCCGACAAAAGGACATAGGCCATGATGGACCAAAATTGTATAAGAAAAAACTGTCCTCCCGATACTCACCACAGTATGACAAAAAATACTATTGCTCCTATGAAGAGCGTACGCGGTGCGATATGATTTCACTTGATCACATGGAGACACGGGAGAGTCGAACACGATAGTACAGAGAGTGTTATGACGCCGAGAGCAGCCACTAAAACCGAATCTGTAAAAAATAATAATCCGAGGAGAGCGATAGCGCTGGCTGGCGATGGAAGTCATGAAAAAAATACGCTCTTATTTTCTTTTTGAAGAGTGAATCGTACGAGGCGAAATATGATACTGAGAGTGAAAATGCTCGCCAAAAGTATCGAATCAGAGAGGAGATAGACCCATACTGCTGGATGAAGACCAAAATTAATAGCATCAGCTATATCGTCCAAGTATGGACCAAACCAATGACCGCCAAAACGCCTCGCACACCAACCATCCAGAGCGTCGAGGATAAGGGCTATGACCAGATATATCTCCGCAAGTATAAACGATGGACGGTAGAATGCTCCAACACAAGCTACTATACCAGTGATGATTCCGAGAGTCGTCACGATATTAGCGATGTGTTTTTGGTAGGTCATTATTTTCGCATAAAAAAGTACCATCGACCGTACCGAGGGCTCACAATGATAGCAATAAAAATGACGACAATACTCGCGACAAATGTCACCATGTATTGGTCCACAATGCGACTATCGCCCGTAAAGAGGTGACCAATTATGACACATATAACGGAGAGTGAGAGAGCATACCAATAATCCATGGGACCTCCGAATTTCCACTCTACATGTTGGTACCATGGGATATATTGTTTTTCAAACTTTTTGAGCGTGAAGTGAGGATTGAGTACGAACCACAGGAAATCCCAATAAATAATCAGGAAAAAATGAAAACCAAGTATGAATAATTCGTGTCCGAGTGAGTACTGATCAACCATGCCGATAAATACGACATGATTGAGCACGAGTATCATAGCAAAAAGTGTGATATGATACCCCGTCATATTTCGCAAAAACGAGAGAGGTAAACTCGGGAATACTCGCCGCCATGTTGGCAACTTCGCAGCCCATCCATGTTCTCCTTCTATCTCTATTTCGAGGAGAGCGAGAAAAACCCCCAGAAGAATGGTGTACAATCAAAACATATATTCATTATGAAAAAATCCCAAGAATTACAACTCCTCCTTTTCGAGCAAATGAAGTCTCTTTTCGATGCTCTTGACCGTACGGACCGTACTCTGGATGATGAGTTCTGGTATGAGTACTCATCGTCGCACGAGATTGCTGTGGGTATTCCAGAGCCATCGAGTATCGAGGAGCTGCACACCTCTATCGTGTGTGACAAATATATTTTCTGTTTTCATGAGCCAGTGTACCCAGTGTTTTGGATCTTTGCTCGGACGTGTATCGAGGACAGAACCAGTATGGACAAAAAAGAGAAGAGCGAGGAGACAAAACAGATACATCTGCAGGAGCTGTTCTCGAGAAAAATCATCCATATCCATATCAGAGAGTGGCTTCCCGGAGAGAAATTCTTGGATAATATAGGAAGTATTTTTTTCTTTATTTTCTTCTGATACTGCTGCTCAGTAACAGAGGTATTCTCTGGGAAGAAAATTGTGCAAGACTGGCAATTCTGCGAATATTTTTTCAGAAATCTTGATACCAAATCGATGCTCTAAGACGGGAAAAAGAAAGCTCAAATTCGCACGAAAACCATACTGAAAGGCAGTGAGAGCAGCATAATCATCATAGTGCTCATATCCATCTCCGAAATAACCGAAATATCGACACAGGAGCAGGTACTCCCTATGAAAAAAATCATTTACCAATAGTCGTATGCGGGAGATTTTTGAATACGTCAGCAAAGTCTCTCTGCTCTGTCTCAAATGAAGGACAAATCTGGTACTCTCGAAATATCGATGTGATATCACGTATCATAATAATTTCATTGTAAGAGGAACGAAACAAAATCAAACCAGAGCTATGCCCTGGTTTGATGTTTGATATATAATTCGGGGATTACCACTCGAGATTGCCGGCTGTCTGATATTCTGTGACTTTTGTTTCAAAGAAATTTTTCTCTTTGCGCAGATCCATGATTTCGCTCATCCATGGAAATGGATTTTCATCACCATGAAGAATCGGGAGATTGATCATCTCACAACGTCGATCGACGATATGTCGGACGTACTGTTTCACTGCGTCACCATTGAGACCGAGGACGCCGTATGGGAGACAATCCTCGACGTAGGCGAGCTCATGTGATGTTGCTTGTTTGAAGAGGTCGATGACTTTTGCCTTAAACTCTTCTGTCCAAACTTCTGGATTTTCTGCGACGATACCATTGATGAGGTCACGACCGTAGGCGATGTGGATAGATTCATCGCGGAGGATATACTGGAATTGCTCACCGATACCCTTCATTTTGTTGTTTCGCATGAGCTGGAGCATCATCGCAAAACCAGCATAGAAAAATATACCCTCCATGATCATATTAAATCCTATGACATCGAGGAGAAACGCTTGCTTATCAGCTGTAGTATTAATCTCAAATGTTGGATCAAGAATTGATTTCGTGAGATTGACGACGAAATCGTCTTTTGCTTTGATAGAAGGGATGGTCTCATAAGCTGCAAAAACTTCTTCTGGATCGAGAGACAATGAATCACAGCAGTATACAAAAGTATCTGTATGAACTGCTTCTTCATAGGCCTGACGGAGCATATACTGACGACACTCGGGATTAGTGACATGACGATACATCGCGAGGACGATATTGTTGGCTGTGAGGCTCTCGGCTGTCGAGAAGAATCCGAGATTCCACATGATGAGATGACGCTCATTGTCGGTGAGGACATCTTTTGCCTTCCACTGTTCTACATCCTTTTGCATTGGGATTTCTTCGGGAGTCCAGTTGTTTGCGACACCATTTTTGTAGTGTTGACGTGCCCACTTATACTTCATGGGAAGTATCTTATTTGGATCTGTGCCGACAGCACAGATGAGCTTCTTTTCAGCAGCCATAGGAAGGAAAAATTAGAAGATGAAATATTCATACACCACGCACACCCTTTGCAGCTGTTCAAAAAATGTATGCACGGCGTGATTGTTTGAAAGAGAAAACACAAGATATTGTGTGCTGCATTTATATCCAGACACTAGATGTAGTCAAATAGATGGAATTTCTTTTCGCCCAGATTAGTGTGAAATGAAAGAATATTTACCAGTAATACTGAATTATTCCTCCTCTCACTCACCAGCTCTACCATAGTCTGGCCCCTCTCTCTCATCTGTAAAAAGACCGGTGGCTGCTGTAGCTGTCATACTTGCCAAAGCAGATACTGCAGCTGGTTTATGGGCTACTCTCGGTGCAGGAGGGGTGGTTATAACCTCCTCTTCTTCAGGAAGCACGTGAACTGGATCATCATCTCTTCGAGGTATGGGCATAAATTTATTTTTTAATTTCACGAATTTATACTCAAAATCTATTTAGAGTCAAATCTATCTAATCGCTCACTCTCACACTCACACCATCATGGTGCTCATAGACTCTTTTCGCATTCTTTTCCATTTTCTGAAGTATCTCAGATTCCAAATCAATACCCAGTATCTCAGCCATACCGAGAAGGTAAATCGCGACATCAGCGAGCTCTTCTCCGAGATCATCTTTCCCCTTTCTCCAGGCCTCAAATGCCTCCCCTACTTCACTGTAGAGATACGCGAATTCGAGAGGAATATCGTTGACATTGAATCCTTTGGCGATTTTATTCGCCAGGATAGATTTTTGGAGTTCTAATGTGTTCATCGTGGTGAGTGTTTTTTCTTCTTGTTGGACAAACAAACTTGTACTTTATCAGGTATTTTAGCTATTTTAGATGAAAGATGGTACGATGAGGAGGCGTCTCTCGGTACATTTACTCCTGGGATGAGTTCAAAATCTCACATTGCGATGTCTGCTGGGGTAGCTTCTCCGTCAGGGAGCACTAGCTCTGGATATCTTTTTACCATAAGATGAAAGAGTTAGAGAATAAACCTAACAATAATTATATCCTCTTGTCAAAAAATACAATCTTATTTCCTTAGAACTATTCACAAACATCTATCACTACCACTTCTGCACCAGCAGAGAAATTAATTTCTAAGGTTTCTACATCAGAGATGCGTGCCTGATCACCGGCTTCGAGCGTTTCTCCTGTGGCTAGATCTACACTCCCATTTGTGACATAGATAAAGACGTTTCCTGTACCAGCGTGTGCTATGTGTGTCCAGGTGGTTTCTTCGTCAAAAATACCACGATAGATAACGGCATCAGTGTGAATCTGGAGGGCATCGTGGTCAAATCCTGAAGCAATAGGAACCAGATGATTATGAGGCATCTGAGAAAAATCTCGCTCGTCGTGTCGTGGTGAAATATTTTCTTCGCGAGGCATAATCCATATCTGATAGAGATGGACTGCTTCATCCCCTTTGTTGATTTCACTGTGACGAAGTCCAGAGCCCGCTGACATCACCTGCGCGCCACCCGCACCAACGGTTGCTTTTCCTCCATAAGAATCTTCATGAGAGATTGCTCCTGCGAGAACCAAAGTAATAATTTCCATATTGCTGTGTGGATGCATACCGAAGCCTTGATGATCTGCTATGATGTCATCGTTGAAGACACGAAGTGCACCGAAATGCACATTCGCTGGATCATAATAGTCTGCGAAAGAAAAGAGATGTTTACTCTCGAGCCACTCATGGTGAGCGGTATAGCGATTTCGTGCGGGAATTATTTGGATGTTCATAAGAGAATGAAATTATGTTTTCTATAGTACTCTCAGTTCGTGTGAGTCAATATGTCTTGGTCGTGAAGAGGGCAAAAAAATTCCCAGAAATTGGGTAATTTCTGGGAAAGAGTCCTCTTGTGCGTTCTCATACCACAGCTCGGTTGATAAAAATATCTATTGTTGAGCCGGACATGAAATACATGCGTCATTCACGACATGACGTACCTCGACAAACTTGGAACAAGGTCTTGACTGCGCTTTGGTAATGGTAGCATTTTCACCCGGCTTCAATCGTATCACCCAATTACAGGCGAGCATATCATATCTCGATGTGAGATATCATACGCTCGTCTGAACAAGTGATATCAAAAGATGATAATAGGATAGAGGAGGCAAGCCTTCTTCGTATCTTTGTATCTTTATTTGAAATGCGGTGAGAGCCCGTTAAGCTCACTCCATCACGTAGTCAACGTTGCAAAAATCACAAGAACAATTTGTAAGGTTAGTATAGCACGTCTACTCCAGAAATGAAGTTCCCTGCTCATTGCAGAAAATGAGAAATATATCGTGATAAAAAAATAATCGCATATGCAAGCCATTTCTCTTCTATAGACTCAAAATAGGTAAAAAATGCCTCTTGAGCGCTTAAAATAGGCTTTTTATGGGGGTTTGTACACAATTTGTATACGTGAAAATGCTTATTTGAAGCGGAAAAACACAGTTCGTCGATTATAAATCACCTCTTAGGCCCCTAAAAACCACGCACAGCCCTCAGTATCGGCTCAAATTTGTTCCCAAAGTATCGACCTGCTCGTGCTATACCATTGAGCTCCACCACGGCAAATGATCCATCAGATAGCTCAGCGATATCGAGTCCATAGGTTTGGAAGTGGGAGGCGTGGTGTGTCGCGAATCACTGTGCGAAATCGAGCAATCCGGCTGGTATATTATAATCATCATAATCCTCCCACATCCGAGCAGCATTTATAGCTCTGCCGCCGACTATATAGGTACGGAATTCTCTCTTGCCAATCTCATCCTGAGCAATATCGATCACCTCTCCGACGAAATACTCTGTATGCATACCGTAGACTCCGAGATGTCCAAAATCATGCCTATTCTCCACGACATGAGATATAGCTTTGTGTTGAGTTTTTACGAAAACAGGATAGGAAACAACGAAACCATCTGGACCATAAAATCCATCATCATGAAAATAAGATTTCAATTGTTCATACGAACAACTGTAGGGGTGAACATTTCTCTGCAAAAACCGTGTATCGACAACGCTTGGCCATATATCTACCCGCGATTCTTCTTCTGGGGAGTTGAACATGACATATCCTGGATTATCGAGGGACGCATTTTCAATCAGTGGTTTTCCATCAACTAAGAAATCAATCCTTGCTTCAGCTGCTTTGACAGTATCGTATGGATAGTGTCGGAAGAGGGCTGATTTTCCCCGACAAAAATCTCGTACTCATTGTGTATCAATAATAACTGAACTATTTGGCATGAGAATCCTCTGGACTCGCTCTTCTGTTGTTTCGAGTAAAACTGGAACTCATAGCGCTTGAGCCACACAGATTTCATTCCCCCTTTCTCGTAAGACACAATGATGCTCGCTCTCTTCTTGTATTTCTCCTGGTTGATTATATAACGGTCATAACTGCAGTGCTGCGTTGAGTCCTGCCTCGTCTTCGAATCGTTCTATGAGGAGAAAGTCGGAGATAGAGAATTAAAACAGATGACTATCTGGATGATATTTGGCAATTTCTGCGAGAATTGCCTCAACATCCTCTGTGACACCATCTTGAAAATCAAAGAATTTCGGCTCCTGACGAATAGCGTCTTGTGGTGTTGTATTATGAGCAAAATCAAATTTTGTTCTCTCCCAGTCTCGTCGCATACAAACTGGTAAATACCGAAAAGGTCAGAATTGTTCAGGAGAAATAACTACACCCTCTGCCACCTCTGGAAGAGAAAAAGTCGCATCTGTCGTCACGAGCAAGGTAACTTGTGCGACTACGTCTGCCCGAATTGCTGTAAGGATCATACTCTTGTCAGAGAGTGGTCGACACGCGAGGAGGCCTCATGTATCATTCGCTGGTCTCCAGACCGAAGTACCCATATGATTTGTTGCCTCCAATTCTAATTCTGGCTTTTGTTCTTGATTTCGGATATAGGCCAGCCCGGCGGAAGTTTCTGGCGAAGTACCATGTCGCTGAGAGCGAAAAATAGAACCAGCAGAATCACCACTGGCACGAATGAGATTGATAGCACTATCACCTCCATGCACCCATCGTGTATCTATCCTAGGACAAGCACGATTATCAGGAAATGAGTTAGATTCGGTCCACATAAATTCTTAATCTATGCTGCCACTGCCTCGACGAGTTTTTTTCTAGCCTGAAGTGCTGGGAAAAGTGGTATGACATTTCTGACTGCAACTTTTTGAGCTTCAGTTCCTAGGAATAAAATAATTGGCAAGAGTGAATCTTCCATAGCCGAGATAGTTTTAGTAAGATCGGCATTATTTTTCTGACCATCAGCACCTCCTATCAAGACGCTTCGAACGGGCTCTCTCGTTGCACGAATATGAGCGAGGACCATCTCTCGAACTTGATGTGCAACGTCTATTCCTGGACTCGGAACAATACCTCGAATTCTCTCCAAGAGCGGTCCATCAATGACATTTTCTTCTTCTGTCGCTTCTTCTTGTCCAAGGTTTCGATGTACATAGAGATAATTCAGAGCATCTCGAAGACTCGGTCATAACTCAGACCAATCTTGAGTCTGAGGATCTAAACGTCGATTCACAGCAATAGGATGTATGATAGTATCCATACCATCGATATCACAAGGAATTGAGAACACGTGTCCGAGTGGCACAGACTTGCCTGCGTTGAGTAATTGACAGAGTTGCTGATTGTATCGGCTGCCTACTTCATGCAAAAATCCTCGCTTATTGATTCACTGATGGTTTGTTCATGCTAGAATTCGCTTTGGCTCACCAGGCTTTTCTCCTGCCAAATCTTCTTTCGTTAAAATATTACCCGGAATAATTTCAATAATCATAAATAAAAAGTTATTTTATATCATTATGGTCTGAAAATATATTTGTCAAAATACGACTACGCCCAATGAAGTTCACCGAGAAAAATAAACGCTATTCAGAGACTGAGGAGGATAAGCACAGAAACACTCACAAAAATAATCCACGGAGCTTCTCTCTCTACAAATGTATCTATCAGAGCGGATTCTGGATTCGATGGATCATAGATGACTGGGGTCTCTCGACCAGGCTCGCCCGGTAGAGTCCCGAGTCTACCCTGAAATACAATCTCTCCTCCATCTTGGGTTACAAATTTCACTTTCTTGTACCATGTTACCTTGCCTGTGGTCTGAACTCCTAAACCTGCATCTCGTGGATTATAAGAAATAATCTGCCCCTTTGTCCTGATTCAGACAGCATCGAGCCGTCTCTCGTTTCGACGGAGACGAAGACCAACGAAAAACATGATACTACAAACAACTGTGATGATGCTGATAACTGTGATATCTTGTGTCGACATAGTCTCGAGTTATGAATTTCAGAAATTATATTCTGAAGCACGTATTGTAAAACCCCTCTTACTCCCCACCCTCCTTTCGCCTCTTACATGCCAAACAATTGGCACATCTATCGCAGGTTCATTTTTTCTTCTCATCAACAAAACCTCCTGTATTCATATCCATGTCGGGTAGACCTCAAGTATGTGATGAAGTATCTGGTCTTGGTGGTTGAAATAACTCGAGCTCCTCAGGGGCAGGCACTGGTGATGGAGTTGGTTCTGCGGGCATAGGAAAGGTGAAAAATTATTTTTTAGCTTCCGAGCTGATTATATTTTTGATTTCTCGAAATTGATTCTGATCTATCTCAGTGGAAATCGATGTATAAATCGAGACTCATATGGCAATTACATTTATCGCGATAGCAGCTATGGCCCATCCCATAGCACTTCTGGATGCTTTTCTTGCTTCTTTGAGTTCAAGATAATCAATATATGAAAAGATCACATCTCTCTTAACACTATAAAGAATCCTGTCTGATAAATTATGATCCATTAGAAAAACAAAGAAAGGAGTCTCTAAATCAGGATGATGCCCAGAATTAGCATTAAGAGCATTTTCAAAATACTTATTCAGAATTTGCTTTTGTATTTGCTCTTCTGTTTGATTAGGACAGATACTATCAATCAAACCTTTTTTAGTAAAAGTATTTTGTTCCAAAAAAGCAAAAGAGGCTATACGAATTAACAAATGCTGTTCCATAATATCAAATTAAAACCCGTCCAATTGGACGGGCTAAAGTTTTACTGACAAGCTTCACAGCTGGGCCCATTGAGGATAGAACACATGACCTTTTCGGCTTCAGTGTATTCCTTTTTTGGTTTTGCAGACATCTCGAGTTCTCCTGATGGAACTGCTGGTGCTGATGGAGCTGTGACACCGACCGCTTCGACAGTTGCTGTTGTACCACTTGAAACGTGAGAACCAGCGAGAGCAGCAGACGCAGAGGTTGATTTTTCGATAGCCGTAGCACCGAGAGTTCGGAGGTAGTAAGTGGTTTTAAGACCCATCTTCCATGCCATCATATAGGTATCGTTGAGGACTTTTCCTGAAGCACCTTTTATGAAGATATTAACTGACTGAGACTGGTCGATCCATTTACCACGGACAGCAGCAGCTTTGATCACCCATTCTGGTGAGATTTCAAAGACTTCTTTGTACTTCGCGCGGAGACGAGCTGGGATGCGGTCAATCTTCTGGATAGAACCATCGTGGAACTTGAGTTCTGCGACCATCTGAGCGTCCCAGAGGCCAGCCTTTTGGAGGTCAGCGACGAGGTAGTCATTGATGACAGTGAATTCTCCTGAGAGATTTGATTTCACGTAGAGATTTTTGTAGATCGGTTCGATACATGGGTAGACACCAACGATATTTGAGATAGTTGCTGTTGGAGCGATAGCCATACAGTTAGAGTTTCTCATACCGTACTGCTTGATAGATTCGCGTACTGGAGTCCAGTCGAGAGTACAGTTACGATTCACATCGACACGTTCACCACGCTCAGCGTCGAGGAGAGAGAGTGTATCGAGAGGGAGAATTCCGCGATCCCATTTTGAACCTGGGAAAGATGAATAGGCACCACGTTCTTTTGCGAGCTCAGAGCTACCGAGGATAGCGTAGTAGCTGATAGCCTCCATCATTTCATCGTTGTATTTCACAGCTTCTTCACTGTCGAAATCGATATCGAGCATGTAGAGAGCATCTGCGAGACCCATGATACCGAGACCGACGGGTCGGTGACGCATGTTTGAAGTTTCTGCTTCTTTTGTTGGGTAGAAATTGATATCGACGACATTATCGAGCATACGCATACCAGTTTTTACTGTTTCTGCGAGCATAGTATGATCGAGTTTTCCATCCTTCATATGACGAGCGAGATTGACTGAACCGAGGTTACACACGGCTGTCTCTTCTGCTGAAGTATTGAGTGTGATTTCTGTACAGAGATTTGAGTTGTGGATGACACCTGCGTGGTCTTGAGGAGAGCGGACATTGCATGGGTCCTTGAATGTAATCCATGGGTGACCCGTCTCGAAGAGCATAGAGAGGATTTTTCTCCAGAGGTCTTTTGCTTTCATGACCTTGAAGTGTGTGATTTGACCATTGTGAGTCATTTTCTCGTATTCAGCGTATTTGCGTTCGAAAGCAGAACCGTAGATGTGGTGAAGGTCTGGAACATCTGATGGAGAGAAGAGTGTCCAATTACCGTCTTCCTGTACACGTTTCATGAAAAGATCAGGGATCCACGCAGCCGTATTCATATCGTGAGTACGACGACGCTCATCACCAGTATTTTTGCGGAGTTCTGAGAAATCTGGGAAATCAAGATGCCAACACTCGATGTACGCACAGAGCGCACCTTTTCGTTTACCACCCTGATTGACTGCTACAGCAGTATCGTTTGCGATCTTGAGGAATGGGATAACACCCTGAGATTCACCATTTGTTCCCTTGATTTTTGAACCTGTCGCACGGATATTGGTCCAGTCGTTTCCGAGACCTCCTGCCCATTTACTGAGCTGAGCATCATCGGCAATGATTTTGAAAATTGAGTGGAGATCATCATCAACTGTTGAGAGGTAGCATGATGAGAGCTGACTTCGCTTTGTCCCTGAGTTGAAGAGGGTCGGAGTTGAGCTCACGAAGTGGAGTTGTGAGAGCTGATGATAGAATTGGATTGCCCATTTTTCTTTATCTGTTTCTCGTTTTGCGAGACCCATAGCGACACGCATCCAGAATGCTTGTGGGAGTTCACGACGGTTTTTCTCATGGTGGATAAAGTATCGGTCGTAGAGATTCTGAACTGAGAGGTAGGTGAGGATATTGTCTCGGGTTGGATCAATTGCTTCTGCGAGTTTATCGAGGTCATATGACATGAGATCAGCAGAGAGATGGTCTGTTTCTACCAGGAATTTGAGGTTGTATTTGAATGCTTCATGATAACACTTGGTAAATCCAGAATTTTTCATATCTGCAGAACCGATGAGGTCCTTGTAGTAGTTCATGAGGAAGAGCTTGGCAGCGAGGTATGAGTACTGCGGATCACGCTCGATATAACTCTTCGCTGTCATGATAGTCGCTTGAGCGATATCTCGAGAGTGGATACCATCAAATATATTGGTGTGGAAGTTGCTCACGAGGAGATCGAGATCAATCGCTGGATGACCGTTGGCAGCGAGTTCGAAAACACGACGAACTTTGCCCATGTCAAATGCTTCTACTTTTCCATCACGTTTCTGGACCTTGAGTTCTTGTTTTTCGATTTTTTCTTCGACGATTTCATTTCTCTCTTCGATACGCTTCTGACGGTACGTGATGTATTCTTTTGCTACTTCGAATCGACCAGAGCGCATGAGATGAAGCTCTACTGAATCCTGGATATCCTCCACACTCGGGACATATTCTGTTCCTCCGAATCGAGTCTGGAGAGCGAGAATGATCTCTGTCGTAATCTGGGGTATAAAGGCTATATCGTTATAACCAATAGCGATACAAGCCTGCTCAATAGCACTTTCGATGCGAGAGCGGTCAAAGGGAACAAGCTCATTATTGCGCTTGCGGATGGAGTCCAGAGTCATACGACAACTTTATTAGAAAATAAGGAGGAAAATTGGGAAGTTTTTGGGTTGGTAGAAAAATCGACCAAACACAATATCTTGTGTCCAACCTTTATATCCAGACACTATATCTAGTCAAATGATTTTGTGTGAGTTTTTCAAAAACCCGCCTCAAAAGCACATGAGTGCGAATACATTTTTTGTGCAAGTGATTTGAATAGGAAATATCTTGCATTTTTCGTAGGAATTTTGGAATGAATATTATTCCGCTTCAGAATAGGCAAAACCAGCCTTTTTTATCAAAAATGGTACCCGATGAAGAGAGGCGGGCTCACCCTCAAATTCTATCCGAGCTGGACTCGATGGACCAGAATGTTTCTGATAATTAAAGGCAACAATATTTATTCCCCTTGGAAGTACTTTGAGGAGAGAAGAAAGAGCGCCCTCTCTCTCGGGGAATATGATATCAAGTATCATTTTTCTGCCACTAAATTTCTCAGCTAAACCCTGGACTTCAGTCCACATACTGGGAGAGACGCATCGACCAGATACTACAGTGGTGACACTCCCGCGAAGCTTGCCTGAAAGAACATGAACCCCTGCCAGTCAGAGTGCTCCCGCAGGTTCGACTACTTCACCAGCATGATGAAAATCAATCATTGTCTGAGCCACACGTCACTCTGGAACGAGGGCTATCTGTGATCATGATTTTCGAACAATATCAAATGTATTTTTCCCGACCTGAGCGACAGCGGCTCATCCAACAAATCTATTGACGTGACTGAGTGCAGAATTTTTTCATTGTTCCAGGGCATGCGTCATACTCGGCGCTCCTGCTGGCTCTACACCGATAATAAGAGCACTACTCCCGAGAGCATCACGTGCCATGATACCTCCAGTCATGAGTCCACCACCACCAACAGGATAGATGAGATTTTGTATTTTTGGATTTTCATGAAGTATTTCTGCCGTCACTGTTGATTGCCCTATGATGACGTCACGGTCATCAAATGGATGGACAAAAGTGGCTCGTTTTTCTCGTTGATATTTCTTTGCGGCCTGTTGTGCCTGATCAAAATAATCTCATACGAGTCGAACCTCAACAGAGGCTCAACCGAATTCCTTTACTCGACGTACTTTCGTAGCGTCCGTCGTACGGGGCATATAGATAACTCATTGGATTCACATGAGTTTGCAAGCATAGGCAACTCACTGAGCATGATTGCCAGCCGATGCACAGACAACTCCTCTTTTTTTCTGCTCAGGCGAGAGTTGAGAGATAGCATAGAGCGCTCATCGTATCTTGTACGAACCTATCTCATTTTCATCTTCGCGCTTCCCAAGTACAGTACCTTGTCGGTACGATACGAGATTTTGAAGAGATGTGAGTGGAGTATTTCCTATGCGATGTTCTCGGAGAACTGATTGTGCCCTCTCTATCTCGGGACGTGTGATGGTTTTCATAAAAAAGAAAATAAAAAAACCTCTGCGGATGCAGAGGTTAGAAAATATGATGACAAGAAAATATTATCCCTCTGCGTGATGCGAAGCGATAATAATAATCATGTTGTGACGAGATGTCATAGAGATATTGTAAGCGTCTATATGGAAAATCAAATTTATTCGGGAAAAATACCAGAAATGCCAGCATATATTTCTGCACAGCGAGCTCGTATATCATCTATCACTCCTGGATATATCACACGAGGGTGTCTCGATGTAGCATCAAGTGCGGCCAATATTCATACTATCTGAAATACTATAATTCATGCCACTATCATCACCGTAGAGCTCGGAATATCATGATGTTTTCGTATACTATTTTCAGCAAACATAATACGTGGGCCGAACCAGTCACCCTCAGGAAGTGTTTTTTCATCTATAGCACACTTGAGTGATTCATGAGCACAATGGAAAATCCGATCTATCTGATCTCAAAAAGGTATCAATGCTGGCATTTCACAGATATCTGATACATGCAATGGTGTTCCTCAGAAAATAACAAATGCATCAAATAACCTCTGCCAACCGATATTTTCACACGCTTGCCCAAATGCTTCACGTTGAGCTGGAGTCAGTCACCAGACTGGATGATCGAGGAGATTTGTCATCAGGAGATTGTTCACATCACCCTGTAATGGCCGCAGGAGTTCGATGTACCGAAGCATTTTAAATTCCTTTGTATACTTTTTCATCTGTTGGTCAAAAGAATGGTAGAGTTCCCATCTCTTCTGCAGATCCTCAAATGAGAGTTTTATATATCATCGCTCATCGAGCCATCAGAGAAATTCTTGAGAGAAAAACCTGGTATATGGTACTATATCTTGCGTATAGTTTTCTGTGTGAGTACTGTAGTATTCTGATGCCGTTCTGAGCGATGGTAAGGATAAAAAGAAACGCTGATGTTGCTGATACGCTGGGAAGTGACGACGAGCATTCCAACGATGTTCTAATTCGTCAAATGACAAACACTCCATCCCGTGTTTTCGTAAAAATACAAACGTCTCTGGGAAGAATAATTCATAATCTAGGATATCATCCGCTGGTTTTTCAAAAGAAACATGAGGTCTATCATGTAAATCAAAATCTTCCATGGAAATGACTATTGTTTATCCTGTGCTTCTAATTCTCTCATTTGTTCGGGAGTAACTTGGATGGCCTTGGGTGTCTCCTTACCTTGAAACATGCTGATAAGAGCGTAAAAATCTCGCTTGATTTTGCCGAGTTGCAGCCATTCTCGTTGTACGGCAGTTGCACCAATAATCGACGCAATAAGAGCGATTGTCATCATCTTATAAAAGCCAATTCACTGGCGATTGTCATTGTGCGTCTCGTGAGTATGAGTGTCTCGGTAGTATGTATGTCCTACGGTAGGTCGCACAGAAGAATTACGTACATTGATTTGGGCTGTTAATTCCTCTATACGGCTTCGTAAATCATCATAGTCAGAAGTAGCATTTTCATCAGTTTCCTCTTGGTCTTGTTGTATACTGGTTCGTAATGCCTTTCCTGCATAGATATGTAGATAATCCCATAATTGTTGTACACTTTCATCCTGTTCATGATCAAGGATAACACTCGAATTTCAAACAATGAATATATCGTAGATATGCACACATCAGAGTCTCTGGAATAACTGCTCCAGTTTTTGAAAAAAACCAGGATTTAATTTTACTGTTGGCTCGGGAGGATACCAATCCTGAGATTTAAAAAGTTCCCCCAAACGCACGTTGTGTTCATCATCATATCGATCTGCTAATAAACAAAGTCGCATAATCATATCTTCCGCCTGTGGATATCCAGCATGGATTTTGAGTTCAGTATGTATTTGCTCAATGGGTAATTGTGCCCACCCATGTAATTGCAACCTACTTTGAATATGAGTTGGTATGAGACGAGACCACCGTTGAATATCAGTTCTTGGTAGGTCTTGTAGTGGCAGATCTAATTGCTCATTTGGTTTCATATTGTTATTATGAATAATAATTTTATATGTCAAATTTTAGTGCACAAAAAACTCACAAAATACCCTCTATGCATACCACAGAAGAAAGCTCGCCTTGTATGACTCGAGCAACTTGCATACACAATGTATCTCTCTGCGCTTCAAGCCCTGGCCTATCCTCTGGTTTTGCTCGTTCTATACGGGCATTCCAGAGTCTCTGGATCGTCGAATGGGCTTCGCGAGGATCTAGTGGTATATCATCTTGTGTGGCGATTATACGGGCTTTGATAGTGGCGATAGTTCATGGGAGTACTGTATGTGGCGTTCCTGTCTTCTGAAATACATCTGTATGTTCTTTTCTGGCTCCATCGATGAAACTCTCTACGTAGGATCTATAGTAAGCCAGGGATGCGGTTATCGAGAAAAAAATCTGTCGACTGACCTGAGAGAATAGTTCTTACACAAAAGCCCCAATTGGTATGCCAGAGTGTATCAACTGCGATGGGTGTTATGAGATGTGAAGTATTCATAAAAAATATTAGAGAATAAGGGAGTGATTGAGATAGATATGGAAGAAAATTATTTTGCCATAGTAGGACCGGAGATAGCTGAGGTAGTCATCGTCTAATTGGTCTTTACCGAAATTAATAATCAGATAGGTTTGTTCACTTGGTGGCACTGGCCGCATATGCTCATCATGCGTCATAATTCGCATCTGAAAAATATCTCTCGGGCGAAGTTCATGACGAAAAATATGACCAGAAACTGCTTCACGAACATCGTGAAGAACGCGCTGAATTTCTTCCGTACTGCAACAATATTCCGACGCAATACGAGATTCGATATTTTGGAGATTGAGGGCCATAAAAAAACAAAAAAATCCCCAGGTCGTGTGACCCGGGGAGTAGAATTAAGCGGAAACGAAAAACTACCTGGTCACGAGAGTGAGCAGGTGTATCATTGCTGATGAGAGAATATTTCGCATGGAGAAAGTATATTCTGAGTCTGAAAAATTCAAAATTATTTTGGCAATTTCCAAGTCCCAAAATCAAAGAGATAGATACGTGCACCAGCCGCTGCCCATTCATCAAGTATCTTGACCTCATCCTGAATAGCACGACTCACAGGAAGAATATTCTCTATATGATCAATCTCTGTTTTTTGTCGTTCTTCTTCGATAAAATCATACATGACCTGGTTGATAAGAAAATTCCATGGTTCCATATCGTTTCCCCTTGTTCAGAAAGTAATACCGAGGCCCTTGATGTTTCTACGAAGCACACGACGAGCGATATCGAAAATAGTATCATTGAGCTCTTCTGATTCATTGTCCTGAAATATACAGGCAGACCACGTCTCACCTGGAATAGAACGTCAAATATAAAAACGTTTTTTTGCTCGCCCAAATACTTCTACACATTCAAAAATCGGATGAAGTTTTCCTGCTTTGTGAGCCTGCATGAGAAAGTCTGTCATACGTACGCTATGGCGTTTTTTGGCATCGACTTCAACAAGTGTCTTGTCCAGATAGTGAAGGACTCAGAGTCCTGCTTTACTTCGAGCCAGTGGCCTTATTTCGATAAATTCAGTTGATTGGACACCGTCCCCATCAGCACCTCCAGATCCTATTTCACGAAATTCGCCACTCTCTACTCTTGCCTGAAGAGCTTTTCGAAAGAATGTAGCATTTTTCTTTCACATGCGATAATTATCTCACATTTGAAAAAATTTTTCAAGGTTTCAATTAATCCGTCGTCGCTACTTTGATACCGAGAACTACGAGCGCTCCTCAGAAAAATTTATTGAAGAATCCCTGAAATCGCTCAAACACGCGACGAACTCGAGGAATCGTCAGAACTATTGCAACAAAAGCAAACCAGAGAAATGTCTGTACGACACACCAGATGCCTATCGCGAGCTGTATCCACATCGGTGTCGATGGAGAGATGATGAGAGTAAATGCGCTCAGAAAAAAGAGCGTTGCTTTGGGATTAAGAGCATTCGTGAGAAAACCCATTTTGATGGCATGAAATGCCGAAATTGTATGCTTATGTTTATGAGCATCGATATGTATCGTCGTATGTTTCGCTCTCCATGACTGGATACCGATATAGATGAGATAGATCGCTCCGAGCCACTTCATGATATTGAAGAGCATGATAGACTGAGAGATAATCACAGCAATACCCGCGATACAGTAGGTCATATGGACAGCAATACCTCCACTAAATCCGAGAGCCGTCCAGAGTCCCATCTTTCGTGAATACGCGAGACTATTGCGTGCACAGAGGATAAAATCTGGACCTGGACTGATGAGAGCCAGGAGATGAAGAAGGCCGACCGTGATAATGAGAGACATAAATTTATTTTGTAAGACTGAGATGAATCATAAAGCCTTCATCGATTTCGACTTCTCTCGTATTTTCGGGATTTGAAGTCTGAAGTTCGACAGTTGTGAGAGTTTCTTTTTCAATCATACCTTGATGGACGGCGAGAATTTTTCCAAGCATTTCATTGTCTGATGTCAGTGCGAGTTGAAGTCTATCAGTGACCTGGAATCCGAGTTCTTTTCGAGCGTCCTGAATACCGCGAATCATATCACGAGCATAGCCCTCAAAGGTAAGTGCTTCATCGAGGGTTGTATCGAGACCGATGACGTATCCTGCGCTACCAGCAAAAGCAATGGTTGAACCTTCTTTTGGTGTATAGACCGCTTCAAATTCATCCGCAGCGAGAACCACTTTTCCGTCTGGTGCTTCTGGGACCGTGAGTTCAAGAGTCCCCTCTGAAGTTAGGTTCCCCTTCCCTGCTTTTGCATCAGCAATAATGGTTTTCATCCATTGTTTTCTCTCAGTCGCTCCGATTTTTTTCGCATCAGGAGAATAGGTAATGGTGACATAGTCCGAGACATCTTTCACACTGTGTATTTCCTTGACGTTCAATTCTTCAGCGAGTGTCTCTCGTGCGCTCTCATCGAGTTCGAGGGTAATCGTCGCTGCTCGAAGTGGCTGTCGAACGCGGAGTTTCTCACGACCACGAATAGCGAGACCGAGATTGGTGAGATTTTGGAGGTGTGTCATTTTCTGTTTCGCGGCGAGGTGGAGGTGCTCTCTGCTTTCTGCTGGGACGTCAGTGAGATGCAGTGATTCCGTCGTATTCATGAGATTCTGATAGAGATGCTCAGTGATAAATGGACAGATAGGTGCGAGGAGTTTCGTCATTGTGACGAGGGCTTCATGGAGTGTTTCGTACGCACTTTTTTTGTCTGCATCGAGTTCGCTTCTCCAGAAACGTCTGCGATTGCGCCGGATATACCAGTTATTGAGACCATCAAGGAAGACCATGATAGCATCACACGTTTTCTGGAGATCGTAGGCATCCATTGAGACTCTCGTGTCCTGAATCAATGTATGGAGACGAGAAATAATCCATGTATCGAGTTCGTGTGTCTTTGGTGTTGAATAATCCGTGAATTCCCATTCATCGATATTTGCGTAGGTCGCAAAGAAAGTGTAGGAATTCCAGAGCGGAAGGAGGACTCGTTTGATTGATTCTTGAATACCTGCTTCTGAAAATGCCATATCTTCACCCTTCATCAGCGTACCGCCCATGAGGTAGAAGCGAATCGCGTCAGCACCGTATTTCTGAATCGTCTCACGAGGATCAGGATAGTTTCCGTAGGATTTACTCATCTTGCGTCCATCAGTTCCATTGATGACTCATGTGACAGCGACATTTTTGAAGGCTGGCGATCATTTTACCATCACGCCAATCGCGTGCATCACGTAGAACCATGCACGAATCTGCCCTGTGTATTCTGCGATAAAATCGGCTGGGAAACTCGCTTCCATTTTCGCTTGATTCTCAAATGGATAATGCACTTGTGCATACGGCATCGAAGCACTATCCATCCACACATCAAGGACTTCGGAGACGCGACGGAGTGGGGCTCCGTGTTGGATAAGAGAAGAAAGAAAATCAATACTCCAACCTCCAAATTTATGACCTACACCATTGATAGGGAGGAATATTGCACCTATTCTTTTTGCGAGTGATTGACCGTATTCAAATCGTGCGCTGGTCGAGTCATCGTCTTCACTATGGGGGACTATTATTTCTTCCACGAGTCATCGAAGTTTCTCAACATCTTCCGTCATTTCTGGAATCACTTTTTCGAGGTACTCATTCCCTTTGAGACCACTTGGAGCAACCAACACAAGACGTTTTAATTTAATATTTCTCTCACAGAGGTACTGCATGATAACAGGACAACCAAAGCTCGTTGCCATAATGGTATCATAACTTGCTACATCCAGAGTATCGAGCTTCTCTTTCCAAAGTGAATATTTCGTTTCCTTATTTTTATCAAAATCTGGTACATCAAATTGCACTCATGCAGCTTTGAGCTTTTCTTGAATTGGCAACCATTTTCCTTGCGGATTTTGGATGCCAGCAGAAGTCCATCCATGAATACCGAGCACTTTTTTCGGAGTGAAAGAAGATTTTCATGGGACATAAATCCGATCAATATATGGACGGTGGAGATTGATTTCCTTGCCTGTGTTGTTATCGAGATAGAGTACGTATGGTTTTGCATTTTCAGTATTACTTGGTCTTTTTGCTCCACATGCGACGAGAAATGCCTTGACTGGATGTCCGTGGCTCACGACCACGACTGTTTTCCCAGGATATTTTGCGAGAATTTCTTGTCGGAGAACCTCTCCACGAGCAATAAGATCATTGAATGATTCGCCTGTTCCACCAAACTTATGGTCATGATTTTCGAAGAATTTTTTTCTTTCTTCCAGTACCGTTTTTGTCTGTGTTTGATCAGCTAGTGTGCCATGATTGGTTTCATGGAGATATTCTCGAACCTCAATATCAAGTCCGAATTTTTGTGCAATTGGTTCTGCTGTTTGCGTTGTTCTCAAAAATGGTGAACAAAGTACAACATCAACTTGTTCAAGACTTTGAGCGAGTTTTTTTGCCTGCTCATGTCCTTTCTTTGTCAGAGGAGACGTTCCATTATCATTATACATTTTTGCTACATTCGCTTCACTCTCCGCATGTCTCACAAAAATAATCTTTGTTATCTGACCAAGTGGTTTATTTCTCTGATACAATTCTTCGCGAGAATCGATGACGACACGCTCAGAACCGTCTGCACTTTGCCATACAGGCATCGGCGTTCCCCAAAAACGAGAGCGAGAGATGCACCAATCTGGAGCAGATTCGAGAGATTTGAGAAATCGTCCATGCTTAAAGTGATCTGGAAACCAGTTGATATTTTCATTCTGTGCGATGAGCTCAGATTTGATTCTCTGAATATCGATAAACCACGACTTTTGGGCTTTCTGCATGAGTGGCGTATTGCTGCGAGGACAGTATGGGACGCGGTGAGTGATACCTTCTTTTTTGAAGAGTTTTCCTTCTGCTTTGAGTCGTTCCGTGATAGGGTCGATAGCATCGATATAGAGCGTGCCTTGATAGTCTGGGACTTGTGCCGTATACTTCCCTGCTTCATCGATTGCAGACGTGATGAAAATCCCCTCTTGCTTCGCAAGCTGAAAATCCACATCACCAAATTCTGGAGCTTCGTGAGCGATACCAGTACCATCAGTGTCAGTGACGAAGTCAGCGTGATAGACACGGAAATTTCTCTCATCGATTTTTCCGACGTAATAATCAAATGGTGGACGATAATATTTACCAACCAAGAATGAACCAGGATATTCAGTAAGAACAGTAAAATTTTTGCCTTTCATGACGGTCTCAAGACGGTTTTTCGCGACCAAATAGGCTTCATCTTCAATTTGCACTAACACATACGTGAGGTCATTGTGCACCGCAATCGCCATATGCATCGGTATAGTCCACGGGGTTGTTGTCCATGCGAGCAATGAGATGCTTTTGAGTTCAGGTAATTTTTTCTCTATTGCTCGAAGTGCGAGAGCATCATACATCCGACCAAGCTGTTCGGTAATAATATGTTCACCATACTGGAGATAGTAACCATGAACGAGTTCTGGATCGTCTATGATTTTCATCCACTGCATCTGGGCGTGTTTTTCTGGTTCTTGAATAGTTGGATTTGATAATAACTCAACTTCGAAATATTCCCCTTGCCACAAAGTACGCTGAGTGAAAACTTTTCGATTTCAGAGATGCTTTCTGATGGTTATCTCGACTCAGAGTTCTTCTTTTATTTCTCTTTTGAGAGCCGTTTCTGCCGTTTCTCCTGCGTCAATTTTTCCACCAGGACATTGCCATGTATTTCAGTGTTTTTTATTTTGGAGCATGAGAACTTCACCATCAGCATTTCGGATGACTGCGAGGACATATCGGAGATATCCATCCTCTGTATATTCAAATTTTCACCCCTGCACCTCATCTTGTTTTGAGGTATCTTGTGTGAGTGGAAATTTCACCGTAATCGCTGGATCCTGGACATCCTGATAGCTGTCATCCATCGCGATTTCAAAGTTTGAAATCGGGGTCGAGAGCTTCCAAGAATACCACGAAACACGCTTCCCTTCGTAGATATATCCTTTCTCCCAGATTTGTTTGAAGACCCACATGACCGACTCCATATAGTTCTGATCCATCGTGCGGTACGCACCCTCCATATCCACCCATCGACCGATATGATCGATATACCAGCTCCACTCTGCTGAAGTATCGCGAGTGTAGGCGTAACATTCATCGATAAATCCCTGGATTCCACCTGCTGATTCTTCGATTTCTTTATTTGATTCAAGTCATAATTTTTTCTGTACTTTTTGCTCAATTGGAAGTCCATGACAATCCCATCCCCAGACACGTTCGACGCGCTTCCCGAGCATGGTCTGATAGCGAGGAACAACATCCTTGATTATCGAAGATAGCAAGCTCCCATAATGCGGAGTACCCGTGATAAATGGAGGACCATCATAGAATCGATACGGATTTTCAGCCGGCCTGGATTCGACTGATTTTTCAAAGGTCTTATTTTCCTTCCAATACTGGAGGATAGATTCTTCGAGTTTTGAGAACTCGGGTTTTCATTTGGGGAGAGAGAAGGGCATAAAAAAACACACAAAATAAACTGTGTGTTTCGGTCCTCTTGTGAGGAAGTTACCACCGAAAACGGTACTTGATTTATCTGCGTCACGTGCAGTGTCCGGAGGGGTCTACTTTCTTGCGATTTCTTCCCTCAGCTCGTCCATCCTTCGCCAAGGCTTCGGAGGACACGTCCTGTGATAGCAGGAGTCAGGGCTGATATAATGATTATATAGATAGAAAGTGGAATGCAATAATTACTCTTCGTCTGTCGATGGAAATTTGATATGACGAAGTTTTTTCTTCAATTCTTTGATATCAATCTGTCAATTCCATCTCTTCTCTCCGAGGTGATCGTGAGCTATGAGAGATTCCATAAATTGAGCTAGATTAGTCTCTAGACTAGATTTTTCTTGCCATTGCAGCCATTTTGTATGCCCCAATGGAACACAGATTTGTATCTGCCGCAATTCCTCTAATAAATGACTCATAGTTTGTTGTTCACACCATGCTTTTACTTGTTCGGAGGTGACGCCACTATCAGCTAACATTTCTCCCAGTCTTTCTTCCCAGTGATGCTCTATTTTGTAGTCATACAATGGATCTTCTTCGAATTCATAACCACATAACTCTACGATGAGCCCCAGTATTGATATTGGCTGTTTTGCTTCATGTCGCTTTTTCTGTAGCTCAACAAGAGTGTTATAGAGACTCACGGTAGCATTGTTTTCAGAATCATCCGATTCATCATCCCTCCACTCCAGTGCCCTGAATTGTTCATACACATCTCCAGCTTTCTCATATTCTCCATTCATATAGGCATTCGCAATAGGTCAGACATATCTCATTCAAACCTTATTCTCCTGAGCCTCTATCATGAGTTCAAGCATTTGATCCTCGAGAGATTTTTGTACGACGGGTACTGGAGGAGGATTTTTTTTCGGAATTGTTGCTGGCGTTGGTGGATCAGCCTGCACTTGCGGTAGAGCAGGCGTTGCTGATTGTGAAGCAACACGTAACGCGGAGAGATCTATCTGGGCTATATCCAATGCCACTTGTCACATATCCGTTACACTACCTTTTAATCGTGCTCCTTCAGTCAAAAATTTCCATATTTCTGAATCTCTCCCAAATTTTTTTATGACATCCATAGAGCCAGGTGCTCTGATAATACCGCTTAATGCGAGAAAATCTGTACAGAAATCTTGTAATACTTCTACTATCTTTGTTTGACTACGAGACCATGTCAAAAATCATTCATAGTTCTTCTGTGTTGGCATTAATGCACCAAGTACCATGAGGTGAACTGTTGCTGGCACAGGGGATGACGGAGGAAGTGAAGTTGGAGGAGATAGTATCATTTTTGAAACTGGTGTATGATTTTTTGGTTTTACTGGAGCTCGATATTCTCTGAGTTCTGCGATAAATTCAGCGAGTTCTTTCTGGGAATCAAAAAATTTCACTAATTGTAAAATCACAGGCTCAATCCGACCTGCTCCAAAATCTCAGAAAATCATTGCCTCTAACGAGCGATGAGCCGTAAGTCTTGCTTTCGCTCAGCCGAGAGTATTTTTGAGAGAATGTACGAGTGGTACCTGTCGCTCTTCTTGAAGCCACAAAATGAGTCAATCGTAACTATCAATATCACCTGGAATATCTGGATGTGTAGGTTTTCTTTTTTCTGGCGCTGGAGTAGGCGCAGGAGCAATAGGCTCTGGCACAACCTCTGTCACTTGGCCCTGATCAGCTCTGGTGGGTTCTGTCGGAGAAACTACTGGTGGTACATCCACCGGCGGTTCCGATGGACGAGGAATTCTTCTGGTATACTGACGTTTTTTACGCACTTCTCCTCATGGGATCAGTCCGAGTTTTATCAACCTACGACTACACTCTTTCTCAGAGATATCACATATTTTTGCCAGCTGAGCAGGTTCAGTAATCGCAGCAACTGAATCACTTCAGTGAAAAAATACCCATACTAACTCATCTGTTTCATCCATGCCTTCTGGTTTTTTTGGCTTTTTAGGCTTTCTGGGTCATGTATTTGCGCCCTCGAATTCTTCTCTCGGAACACAAAAAACATAATCACACAAAAAATCTCTCAGTGGTTGAGACTGAATAGCTCCAGTTCAGGACATGGCCCCAGGATTGTTGAGTCGAAAAATACGACACAATATGGTATACCAGTTAGCATCGACAGAACAAATTGCTTCGGTGAGTTTTTCGCGTGCCTGAGTGTGAGGAAGCTGCCATATTTTTATATGCTTGAACTCATTATACGCTCTGCTCTGGCGCAAAGCATTGAGAGCAATTCTTACATCAGATTTGTGCTCTAATGTTCTGGGTACTACTATAGTAGTGGAGTGTTTTGGAAGAGGCTCTTTGATGCATTTTTTATAGGACTCCAATACTGCCGCTTGCAACCCTCAGACTGAAATTTCTTGGGAGTTTCAGAGATTCAGGATACTGTCCGCATGATACCCAAAATCTAACAATATATCCCGCAATCGTTCTTGAGTATTAAACACGAGCGATCAAAAATCTCAATCAACCACTTTTTTTCATTGAATACCAACTAATCGAACAAGATTGCCAATCGGTGCAGGTATATCTCAATACTCAACAGTTTGCAATGTTGGTGGAGTCTCGTCTGGCATAAAGTTTTATTTTATCCAGAATATCCTCAGTCCCTGCAAAGTCAATAATTCGATTTCTAATTATTATTTTTTACTAAAAAAATAATTCAGAAAGAAATAGCTAAAAACCGTAGAGATAGAATACCAAAAAGAGTACGAATGTGCTTAAACAAAGATTTGCATGTCAGAAAAATACGTGCTATAATAAGTGTACTATGGCTGGAGAAACGAATAAAAACATATCTGAAGCTGGAAGTGCAATAAAGAGCAATGATGAAACAATCATTACTCAGGAATCTGCGCAACAAAAACTCGATGAAGCAACACAAAAACTCACAGAAAACACAGACTTACAAACTGCAGCGGAGGCGGAACGAAAGCCAATTGCAGACAGGCTCGAAGCCAATCGTCCAAAACTCGCAGAAACAGAACAAAAACTCGGTATTGCTGAGGGTAAAAGAGACGAACTTTCGAAAGCTATCAAAACCAATACAGATCGAATAACACAAATCGATGCAGCTATAGCAGAATTAACATCAAATGTCAGCACTTTGTCCTCAGAAGAAGCTGAGGAACAACTCAAAAAACTCCAACAAGAAAAAACTGATCTTGAAAAAGATAATGCTGTAAAAAAACCTATCTTAGAACAAACAAAAAAAGAAATCACGGTACTCGCAGCAGAAAAGGCAAAATTATCAAAGGCAATTGCTGATGACGAAGCTCTCATAAAACCTATCGAAGCACGACTCAAACAACTCAAAGAAGCATGGAAACCACTCCAGGAGAATAAAACACGACTGGAAACAAAAAATAAGGAATTGACCAGTATTATTCAACGAGGTCACAAAGAGGCTCAAAGGATTCATCTCATTGCACAAGAATGACTCCGGCAAGAAGCTGCAGAGAATAAAAAACAAGGACAAAATATTACTGATGCTGATTTTGACAGAGCTTACGGCATGTACGCTTAGTCTCTCTTCTCGTACCCTATTTTCCAGTCTTTCATAGCTTCATCACACTCCAGAGCTCACGGGAAGATGCGTTCGAGATAATTCCAAAATGCTGTTTGGTGATGTTTATGAACGGTATGTGTCAGCTCATGGACGATGATATAGTCTCGGAGTTTCTTCGGGAGACGCATGAGCTCGATATTGAGACTGATGACATTGCGGTGACTACAGCTCCCCCATCGAGATTTCTGATGGCGACACACGACTCGTTGATAGCGAAAATCGAGTTCTTCAGCCAATTCTGCGACGCGTCTCGGGAGAAATTTCTCAGCTCGATCTCGTAGGTCTCTGATTTGCTCTCGAGTCAGTCGCACAAAGCCGGACATCTTGGAGCGTTGTTTACGAATCCACGCGGTATGCGTATCGATGAATTTCTGGATTTGTACCTCTGTTGTGCGCATTGGTGCACGGACGACTACTTCTCCGTTTGGGTTGACACGGAGACTCATACGACGAAGTCACGGAACATGTGTAATAGTAGTTCTTGCCATGATGAGATAAACACTTAATTTTTATCCGAGGAAACGAAGGAGGTAACTCACACCAACATAACCCACGTATATACCAACAATACCTGCAACACCAGCAAGGGCTTGAGGTGCTGGGATAGGAAGCTTGGCAAATGAGAATATCACGCCAACGATAGCGCCTGTGGAGAGTGAGAGGAGTATTTCGCGCATAAGGGAAAGGTTTAATCTGTTTAATTTGTTGTATTAGTTTAATCCGTTACGGACTTTATACAATTATTTTTTCATGGTATAAAAAGAACTAAAAAATGGAACAATGGCACACTGCGTCGCGAGACGAAATTGATCGGTTCGGGTAAGCATATTCGATGACCAGAGAGCGAATGACCCCGCATGGTCACCGATATTCTCTACACCTGCTATCTCATGCATGATTTGTTCCAGATCTCTGCCTGAACCGTCATAGAGTTTCTCTACCACGATATCTGGCACTGGCATATGACATGAATATCCGAAATGTCCTTTTCATGCTCTATTTTCCATATAGACGAGACCTGTGAGCCAATAATCATTCCCGACACTATCCCTATAGACACCCCCCTCCATGCCAACAAAATAGTCTGCCTCAGGACTGAGGAGGCGCACCGCTGCTGCACGATTCTGAGCACCTGTTCGCAAATCCACGAGAGTCAGTGGCATGTCAGCAATTCATGAATCAACACGATATCCTCGAATATCGATATCTCTATCTACGAGGTACGGGCAGGTCGTGAGAGCCTCACGGATAGCATTTGTCTTAGGGGTATTAGTTGTTCAAAGCGCGAAGAGCATATTTATCCAAGTTCAAAACAAATAATGGCTGCTATTCCGAGAAAGATACCTGTTATCTCCATCCGAGAGAGAACTTCGCCGAATTTCCAATAACTAATACCAATATAGGTAGCCAAGTTTACTATCTCCATGATGAGAGAGGCAATGGCGATATTTTTGAATCGATAGCTCTGCGCCAGGAGGTTGAGCGAGATAAAATAAATCAAAACTCCGAGAATGTACCACTTCCATATGCTCGTATTCTGTGTCCAATATCGCAAAGTGAAATCCCCTATAGTAAGGAAGATGCCCGCGATACATGTGAGCCACAATCCTGTATGCATAAAAAATAATTAAATGTTGTTATTTTCGACAGATTCCCAGACTTTTTGTACCAGGCAATGACGTTCATCTATTCCGCGAGCCTTTTGGAGTTTTTTGACGGCATTCCAGAGTTCTTCACGTTTTACCGGGTCTCATTCGAAGTATCACTCGACATTGTATGGCATACGCTCTGCGAATTTACCGACAGCACGAGGGCACACTCTCTCCATGTCAATCAGTTTCTCGTGGTCGAGCTTGTTGATGAGAGAGAGGACGTCCCAGAGGAGATCGCCGACCTCGAGCTCGAGTTCATCGTGATTTTTGTCTTGAATACTTTTTTTAATCTCATTTATTTCACTGAGAGCTCCATCGAGATAGTAGTCTATATTCGACTCCGCGAACCATCCATTAAACTCACGGTTGCGCTTCTGGAGCCAGAGAAGTCATGAAAGTCATTGCATAGTTTTCATTGTAGAGAAAAGGATTTTTTAGCAATATAAAGAAAAGAGTATGAAATAATTTGACAGATTAATAATTATATGTTTTAATATGATTGTTGAGCTGTCCTAAGTGACGCCATACGTCCTCACAAAATAGATACGTTAGTATCCTTCTATCACATACTATACTGATAGAGCCATAGGGTACGGAGCTGGTGAATACTCCTCAACTCACCGCAGGGGATGGCACAACACTGATATACGAGTATGGTTCGTATTGTCCCAGAGACCTTTTCTTAGCCAATCGTCATCGACACTTGTTATGACTGAGGGAGCCGGGAAGAGGTCTTTTTTTATCGCAAAGACTTGGTTATGAGGGTGTTATTTTCGACACTGAGAAGCCCGACGGTTCATCGTCAATACTTCACCACATAATATCCATCTTCTTCCTCAAAATGAGCTTTTTTATTATTCTGAATATCGCTCCATTGCTCTGTCGTGAGTTCTATTTCTGGAATTTGCTCCGTTTCAGTAATGGCCCACATTAGATGATGTGTAGGAGTAAAAGTATTTCATCTGATAGAGCCGAGACGCATGCCTCCATGGACAAAGTAATAATACTCCGCCAATGGTCCGAGATTTCTCTGATTGAAATACACGCCGTCCTTTGAGAGATAGAGATATCAATCTTTTAATTTTGTCTTGAGATATTTTGAGACAAATCGTTCGACAATTTCTCGCTCGCCTTTAGTCGCAGGCTTGACGATGAGATTTTTCTGACCTTGTGCTGCGAGTACAGGATAGTCATGGTGAATATCAGTTGAAGGTTTTTTCTGAAAAATAGATGCAAAAAATCATCCAGTATGCTCTATATGAGGCCAGAAACGCTTTCGAAATAATTCTGTGAGTTGTGGTTCTTCAATTTTTAACCTTGAATCGAGGACTTCTTCGTTTTCCATGACATTGAGTGTACAGGTCGAATACGAGAGGGTACCTCCTGAGGCCGTCACAGCTTCGGCTGTTTCCATGAGCTGTTTCTGAAGTTTCGCAATACGATCAATATTTTTCTCATGCCAGTGGTCGACGATAGCGCTATCACGAAATGCTGTCCCCTCACCACTACAGGGGGCGTCGAGGAGAACGGCATCAAAAAAACCAGGAAAATTTTGGAAAAATCGGCCATCACAGGAAACAACTGCGACATTGTCATAGCCCATACGGTCGAGATTATCGAAGAGTTGTGGTGTACGAGTCCGATTCACTTCGTTGGCTATGATGAGTGATTCTGGGAAATAATCAGCGAGCTGTGTCGTCTTCCCACCGGGCGAAGCACACATGTCGAGGATCTTATCGGGTTGAGTTGTGATATGTTTTTTGAGCAAATAAGGCGGATGGGCAGCGGCAACTTCTTGGATATAAAACCAACCTGCAGAGTGCTCGATGGTACGACCGAGAGCTACGGTTGTATCATCACGATCTATGAGAAATACTTCGGGAATATCAGTATCGGTCAGTGTCCAACCTTGTTCTTTTGCGTGGAGTTTGAAGTTTTCAAGAGAGATTTTCTGAGTATTCACACGGATACTTTTGCCAATAGGTGTAATCATCGCAGCAATAATCTCCTCTGCTTCAGAGGAAGAGAAACTAAATGTTTTTTGGATGTAATCGGAAAAACGAGACATAGATGGATTGTAGTGATTTTTTTCAGAAAACTATATCCACAGGAACGTAAAAACAGATATTTGACATAAAATAAAATTGTCTACTATAAAAATCTATACTATGTCCAGCACAAATATATCAAAAACCATTGTTGCCCAACCTAATACAGAAAAACTCATTCACGCCTTTTGAATTGGTAAGGTCACAACTGTTCCTGGGTTAAACATACTTCCCGATGCAGAAACAGTTATCCATATGAAAGAACAGCAGTTTGTACGTCCGAAAAGATATGATTGACAGACAGTGGCACAGAGATGTATCATAGTAGCTGATCGGGCCTGAAGATTGCTCGTAACAGAATCTTCTTGAAGACCATGAAAATCCATAATAACTGTTGGTAAATGAAGTCTCCGTCCTGATGAACTTCTCACTCAAAAACTTCCGCATATTACTCCTGTTGATAGTTGTGGCCATGGGGATTTTTGAGTGCTCATTCCATGCGAAACGGACAAAGAATCTGGCATGCTCTTTCTCTGACGCATACTGCTCGCAGGTGAAGTAGGGATTTTTCAGGAGGATACAGATTCTCATACTATGCCTAGAACATTGTCGTGGGAAACTCCCCAATCACTCTACGAGTGAAAAGCTCTAAGTAATCTACAGCTATCCATACTTCTCTGGATGAAACATAGATTCGGATAAAAAAATTTGTTATTTTACAAAATCAGAAACGAAGCTATACTCTGTAGTATGTTCTGCAACAAAAATCTCTCAACTCCGCCATATCTCAACTTCATGAAGAGGTAGATTTGTTGTATTTTTAAATTCAAATCCCTCTTCAGTAGAGGGATTTTTTATTGCTATGAATCATATTTTCCAAATCACATCACCGGTTCCCCCACTTCTCTTCTCTCCCAAGGGGTAGCTCTTAAGTACACAATATTCTTTTCAGCCCTCTTGTACGCAAGAGGGTTTTTATTTTTTATACAACAATTTTATGGACAAAACAATTATCGTGAAAGTCGGCACAGAATCTCTCGCGAATTTTCACACCAGCGAAAAGGTGAAAAAAATGATCGCAGATATCGCCCAACTCATGAAACAAAAAATCTCTGTTATTCTCATTTCTTCTGGAGCAGTCGGATGTGGCCGTGAGATACTCTGATGAGAGAAAAATAACCAAATACTCGCGAGTGTCGGTCAACCAATACTGATGGCACGCTATGCAGAGAAATTTCGAAAGCGTGGTATCGTCACAGCACAAATCCTCCCAACTCATGCTACTCTCGAAGATATAGAGAGTCATCGAATTCAATTTGTACGCACAGTCAACGATATTCTCGAGGCTGGAGTACTCCCAATTATCAATGAAAACGATGCTCTCTCAACGGCAGAAATGCAAGCGCTCGGAAGAGGCGCTGATAATGATAAAAATGCTCTCCTCGTAGCACGATATCTCTCTGCTTCGGATATCGTGCTCATCACCAATACAAATGGTGTCTACTCCGACAAAGATGATGCGTCAACACGAATCAAAGAACTTTCGTCAGACACTATAACAGAGAGTTGGCTGGGAACAGTTTGTGGAGAAAAATCACAGACATGAACAGGAGGCATGCGCTCAAAACTTGCAGTCGGGAGAGAATTCGCAAAAACAGGTGGTGTGACCCATATTTGTGATGGGGTTACTTCAACTGTTTACCAACATATCATGGGACGTACTATCCGTGGCGGAACTCGTATCAGTGCATAGATTTTGCATTCCAATTATTTGAGATACAATCAATCTCAAGCTTCTAAAGCAGCATACTATGATATAATTCCTCCATTCTTCATTTTTAATTCTTCATTTGTAAAAGCTATGTTCTCCTTTCTCAAAAAATCACACGAAGCAACTCCGCAGGAAACGAAACTCATCACGCTCGTTGGTCTGTATATTTTCTGTGTTATTATGACAGAAACTCTCGGCGTCAAAACTTCTCCCGTTGGGAATATATCGCTTCACTTTGGACCGATCAATATACCACAATTAAAGGTTTCTATGGCGATATTTTTTATCCCGTTTATCTACTGTATCAATGATATATTAGCGCAAGTATGGTGATATAAAACAGCTCGAACTGTCTATCGAATTTCTCTCTTCTCAATTATCGGTCTCGCTTTCTTCTCATGGCTCAGCACCACCCTCCCCGCGAGTATGATATTTGTGGACAAGGAAGCAGCTTTTGATACGATTTTTGGTCAGACGCTCCGCTTCTCTCTCGCCAGCATCGTTGCCTTTGCGGTGTCAGATATTCTCGATGTTATCATCTTTTGTCGTCTCCGAGAGAAACTCAAGTGAAAATCTCTCTGGCTTTCAACCAATCTCTCCAATTTTATCTCGCAATGAATTGATGGAGCCCTCTTCGTGTATCTCGCGATGTACGTCCCTGGAGCAGAATCATTCTGGGCTGGTAATCACGCATTTATGTGGGGAGTGATACTGCCGTATTGGACATTCCGATGTCTCATGAGTGTACTGGCAACACCGGCAGTGTACGCTGGAGTAAAGTGGGCGAAGAACTCGTAGGAACAGGGAAAAAGTCTGGCAATATATCCCTGATATCTCCGAAGTGTACTATTTCTCTGAGGGCATGGAAATTAAATGTCCCTACATGAGGCCGGAGAAATTTGGGTACAACTTGGTTTTTTTCTTGGGCTAAGATATCAATCGCTGCAAATCGTGTTCTCATCGCTTCGCGATGCACTGGATCAATCACTCATCCAGAAATAGTGACAAAATCATACCAACGTCGGAGGAGATGCCCTACGCCCGTCATAGAATCAAAACCATCGAGAGGCTCATGAGCAAGAATAGCAGCTATATAGGCTGAAACTGTTAATCCTGTTCTGGTCATACCAGCTATGCAGTGCACGAGTACTGCTCCATCCTGGCGAGCAGTATGTATCATTTTGACTAATTTCACTAATTCTTGAAGTGTGAGAAAACGTCTCTGATTATACGGCGTGTGATGCACAGTTATGTTTTCTGGTAAGTCTCCATCTTTGATAGCCTGTGTATAGAGTGCTCGACATTCCGTGAGAGCAATAATATGGCGGATGCCGAGTTCTGAAAGAGCGTTAAATTGCTGAGGAAATGGCAAATTGGACCGATAGAGACCCGGTAATACTGGCATGAGTGATACTGGGAGAGAATCTGGCGGTATTATCTCGGCCACTCTGCGCCAGTTTTTTTGCAGACGGTGATCATTGGGTCTCGGTTGAACCCCCTCGGATGAATTAGCGTAATGAATAATAGGCATTATATTGTATATAAGAATAAAAATCTTATGGTCAAATTAAAACAAGCACAAAACATTTTTTTCTCTATAATTTGGACATGAAAATCACAGTCCATGTCAAGCCAGGCAGTAGAAAAGAATCTATAGATTGGGTGGAGAATTTGTTTTGAGAAAAGACGCTCGTAGTAAAAATCCGAGAAAAACCTGTCGATGGTGAAGCTAATCGCGGGCTCATCGAAGCACTCTCTGAATTTTTTGATGTACCAAAATCGCGTATTGCTATTCTACACGGACATACATCTCGGGAGAAAGTAGTCGAGATAATTAATTAATCATTTTATCGCTGAGCACCTAGGAGATTATACGTAGCATCTCGATCAGCTGTACCCGGCTCTACAACACTAATAGAAGTCAGTTGTATTTTTTCATGTTTACACATCTTCAGTAAGTCATTATTTGGTTCAAATGCAGTGCGCTTGCCTGGCACAGACAGTATATCAGTCACGCTTCCTGTCTTGGTAATAGCCATCAGGCTCTCATGATTTATATCATTACGACAGACAAATATAACCCTCTTTTCCCTCCCGACTAAACAAGCGTTTTGCAGAACTCGTATGAGCTCTCTCTGATATGTCGTACCATATTCTCGGACTTCTCATGCCGTAATTGATTGCAATTTCACCCCTTCTGATCATGAGTATGCCACCCTTTCGAATCTATCCTCTATGTGTCCATTAACCTCTTGCTGATAAAATAATACCCCTTGATCATCTCACCAAAAATTATCCATATTACTGAGATCTCCCAGCGCAAGCATGCAATCCTCTAGATTTCACCCTTCTGTACCTTTCAAAACTTTGGTATATATGAGGTGTTCGAGAGCATAATATCATTTGAATTCTGCATACTGGAGAGCTTTTCTGAGCTCCCATTTTTTACGAGTTTTTGTGTCAGTTTTATAAAATTTGACTCGGAAATGAATATCTTTGAGTTGTATATCTTTACTCCCAACATTTTTGATTTCTACCTGTATACGATTCTCACCGTCTGGAAACGAACGTACAGCATCGAGATACGTCGCGGGAAAATGTACGACATCTATCTCCTTCCCATCTGGTCACACACATACAACACCGATATTAGCATTATAAGGACCTGCATCAAGTGGTATCTCAAGAATTCTAGTTTGCCCAGGTTTAATGACGTCAGTCTGTGGCACAAGCATTGATGTTCTGTGTTTGAGACCTTTGCGTGATCTCCCATCCAATATATCCCGCACAACTGCCTCTTCGATATTGTACACCTTGACTCTGTCTGCATTTTTCCATTCATGATTTTCTCCATCATAAATTTCCTCTGGGCACAGTGGTACAATAAGTGCGCCTGAGTTATCAACACACGGATCCTTATACCTCTGCTTTTTATCCCCTATCATTATCTCACGCTGGTTCCATGCATTATCCCCGGGAGACACATACGCTCCAACACTTTGATCATTTTCTAGAAACGTTCGCAACACAGGTTCTCACAGATCAAGTAAGCGACCTACTTTCCCCTTGACTCATTGTATGAGTTCGGAGAGGAATTCATGCTCAAATATATCAACAACTGTCGCCACTATGAGACTTACCCTACTCTTTTTCAGTTGATCAAGAGTATGAAAAACATTATTTGGCCCTACGTCCTCCACAACACATGAAATCGATATACCTGACTGTGCAAAAGAACTTTTTTCTGAGAAAATCATTCCTTGCAGTTGTTTGAGGAGATCGTTTCTCGCAAGTCCTTTGCTCGTTTGTAATGCATTAACTGCTTCTCCCCCTATTAAATCTATGAGAGACATTTCAATTCGCCTACATTTCACTGATATTCAATCTGTAAAGCCAACGAGCATCCTGCGGAGGAGTTTATTTGTTGCTCAGATATCTCGCAAGCCCGCTATGTATTGATCGAGTTGTTTTCTCTTTGATCCATCAAATCCATATATTATATTTGGGGCCCTGCGAGCAAGTAAATGAATAATATGGATAGGAATATATGGGAGCGGTACTTCTTTCCCTTCGAATAGTACATCTGGTGATATAAACTCGCCTTTGTGCATACAGGTTTTATACTTTATATATTCAATTAGTCAAATTAATCTCATAATTAAGAAAAAAACAATATCTCTATAGGCAAGACTAGTAGAGTTTCAAATACTCCATAGGTTTATAGAATGATTCCTCTCTTTATTATATTTTCTATGAACTCATTTCTCAAAAATCTCCTCGGACTCGCTCTCATCATCTCCCTCGGTGGAGCTCTCTATCTCGGCTTCCTCATAACCAAGACCTACGATAGATCGAGTGAACCATCGAATTTCCGTAGTTTTACAGTCTCTGGAGATGGCAAAGCTGTCGGAGTGCCAGATGTGGCTGGTTTCTCATTTGATGTTATAACGGAAGGAGATACCGACCTCGCAGCACTCCAGTCCAAAAATGCAGAAAAAATGAACAAAGCCATCGATTTTATCACGAAAGAAGGTATTGATAAAAAAGATATCAAAACATCTCAGTACAGCATCCAGCCTCGATACGAGAATATCGTGTGTGATTACAGTATCAAAGGCGGTATCTGTCCTCCTCCAAAAATCGACGGATACACTATCCAACAGTCTGTCTCTCTCAAAATACGCGATTTCAAAAAGATAAGTGATTTACTCTCGGGCGTGGTCAAAAATGGTGCTAACTCTGTCTCAAATCTCCAATTCGCCATCGATGACTCGACTGCACTCGAAAATACTGCCCGCGCCGAAGCGATAAAGAAAGCCCAAGAAAAAGCACAGAGTACAGCCAAGGCTGCTGGATTCAGCCTCGGACGACTCCTCGAAATCAGCGAAAGTTTCTCTTCTCCATACAATCAACCACGAGTCTATATGGAGTCAAAAGCTATGACTGCCGACAGCTCTGTCGCTCCATCTATCGAAGCTGGCTCACAGGAAGTGACGATTCAAATCAATCTCAAATACGAAATAAATTAAAAAATTCCTTTCTATCATAAAAAACCTCTGATTTCTCAGAGGTTTTTATTTAAGGAGTCATTGAATTTTTTTCTCTACTTTCTCCATTTCTTGCCAATCCTTCTCACTCTCATGATCGTAACCCATAAGATGTGTGAGTCCGTGGATGATGATATATTCGAGCTGTTCTTTGTAGGTTTTTCATGACTCCTTTGCATAGAGTTTTATTTTTTCGAGACAGAGATAGATTTCTCCTGCTATCTCAAAGTTTTGAGGGAAAAAAAATCCTTCATTTTTCTTTTTTCATTTTTCATTTTTCATTTGACTGACATATGAGAATGTCAATATGTCCGTCGGACCAATTTTCCCACGAAATTTCTCATTCATAGCAGCCATTTCTTCAGCATCTATAACGATAAGATTAATACTTCCTTTCTGTGGTTTTTTCACGACTTTTTCGAGTGCCTGAAGTACCCTTTGACAATAGCGACGAGAGAGAATTTTCGGGATTTTGAAGTATTGGAACGTGAACATACTATTCGAAGTATAGCTGAAGTGGTTCGAGAGAAAAATTTACTTTTTCAGAAATATTATAAAATTATTGAGTAAATACTAATTATACATTATTTATGCCCGAAAATGAAAACAAAGGAATATATCTTAACGATGGAAGTATTCGTGACTGGGACCGCCCACTAAAACCAGGTTTTATTAGAATGCCTTCTCTCTACGAAGCATCTACAAAACCAATTGAAGTAGTTTGAGTGGATGTCATAGATGAAACTGTTGGGAAATATCGTGTTGTGGCAACTACGACAAAATTTAGAGCCATGATACAGAGAATAAACATGGATAAGATATGGGAATCAAACCCCAACCCTCTTCAAGAAGAAATTCTTTTTTCAGGGGGAATAACTGTTTTGAAAGACGAAGATAAAATTCCATGAACTGAATTGGCAGGTTTTGATGTAAAAAAAGTGTGAGAAATATGGACAGCTAGTGCCGATATCGACAATATGAAACAACCAGGATCACTGAGAACAATTATTTTAGGTAATACATCATCTGAATATTCAGAGAGAATTGCTGCTATTGTTCTCTGATTCGAAGAACAAGAAGAAGCAAGACAAAGAGCGCAAGACGCAGCACAAAGTTCAGCGTTTGAGAATGGTCAGGAATCAACTAGAAGACACCCTTTACCCCGATTCCCCCGAGATTAACAATACTTTCCCTACGGATAAAAATGTCGGTAAAAAACCTGCGATGGGTCTCGTACAATCACTCTCGTATTGCGAAGCCCAGGCTGTTTATAAAAATACGTCTCCTCAGTGCAGTATTTCTCAGGGAGTGTGTATTCGAGAGTAAAGAGTGATGTCGTATCTGGTCGAGTCGTATAGTATCAGTGTATCGTTGTGTAGAGAGCAGTATCATCAACAATACCAAAACTGCTTCAGCCCTTTGAACGCTTGAATTGTGTTCCTGGAGGAAGTACAAATCGCAGATATTGGATATTGTCACCCTGTCATTGGACGAAGAAGAGTGTAGAGAGATTGTTAATAACTCAGAGCTCTGCAGCGTATTTTTTGACTTTCGCTTCTTCGACGAGGTCAAACCAGTGTTTCTGAGTGAGTCGGAGCGTACGGTTGCATCTATTCGTATGTTCGATATCAAATGTCCTCTCCATAAATCTATCTGATTTATTTTTGGAAATAGAGGTAAAAATCGGATACACCCAATCCTGTGTTTGCGTCTTCCATGTATCAAAAATACCGAGATCATCGATGGCTGCCTGTATGTCAGGATGTTTGGAACCAAGAGCTATTTCACCAGAGAGGATATGTGATAAAAAAATCGTGATCGCTTGTTTTTCTTTTTGTGATTGATGGAGTGATTGAACTATGGCTCCTGCGAGCTCTTTGACTGTTCACTTTGGCGTATCAATAATAGTTTTTTTTGCTTCGACCAAAATAGAGAGAACAGTATTTACATTTGTGTGGTCGAGAGCGATCGGTATTCACGAAATATGCACTGGCTCAACGAGCTTGATGATGTCTTCGAGGAGTTTTTGATTGATACCAATGACAACATCGATTTTACCGATTCCAGCTATTTGCGCTAATTCATCAATTTTTCGGGCACTATCGGCGAAGAGCGGATAATAGTTCGCATCGCGCATTTCAAATTCTACTGGCTTGCCTGGATAATCGATGGATTTGAAACGGTCAATGCCTGGTGGAGATGGACGATATCCAGTGAGTTTGTAATCCAGAGCATATATATCATGAAATGAGAGATGTACCATACGGCCATTGTCCCATTCCATAACAAAGGCTGTCCCCGGGAAACCACCTCCAGCTCTGAGCTCATCACTATTTTGATTGAGAACCAATATTCGTATTGGACCTTGTGAACCGAGAACCTTGTACCAGATATCACGATGTCGAATCAGAGCAGAGAAACTCGCAAGAGAATTGTCTATGTGTTTCATCATATTCGGATTCAGCTGTCATAATCTCTGTAATGATGGAGAGAGTCATTGGAATACTCCATATATATCATTTGTGCTCGCGAACACGCTCTCTAACAGCGGGAAAATACTGATCTCTTCTCTCTGTTTTGCCCAAGCTATCATCTGCGGTTGGAGGAGGAGGACCTCATCGATGTGCTCTGTTACCTCTCGCAATCCCCTCAATATCTTTCCGTAGCTTGCGAGTGGCTCTAGAGGGGAAATAGGGTTCTCAGCCATCAGTCAAAGTACTTGGTAATCTCGCCACAAATTATCCAAAAGATGCCCTATACGAGAGCTCGTGATATCAACGTCTGGAGTATAGAGAATAGTGTGTATATTGTTCTCTGTTCTTATAATAAAGCCAACGCCATACACTATATAGCTCAAAAACAGTATAAAGATGATGAGAATCCATTTTCATACCGTCATACCAACCAAAAGATCCCACCACTGCAAGAGAGTTCTCTCAAGCAATTGTGATATATGATGGAGTTTCCAAGAAAAACGCTGCGATATATGGGCAGAGGAATCGATCGACACCGTCTGCGTACGCTTACTTATATCCTTGTGAATTTTTCTGCCAGAGTGGCTCACAGAAACACCAGAACCACTGAGAGTGGTGTGAGGCTTTTTTCACCGAAAGAGAGCATCAAATAATTTCATTCTGAGAAAGTATAGGAAAAGTTATAAAAAAGAAATTTTCTCCCTTGCATACCATTGCATTATTTTCTTGACAATAAAAGACTTTCCATAAGATATCGACCAAGAAAAGACAGAGTGTCTCCTGGCTTTTTGTGTTTTTTTATTTTATCTATGCCTATTCTCCGCTCTGCTAAAAAGCAGCTCCGACAAAACGAAACCCACCGTATTCGCAATAATCATTTTCGTGATCTTTTCCGCGAAGCACGTGTAGGATTCGAACGTCTCATCAATGCTCAAAAAGTCGAAGAAGCTATTGCTGCTTTCCCAAAGCTCCAAAAAATTATCGACACTCTCGCAAAGAAAAACATTATTCACAAGAATAATGCTGCACGAAAAAAATCTCGCTTCTCTGGCATGATCGCCAAACTCCAGCCTTACCAGAAATAATCGATGTACCCTCCTAAAAAGAGAATCAACGAGCAAATCATTGCTCAAAAAATACAGGTCATTTCGGAAGAAGGAGAACAACTCGGCACCATGTCTCTCCATGAAGCACTCGATCTGGCCCGAGAACAAGACCTCGATCTCGTAGAAGTCGCTGAGAGAAATGGAATTGTTGTCGCCAAAATAATCAACTGGCAAAAACACCTCTTCATAGAGAAAAAGAAAAAGACACAATCAGCAGGAAAGAAAGTAGAACTCAAAACTCTTCGTCTCAGTTACGCTATCGGCGAACATGATATGGAGATACGCCGTAACCAAGCAGAAAAGTTTGCAAAAGATGGACATATTCTTAGGATAGAGCTACCTCTACGGTGACGTGAGATGCGCTTCCAGGATATAGCAAAAACAAAGCTTCAATCTTTTGTCGACAGCATCGCAAACATATACAAAATCGACGGACCAATCAAATTCATGGGTCGACGATTCAATATACAACTTCACCCTTTAACCTCTTCATCATGAAAGCAAAAACCCACTCAGGAAGCAAAAAACGCATAAAAGTCACTGGTACTGGTAAATTCCGTACTGGTAAAATCGGTAAGCGTCATTTATTGAAAAATAAATCTGCTAAATCAAAAGGCAAAGGCAAATATGGCTATGCTACTCATATCGCTAATGAGCGAAAGATGAAAGCAGCTATGCAAGTACAGGGTCTCCGTACTCCAGCAAATAAGAAAAAAGTCCTCAACAAAACTGCTGACGGACGAATCATCAAGGCTCCTCGTGTAGCTCCAAAAATCAAGCTCCCAACACCAAAAGCAGTCAAAGTTTCAGCTCCTAAATCTGCTCCAAAGGCAGCCCCTAAGAAAGCTCCAGCAAAAAAAGCTCCAGCAAAGAAGAAATAAAACTGGACTATTTGAAAAAGTTATTATAATCCCTCTCACTTACTAAAATTATTGTATGGTACGCGTCAAACGAGGTCTCATGACCAAAAAACGACATAAAAGTGTTCTCAAACTCGCAAAAGGATACCGCGGTGTTCGTTCAAGTGCATTCAAACATGCTAAAATCGCTACGATGAAGGCAGGTCTCAATGCTTACAAGGATCGTCGCCGCAAGAAGCGTGATTTCCGCAAGCTCTGGACTATCCGTCTCAATGCTGCTGTCCGACCTCTCGGCACAACGTATTCAAAATTTATCCACAGCATGTACATGAAACACGTGAAACTCAACCGCAAGGTTCTCTCAAATTTGGCTATCTCAAATCCAAGTATCTTCGCTGAAGTAGTGAAATTTGTGAAATAATTAATACATGGAAAAATCAGGTATAGATGCAGTTGAAATTCGAGAAAGTGGTGATGGTGATTATGGTGTCGATGCACATAACCCCTGCCCTGTAACAGTTGCAGCATGTGCTGCCCTCCTTGATTGACGCATACCCACTACTCCACCTAAATCCCCAGAATAAGGGGATTTTTTATAAGTTCTATGCTCAATACGATTATCATCCAACTTATCCGACTCTACCAATTCCTTCTCTCCCCAGACCATAGCTTCTGGGCGAGAGCTCTCGGGAAACACCATTGTCGCTATTATCCGACCTGTAGCATGTACGGAAAAGAATGTTTCGAGAAGTTCTGATTTTTGCGAGCGACGAAGTTGACCGCCTGGAGAATTCTCCGGTGCAATCCATGGTCAAAAGGAGGCATAGATCTCGTACCAGACGTAAAAAAGAAATAAAACGTTACAGCAGAAAGGAAAAAGACGTTTTATAAAGAATTAGTTTTTGACCTGTTTTGGTATTTATTATACTATTAGCAATTTATGAATGCCCTCCAAAATCTCATCAATCTGGATATCCAGTGTCTCGAATGGATGCGAACAACTTTTATACTTCATACGTCATGGTTTCCAACGGTGATAACCCTCTTAGCTGATAGTGAACCACTGCTCTTCAGTCTCTTCCTCGTAGGACTCTGGACCTACGGCACCATCAAAAAAGAAAAAGGCATGAAGCATGTCGCTCTCGATTTGTTTTGGCACGTACTCATAGCCTTTGGTATTTATTGGATTATCAATCAACTCCTGCCGATGCGCCCGAGACCTGAAACAGTTTCGAGCCTCCCAGCGATGATTAATCACCTTCCTGATAATTCATTTCCTTCTGGGCATGCTATGTATTTCGGTGCTTCTTGGTGGGCACTCCACAAACTCACCCCCTGGAAACACATCACATGTTTTTTCTTTGTGATTGGCTTTTTGACTGTCTCTGTTCGTGTTATCGCCGGTATACACTACCCTCTCGATATACTCGTTGGATTCTTTCTTGGTTGGGGTATCATGCATATCCTCCTGTCACTTCCTCATGGGAAACTATATAGGAAATATGCTCAAGA
>CAZJBQ010000002.1:0-44803 GCA_964544625.1 uncultured Candidatus Peribacteria bacterium | reverse complement strand
GATCTCCCTATCAAAATCATGTCTTCTCTCGGTCTCTAGTTTTTATCTCGCATGAAAAAATATCTCTCCTCTCTCCTCTGTTTCACGCTGATAGTTGGTGCTATCAGTACCAATCAGGGTTATACTGAGTTGGAGCTCCAGATAGCGAATAACTTCGCGAAAAAAGGTATCATCATCGATTACTCGAAAAATCCTGAACTCTATCGTCTCAATGAGAATATCACGCGATCCGAGCTCATGGCAATAGCTCTCAAAATCAAGGGCGTTAAGCTCCCTGACGAATTCGTCTGCCAGGGTAAATATGCTGATGTGGTCGATAATAACTGGATATGTCGAACTGTGGAATTGTCCCTCGATAATCAACTCATCCGTTCTCCGAGTTCAGATAAAAATACTGCACGCCCCCTCGATGTCGTGACACGATCGGAAGCTCTCGCAATTTTGCTCAAAGCCAACGGACTTACCTATCCAAAAAATATAGCACGAGGCTCATACCCTACAAGCATGCCACAATGGCAGATAGATGTCATGGAAGGTGCTGTAACACTCAAAATCATACCTTCTACGCAATGACGCGGTCCAAATACTATTATCAAAAGAAAAGAAGTACTCTGACTCGCACACAATATGAAATATGCTACTGGTGAGTATAAACTCAGTACTATCACAACTCCAACATGACTCAATACAGCTCCAGAAGAAAATACAGAAGCGGCTAAAAGAAATATCACCAATTCAGCTATCGTGGTCAAACAAGATCCGGTCGAAAAGCTCAAATATACTTTTTCTGTCGCACCAAAAACACTCGAATGATCTGTAAAAAGTGTCAACTGGTATATCCAATTATCCAACGCTCCTGATATGTGAGATAGTCTCTGAACTGGGATGAAATACACCTATTCTTTTACCGAATCTGGCAAATACACGATTGAGGCAAAAATCGAGGATAGTTTTGGTAATATACTTACTTCTCGCATGGTTGCAGAAATAACAGTTATTGGCGCAGGGACTACCACAACTCCTCCGAGTACAACAACTACTACACCACCACCCACCACTACCACTCCTCCAGCACCAGGAACGACCGTCAGTGGCGAAGCAGCACTCACTACTCCACCTACTACAGGAGATAAAGTCTCTGTAAAAATAAATAATGTCTCAACGACATTTACCGTTGGTGACAGCGAGAACACTCTCACTGAAGTCGATGAGGCAGTGAGAACTATGAAAATAGGAGATAAAAAAAATGTCACTATCTCTTCACGAACAGGCGGAAAAATAACGACCAATACGTTTGTCGTTGAACTCGTCGATATACAGAGGAGTAACTTAAATTCTACTACAACACCAATTGTATCTAACATAAAAATGGGGGGGAATCTCTCATCCTGTATTAAATTCAATACGGTAGAAAGTTCTAGTTGATGAAGTGGACCAAGATTAGTAAAAATATGAACAAAAATATATGCAACAAATGCTGTTGAAAAATTCATCGTAGTATCAAATATAAATAGTGGAAAAAAGGAAACATCTATACCTGTACAATATGCATGAACAAGTATTTATAAGGCGTGAGATAATAAAATATATTCAGTTAGCAATAATGCCGTAGAAGTCATAGACATTATCAACAATAAGTCAGTCAAAAATGTAGACCTAACTAAAGAATTTGCTTCTCAAAATCAAAATACGTATATCCCTTTCTATGGCTCGGATGCCACATGACTTGTATTAGTAATAAATCCTATTGATGACACGCTAGTGAAAAAAATTGCTCTTGCACATTCCGTCATGTTTATAGAAAAAATTTGAATGCATATATATTTTGTGGGTTATACCTGAGAAATTTCAGTATTTGATGAAAAAACAAATCAACTCATAAAAGAAATACGTGGCTGAAAAAATCCTACTAACATATTCAAAGTATGAAATAAAACATATGTTATTTCTCGTTGAGATATGAATGCAACAATAATAGATGAAAATAATAAAATCATAAAAACAATTGATCTGAACATTGATTCTTACCCCATGAATGCAACTTTGATGGATGATATGATTTACACTCTTCACCTTGATAAGACTATCTCTGTGATTAATACCAAAACTGATACAATGTCTAGAGTACTTAAATTCGATTCTGCGTTATGAGATTTTATAGTCTCTGCAAATAAAAATCTATATACTATAAGTTTAGATAGAGCTACAGTTATATCCATAAGCCCTTCGGCAGAAAAAGTTTTAGGAATGTTAAATGTTGGCGGAAGACCTCTGCCCTCATTTGTTGAAGAGGGGAAAATATATCTTAGCGGAGCTCAAGACAAATCAGTATCAATTATTGATACAGCAAATAGTTGTATAAATTAATACCCTCAAACATGTTCGACCCCTTTTACGAATATATATACCATCTCTTCCAGACGGTCGACTATACAGCGATATTTGTCATGATGGCGCTCGAAGCATCTATTATTCCCTTCCCTTCCGAGATACCAATGCTCGCTGTTGGCATTCAGAGTGCCCGTGGTGATATGAATCCCGTGATAGGCCTCCTCGTAGCTCTCTGTGGCGTTACAGTTGGTACTACAGCGAATTATTTGATAGGATACTCTATTGGTGATATCTTCGTAGAGCGTTATGGAAAATATTTTGGTATCAAAAAGGAATCATACCATCATGCTCAGGCACTATTTCATAAAGATGCGAATTTTTACACTTTTTTTGGACGACTTGTTCCAGTCATACGACAAATCATATCAATTCCGGCTGGTATGGCACATATGTTTTTCCCAGGTTTTTTAGCCCTGTCTCTCGCTGGATCAGCCCTATGGCTCACTATACTCATATTAATCTGATACTTCGTTGGCGATAACACGGAACTTATTAAAACTTATACAACCAGTATCACGCTCTGTATCCTTGCTTGTGGCATACTATGGTTCATTATCCATCATCGCACTTTGGTTAAAAAAACCATCGCAAAAATAAAAAGGACATGCCTGAAATAATCAAAGCGACTCCAGTATAGAGAACAACACTCACCACATGTGGCCCCCAGAAAAAATATGGTTCTGCCCCCACCAATCGTCCGATGATGAGCTCGTCATAGAAAAGTCGAACGTGGTATCGTATGACCGAAAATATAAGGAGCACCATCACAATAGCCGTCAAAATCAAGAAAAATATAACAGCATGCACCGTTCGCTCTATCGTATTGAGAGAGGATTCAAATGTACGGAGATGTTGTCGCACGGAATCAATGGATGATGTTTGTTCAAATATATCACGGTATTCAAGTACACGAATCCATAAACGCTCTATATCTGTATTGTAGAGTGGTACCATGAGCGTATCGGGAAGTGGATTTTCACCGGACAATACAGAGAGAATAGTTGGGTCACGCTGTATCTGAGCGTCGAGAGCTATTTCTTTGGAGATAGTTGCCACTGGTGTCATAACAATCTTGTCTGTTATTAAACTCTCTTGAAACGCCGTCACTCGAGCATTGTCGAGGCTGATTTGTTTCTGGAGGAAGAGAGGATAAGTAAATTTTTCTGATATCTGATCACGTTGTGCCCGAAGAAATCCTACCATCGAAATACCTATAAAAATAGTCAAAAATAACACCGTTAAAATACCCATAATGCCAAGAGAGGCATTTCTCATACGAGTCATATGTGTCCAGGATGTACGAAGTATACAACCAATCATATTACGTAGCATAATGAGAAAATAATAAATTACAAAAAATGACCCCAAAAAGGGTCATTGATTATGGATGAAAATACGAGTGATACTATTTCTGGACTACTGTATCGACCGTCACAAACGTAGAACGTACTTGCTTACCATCAAAACGTGTACGACCTTTTTCGTAGAATCGGACCACACCATCAATTGTAGCCTGAAGTGTGAAATCTTTTCCTTGCATAACACCTTCACCTGGGAAGATTTTGTTACCTTTTTGACGTACGATGATATTACCAGCAATAACTGGAGTACCCGCATAGACTTTCACGCCACGACGTTTTGCTTGTGAGTCACGACCGTTGTTGGTAGAGGAGACCGCCTTTTTATGAGCCATATACTTAAATTAAAATTAGGGACAAATTAGTTGTTCTGATTGCTATTTGCTGTACGAGCGAAACGAGCATTCACTTTGTTCGCTTCAGCATTTTTGTATACATCGAGTTTCTTTTTAAATGCATTTCCTGTTTCCTGAGATGCTTCGATGATTTCAGTTGCGAGCGCCTCTGCAAATGGAGTGCCCTTTTTCCCTTGTGCTGATTCTTTGATCCATTTTGAAGCGAGGAAGAACTGACGCTTTGGTAGTACATCACCAGGAACCTGGAAAATAGCACCGCCGATACGCTTTGGTCGGACTTCAACACGAGGCATGATATTCTCAAATGCCTTCGCGAGGAGAGCATCTGGATCTTTGTTTCCTTTTTCTTTGACGATAAGGAGAGCATCAGCGAGGAGTTTTTGAGCAGTATGCTTTTTACCACCTTGCATGATATAGTTTATAAATTTACTTTTCTGAAGATTAATCATAGGAATAATATATTATTTTTTAGGTCGTTTAGCACCATATTGGCTTCGTGATTGCTTACGATCTGCAACTCATTGAGTATCGAGAACACCACGAACAATATGATAACGTACACCTGGGAGATCTTTTACACGACCACCACGAATCATAACGACTGAGTGCTCCTGGAGGTTGTGTCCTTCACCACCAATATAAGCGATAACTTCGTATCCATTTGTGAGACGCACTTTTGCGACTTTTCGGAGAGCCGAGTTAGGCTTTTTTGGTGTCATGGTATAGACCTTTGTGCACACTCCTCGTTTCTGTGGAGATGCGAGAGGGAGATCGAGACGTTCGAGGTTATTGCGGATCATCATGAGCGCAGGAGACTTGCTCTTGCGAATCTTGTTCACACGTGGCTTGCGGATGAGTTGTTGAATTGTAGGCATAGGAAATTGAGGGATATTAACGTTTAGACCATTGGATACGCTTACGAGCTTTGTGGAGACCTGGTTTCTTTCGTTCAACTTTTCGAGCATCACGAGTGAGGAGACCTTGTTCACGAAGTGCTGTTTTAAATGTTTCGTCGATTTTTACGAGAGCACGAGCGATACCATGTGCTATAGCGTGTGCTTGTGCACTTTCACCAGACCCTGAGACAACGACTGAGAAATGATAATCTGTCGCTGCGATTTTGAGAGGGGCGTGTACCTTTGAGAGAAGATCATCACGAGTAACATATTCCTTGAGAGGTTTACCATTTACTTCTGAGTTTCCTTTTCCTGCAAAAAGTCGTACACGTGCAGTTGCTGTTTTTCGACGACCAAGTCCGTAAGTATATTCCATAGTAATTGCGAATTAGAGAGAGAAAGTAAGAATTTCTGGCGTTTGTGCCTCGTGGCTATGATCAGGGCCTTGAAATTGTTTCAAACGATCGAGCATATGATCTCGGTGGCTGTTTTTTGGGAGCATACCAGCAACAGCGAGCTTAAGAGGCTCAAATGGTTTTTTTGTTCGAAGGTCAGCAAGGGTAATAGTCTTGAGTCCACCCATGTATTGTGAGTGAGTGTGATATTCCTTTTGTGATTCTTTACGACCTGTTGTGACGATTTTATCGATATTGATAACGACAACATAGTCACCTCCATCGATATGTGCAGCATACGTAGGTTTTTCTTTGCCAGAAAGTTTACGAGCAATACCCTGAGCTACGCGACCAAGAGTGAGACCAGCGGCATCAACGAGATACCATTTTCTTTCAACATTATTTGGGAAAAGTGTTTTCATAAGAGGGACAAAAATTAGACAACAAGTTCGAGAGTAACAAGCATGCTCGCATCGCCAGCACGATATTTGAGAGGAGTCATGCGAGTAAAACCAGATTTTTTAGTAGTTTTTTTAGCTATTTCCATGGCTGCTACACATGCTGCCTCTGTATAGAGAGAAGCTTGGAGCGTACGAATAGTATTCATCGTATTATTATTGAGACAGGTGCCGATGAGATTGTGAACGAGAGGTGTCACAGCACGAGCGCGCTTTTGTGTTGTCGCTATTTTACCATGAAGAAATAAGCTCGAAGCGAGATTTCGAAGCACTGCATCACGATGATTAACGTCACGTCAGTTGAGCTTGAGATGTTTTTTGGAACGGTGTCGCATAATTGTTTAATAAGTTTGTAAGTTTAATAGGTTTAATGAGTTCTAATCGTCTCCGAGGAGTTTTTTATTTTGTGTTGCGAGGGCAGCTCGTACTTCATCCATAGCTTTTTTACCAAAGCCCTTGATAGATGAGAGTTTTGCTTCTGTGCATTTTTCGAGTTGTTCGACTGAGAGGATGTTACCATTCACAAGAGCATTGAGTGTTCGTGGAGAGAGTCCGAGGAAATCAATGTGTGTGAAATTTTCACGGTGTTCTGTTGCTTGTGCATCTTTCTTTTCTTTTTCACGAAGTGTACGTACGTCACCCATGAAATCACTCTCAACAATGACATCTGAATCACAGAAAATATCAAAGTATGATCGGAGCATCTGAGAACCGAATTTGAGTGCTGTCTCTGGAGAGATAGAACCATTCGTTTTGATAGTGAGAGAGAGCTTGTCGAGATCAGTCATATCACCATAACGTTCGCTCGTTACATCAGAGCTCACATTGAGCACTGGTGAAAAACTCGCATCAACGAGGAGAATCATGACATCATCATCTTCTTTTTTGAGTGTTTCGATTGATTTGTAACCGACGTTTTTCTCAACACGAATTTGGATATCGAGTTCGAAACCGTCACGATCAATCTCTGTGATATAGAGGTCCTTATTGAGGATTTCAACACCACCACCTGTCTTGATATCATTTGCTGTGACTTTGCCAGCTTTGTTTTTCTTGAGAGTAATCCATGTCACACCAATATCTGATTTTTCGAGAACGAGGTTTTTGAGGTTGAGCATGACATCGAGAACGCTCTCTCGGATACCTGGGAGAGTCGTATATTCATGTGTAACACCCTGGATTTTGATTCCAGTAACACGTGTTCCTGGAATAGATGAGAGAATCACTCGGCGAAGGGCATGACCGAGAGTCATACCGTATCCTCGTGGGAGTGGAGTTATATCAAACACTGATTCCATGCAAAATGCATCCTGAGAAAGACGCTGTTCAGAAACCTTTGGGAGACCGATAATCGTATGGAGTGTGTGCATGGATAAAAAGGATAAGAAGTAAGGAAACTACTTAGAGTAAAATTCGACGATTTTTTTCATATCAATACTCTGATCAAAATCAGTTGGCTCTGGGAGTCGTTTGATTGTAATCTTGTATGTCTTTGGATCGGCATCAATCCAGTCTACTGCTGATACTTTTCCTGATTTGTTTGTCTTGAGGAATTCCTCTGACTCAACCTGGAGATTCTTGTAGATAGGTGTGTCTTTGAGCTTTTCACGAACTTCAATAACATCACCAACAGCAATTTGGTACGATGGGATATCGACTTTTTGGCCATTGATGACAAAATGTGCATGACTCACAAATTGACGAGCTTGCATGATTGTACGAGCAAAGTTTGCCTTTAATATAGCCATATCGAGACGCATTTCGAGAAGTCTCTGCATGTTTTCAAGAGTATTCCCTTTCATGCGAGATGCCTTTTTGAAGTAATTTGAAAATTGTTTTTCAGAAACTCCAAACATACGTTTCGCAGATTGCTTCGCACGAAGTTGTTGTCCGTAGAGACCCATACGACCGACGTTTCGACCGAGGAGTTTTCGTTTTGAACCATCGAGTGAGTATTTTTCACTTCCGAAAAGGTTTTTACCTTCACGACGACAGAGTTTCTTTTTTGGACCAGTATAACGCATAAATAATTGAGACTAAGAGAGATATTAGAGTTTACGTATTTTCTTTTTCTTCGTACCGTTGTATGGTACTGGTGTTTCATCTACTATTGAATCGATTTCGATACCAGCAGCGACAATAGCTCGTAGAGCGTTATCTCGACCTGCACCGACACCTTTTACAGAAACATGAACACGTTTGAGACCGTAGAGACGGATAGCTTCTTCGAGGCATTTTTCCATAGCCATAGTGGCTGCATAAGGAGTTGCTTCACGAGCACCCTTGAAACCAGCACGACCACCACTGTGCCAAGTCAGGACATTACCTTCTGTATCAGAAACACTCACGTGTGTATTGTTATAGAGAGCAGAAACACAAATAACGCCTTGTTCGACAACGCGTTTTGTTTTTTTAGATCTTCGAAGAGTTTGAGCCATAATGAGAGAGTATTAAGCGACAGCTTTTTTGTTAGCAACAGTATTTTTCTTGCCTCGTTTTGTACGAGCATTTGTCTTCGTGCGTTGACCACGAACAGGGAGTCCTTTTTTGTGACGTACACCACGGTAGCAGTTAACGTCTTGGAGGGCTTTGATGTTTGTCATGACTTCTCGACGGAGGTCTCCCTCGAGAGTATATTTTTTGAGTTCATCACGTACCAATCCGAGTTCCTCTTCAGAGAGAGACTCAGCCTGGCGGTTTAATTCTATCTTACATGCAGCGAGGATAGCTTTTGATCGAGTAGGACCAACACCATAGATAGCGGTGAGCGCCACCCAGAGGTGTTTGTTGTTTGGAATGTTGACTCCAGAAATACGTACCATAATAAATAAAATAGATAATTAGCCTTGTCTTTGATTATAACGACGGTTTTTTTTGTTGATAATACGGACATACCTCTTGGTATGACTCTTGTTCCAACGAACAACGATAACATCGTTACGTGGATCTCGAGGCTTTATGGACGGGCGTACTTTCATACAGATTGTGCTACGTTATGACGATAAATAATACGACCTTTCCCAGTGTCGTAGGGGGTAATTTCGATATCTACTTTGTCTCCATTGAGGAGTGAGATATTGCACTTACGCATGTGACCGGATACATATCCAATCACAATCATACCATTTTCACCGAGTTCCTGACCAGAGAGAGTCGTAACTTGAACACGATAGTCGCCACTTGGAAGGGATTCCAAAATGGTTCCCTGTGCTAAAATTTTCTCTTCTTTGACCATGAAATATGGGCGAAATTTATGATACGTGGCGGCATTGTATAAAAAAAGTTACCCTTTGCAAATCTTTTTTATCAAAAAATAAAATGCAAAGATAGGAAGAGAAAAAAAACATGATAAATATGCTTAAAAGTCATTTTTTGAGCTCTTTTTTGGTGAGTAGAAAATAGTGCTATTTTTTACAAAAAACAAAAATACATTTTTTGACTCAAAAACTGTATAAAAAAAATGAAAAAATGATAACTATATTTGTTCTTCTCAAAAACCATAAAACAATTTCGTAATCAATTGGTGCAAAATGTATATGCCATTGGTAGTTGCAATCAACAAGGAAAAAATATATAATACTCTTACTATTAATCCGCGCTATGATTTTTTTTGTTTCCCAAATTGTCGAAGTTATCACTCATATGTCTTTTAAGGCAGATATTTCAGCAGCTGTTGTTGCTATGATTATAACCATAATCTGGTATCAGCCTGCGGTATTTGGGAAGACTTGGGCGCACCTCACTGGCGTAAAAAATACGGTAAAAACAAAAAAAGCTCTCAGAAAAGCAATGGTATGGAATTTTATTCTCTATCTTTTCCTCGCTGCGAATATGGCTGCGTTTTGTAAACACTTCCAGTGGGATACCGCTGATCGTGGTTTTCTCTTAGGGTATGACCTCGGACTCATGATCTGTGTGGCTATGGCCATACAAGCTCTCTACGAGCGACGCCCACTCAAGCTCTATCTCATAACTGCTGGATGCATACTCCTCACCATGAGTGCTATGGGTATAGTGGTTGCTTGGGTGCTCTAATACAATTTTAACCTAAAAATCCCCCCGCAGTTGCGGGGGGATTTTTGAAGTTACTTATTCGACCTTCTTCTATTCAACATTTGGAACCAATGCGTGTGCAGAATGTACTTCTGTTACATCAGTTACATTGCCTTCATAGTATTGCTCATCTGGTTCCAGATTGTTCTGGAAGTATTGAAGTGTTGGAATTCGTCGACCAATAATCACATTTGATTTGATATCAACGAGATGATCAATACGACGTTTCCCTGCAGCATCAACGAGAACTTTCACGGTCTCCTGGAACGAAGCAGCTGAGAGCCATGAATCAGAATGGAGTGATACTTTTGCAATACCGAGGACAAGACGCTGACCGATGGCTTGTTTTTTGCCAGCTGCAACAAGTTTTTTATTTGCATCATTAAAGACACCAATATCAACAGTATCGCCTTGGAAAAATTCACTCTCTCCTGGTTCAATAATAGTCACTTTTGAGAACATCTGTCGTACGATACAGCTGACGTGTTTCGCATTGACGGTTTGACCTTGAGAAGCATAAATTTCTTTGACTGCAGCAACGATATATTGTTGAGATCGTGCTGGACCAGCTATCATCATGAGCTCTTCTACATCGATATTTCCTTCACAGAGCTTATCACCTTTCTTGATTTTCTGATCTTCGACTACAGTGAGTTTACGACCAAATGGAATGACATACTCGAGTGTTTGAGCTTCTGTGTCTGAGACATAGATGATACCATTTTCAATTTTTGAAACAACACCGGCGGTTGAAGCGACGATTTTTTGCTTTGTCTCTGGAGAGATAGCGAGTACTTGTTTCACTTTAATAGACTCACCTGTTTTCACTTTTTGTTCGTGATCATGAGGGATGTAGTATTCTCGTGTTTCAGGTTTGTATGCTTTGACGTAGACAGTAGCTGAAGTCTTGGTATGTTCGATTTTGATAACTTCGCCATCAATATGACTGATCTTCGCGAGATATTTCGGAGTACGAGCTTCGAAGAGTTCTTCGACACGAGTAAGACCAGTTGTGATGTCTCCTCCTTCTTTTGCAACTCATCCTGAGTGGAATGTACGCATCGTGAGCTGAGTACCAGGTTCACCAATAGACTGAGCAGCAACGATACCAACTGGGGTACCAATTTCAACAAGTCGATTGCGAGCCAGATCCATACCATAACAACACTGACAGACACCTTCGTGTGTTTCACAATTGAGCATACTACGAACAGGGATGTTATCAACATCAGACGCGAGGATGGTTTTGAGGAGTGTCTGATCGATGACATCTTGTTTTTTCGCGAGCACAGTTCCCTTCTTATCGACGAGGTCTTTTGCGAGAATTTTTCCGTAGATTCGCTCTTCGAAAGACTCTTCAAAGACAACACCTGATGTCGCACGAGCAATTTCTTCGAAATGCAATGTGCCACAATCAATTTCTCGTACGAGGATATTTTGTGCTGCATCAACGAGACGACGAGTCATGTAACCAGATTGAGCTGTTTTGAGGGCTGTATCTGCTTTACCTTTACGTCCTCCGTGTGTTGCGATGAAGTATTCAAGCGCTGTGAGGCCTTCTTTGAAATTTGATTTGATTGGGAGCTCGATAGTTTTACCAGATGGCGAAGCTACGAGACCTTTCATACCACACAACTGTGTGACATTACCCCAAGAACCTCGGGCACCAGAATCAATGAAGTGATAGATATGATTCTGTTTTGGGAAGACTTTTTTCATTGCGCTTTCGATGTCGTTTTTTGCCTGACTCCAGATACGAATTGACTGTTCATAACGCTCATCATCTGTCAGGAAACCTTCGTAGGCCATTGACTGAATTGTTCGTACTTTTTCTGTCGCCTTTTCGAGAATTTCACTTTTATTCGATGGAGTGAGCATGTCAGCTTCAGAGATAGAAAGGCCTGACATAGTCGCATATTTGAAACCGAGATTTTTTATTTCATTTGCTACTTGAGCAGTCACTGCGGTTCCATAGTTCTCAAAAATATCAGAGAGAAGTTTTGAGAGTTGTTTCTTGGTCATCGTCATGTTCTGGAATGGATATCCAGCTGGGAGGGCTGCATGGAATCTCATACGTCCATATGTCGTGCATTTACCATCCTGAGTGAGTGGAGTCCAATCTCGTACTCGAATTGGAGTATGGAGATCAATTTCTCGATTCATAAAGGCAATCGATGCATCATCATATGACGCAAAGACGTGTCCTTTAAATTCTTCTCCATTTTCTTTTGTCAAAAAGTAACATCCGAGAATCATATCCTGTGTTGGAGAAACAATTGGTTCTCCATTGCTCGGATTAAGCATATTCGCTGATGTCGCCATGAGGTCACGAGCTTCTGCTTGAGCCTCTGGTGTCAGTGGAAGGTGGACGGCCATCTGATCTCCATCGAAGTCCGCATTGAATGCTACACAAGTAAGAGGGTGGAGGTGAATTGCTTTGCCCTCAACAAGTGTTGGTTGAAATGCCTGGATACCAAGTCGGTGAAGTGTTGGGGCACGATTGAGGAGGACATATTTTCCTTTGATGACTTCTTCGAGAGCATCCCAAACTTCTTTCGCGTTTTCTTCGATGATTTTTTCAGCGTGTTTCACATTAAATGCATATTCCCCTTCAATCAATTTACCAATAACAAATGGTCGGAAGAGTGTGAGAGCAATAGTCTTTGGAAGGCCACATTGATCCATCGCGAGATGAGGACCAACCACGATAACGGAACGACCAGAATAGTCGACACGCTTACCGAGGAGATTCTGACGGAATCGACCCTGTTTACCCTTGAGAATATCTGTGAGAGATTTGAGCTTACGCTTGTTTGCCATAGCGTAACCAGAACGTGAACTACGAACCGAACCAGAGATGAGAGCATCAACTGATTCCTGGAGCATACGTTTTTCATTCTTGAGGATGACATCAGGAGCACCGAGTTGGATGAGTTTCTTGAGACGATTATTTCGGTTGATAACACGACGATAGAGGTCGTTCAGGTCTGATGAGGCCATACGTCCACCATCGAGTTGAATCATCGGACGGAGATCAGGAGGGAGAATCTGGAGAGCATCCATGATGAAATCACGCGGATGTTGATTACTCGCAAAGAGATCAATAGCGAGACGGAGCTTCTGGAGGAGTTTTTTCTCTTTTGATTTTGGAGCGGTCTTGATTTCTTTTTGAAGTGTTTGAATCAAACTGCCAAGATCGATACGATCGAGGAGCATCTTGATTGCTTCACCTCCTGTTCCTCCTGTGAACACTTGTGGGAAACGTTCGGCGAGGAGTCGATAATCAAGCTCTGATATAACCATGCCTGATTCGAGAGAGATGAGCTTGTCGCGCATACCTCTGTATTCTTCATCGAGTTCATCGAGCTTTTCTGTACAATCACGCTCCATTTCATTGAACGCTTTTGACTTCATTTCGCCTGCTTCGTGGGCTATTTTTGCTTCATTCAACATGCCCTGAAACTCTTTTTGCATTTCAGTGCGTGCTTGTTTGAATCTGTCTTCGAGTGCTGCAAGTGCATCTTTGCGGAAATCATCGTGTACATCTGTGATGAGGTAGGCAGCGAAATAAACAACTTGATCGAGTTTTTTGACTGGGATATCAAGCATGAGACCAACTCGAGAAGGGACTGATTTGAGGAACCAAATATGTGCTACTGGAGAAGCGAGCTCAATATGAGCCATGCGCTGACGACGAACCTGAGATGTTGTGACTTCTACACCACAACGCTCACAGATGATACCTTTGTAGCGAATACGCTTGTATTTACCACACGCACATTCATAGTTCTTTCTAGGACCGAAAATCTGTTCACAAAAGAGACCACCACGTTCAGGACGCTGAGTACGGTAGTTGATTGTTTCTGAGATAAGGATTTCACCATGAGACTGGGCGAGGATATCTTCTTTTTTTGCAATAGAGATAGAAATACCACGAACCTTATTGAGGTTTTTACCAGCGGTGATATTTTGCTTACCAGCATTTTTGCTAATTGCAGAATAGTCTGTGATTCTGTCATTGAGAAAATCTGTCATCTCATCCGTAAGATACGGATTCATATTGTCATCACCGAGAAAACTCTCTTTTTCAGCACCGATTTCATCAAACTCTGGGCCGAGAAGATCGTCTTCTGAAGGAGATGATACGACATCATCTTCTTCTGGAAGTACCATCTCCTCATCCATAGAGTCGAGTGAAGCGTCGAGGGCTGCGTCGAGTTGTGTTTCCTCTTGTTCAGCTGGGTTTGATTGTTTGACCATAAACGAAGATTAAAAAGAAAATGAAAAGGTATTATTCGCTCTCAGAAGTATTTTTGACAAGATCTGAGAAGACTTCGACCTCTCCCATACGTCCTGCATACTCATCACCACGATTATCGACTTCTCCTTGTTCGAGGAGCTCGAGTTTGAGACCGAGAGCTTGAAGCTCTTTGATCATCACGTGGAATGATTCTGGAACACTCGGACGTTTGATTGGTTCGTTTTTGACGATAGCACGGTATGCCTGTGTACGTCCTGTGATATCATCTGATTTAATCGTGAGGATTTCTTGGAGGATATTGGCTGCACCGTAACCCTGGATTGCCCAACATTCCATTTCTCCGAATCGCTGACCTCCGTTTTGAGCTTTACCTCAGAGTGGTTGCTGTGTAATCATAGAGTAAGGACCGACAGCACGAGCATGGATTTTATCTTCAACGAGGTGGTGGAGCTTGAGCATGTAGACGGTACCGAGCATTGTTTTTTCTGCGAATGGCTCACCAGTTTGTCCATCATAAAGCTGAACCTTGCCTGATGTATCCATGCCTGCTTTTTTCATGAGATCATGAATCGTATCAATAGTGATACCATTGAGCACTGGTGTCGCGACTTTGATACCGAGACGGCGGGCAGCTTCACCGATATGAGCTTCGAGGACTTGCCCGATATTCATACGAGAAACAACACCAAGAGGGTTGAGGATAATATCTACTGGCTGACCATCAGCTGTATGTGGCATATCTTCTGGAGGCACAATACGAGCAACGATACCTTTGTTACCGTGTCGACCCGCCATCTTATCACCGACTTCTATTTTTCGAGTTTGAGCGACATACACTTTGACTTGTTGGAATACACCTGTTGCGAGATTGTCGCCTTCTTCTTTTCTGAGGATTTGGATATCAATAACCTTACCTCCTGAACCCGATGGGAGATAGAGAGAAGAGTCTTTGACGTCTTTTGATTTATCACCAAAGATTGCTCGGAGGAGACGCTCTTCTGGAGAAAGTTCTTGTTCACCTTTTGGCGTGATTTTACCGACGAGGATATCACCACCCTTGACGAAGGCACCAATACGAACAATACCATTTTCATCGAGGTCTTTGAGTTTCGCACTTGAGACATTTGGGATATCGCTGGTTGTACTTTCTGGTCAGAGTTTTGTCTCACGAACATCGAGTGTATATTCGTTGATAGAGACATTGGTGAAATAATCTTGTTCTACGAGTCGTGAGTTGAGGATGACCGCATCTTCGAAGTTATAACCATTCCATGGCATATAGGCAACACGGAGATTCTGACCGAGAGCGAGCTCACCTTGTTCCATAGAGTGACCATCAGCGAGGATATCACCTGCTCGGAATTCTTGTCCATGAGAGACACGAGGATACTGGTGTATCTGCATGTCGTGATTTGATCGCTCAAATGTGAGGAGTTCGTAGGTTTTCTTTTCGCCATTGTTATACATGACTGTGATATGCTTGGCATCAACACCGACTACTTTTCCATCGAGATCAGCCTGGATACAGTATCCACTTTTTTCACCAAAGACTTTTTCATTACCAGTACCAACAATAGGTGCTGAAGAACGAACAAGAGGAACAGCCTGTCGCATCATGTTCGATCCCATTTCTGCTCGAGTCGCATCATCGTGTTCCAAGAATGGAATCAATGAAGTTGTCTCAGACACAATCTGTTTTGGAGAGATATCAATATGTGTAATATCACGAACGTACACGATGGTTGCCTCGCTGTTTTGACGAGCACCGAGACGAGTTTCAGCGAAATTACCAAATGTATCAATTGGAGAGTTTGCTTCAGCAATAGTAAAATCACGCTCTACATAGGCATCGACATATTCACACTCATCCGTGAGATACCCCCGAACGAGGATTTCTTTTTCTTTATATGATTTTGTGAGGAGTTCTGCATGTTCTTTTTTCATGAGAACTTTTTCTGGTACGAGTACTTTTCATTTTTCATCAACGATATTTTCGAGCGTAATACGATTCACTGCTGAGTGACCGTCATTTGCTACGAAATGGCTGATCTTTCGGTATGGAGTCTGTATAAAACCATATTGATCAACACGAGCAAAAGATGAAAAGTGAAGAACGAGACCGATATTTGGACCTTCTGGTGTCGCAATAGGACAGATACGACCGTATTGAGTTGGATGAACATCTCGGACCTCAAACGATGCACGTTCACGAGTGAGACCACCAGGACCCATCGCAGAAATACGACGCTTATGAGCGAGCTCTGAGAGAGGATTGCTCTGATCCATGAATTGTGAGAGTTGTGAACTGCTGAAGAATTCTTTTACGACAGCTTCGATAGGTCGGTGGTTAATAAAGCTTCGCGCTGTTGATTCATCGAGATTGATCACTGTCATACGATCCTTGGCAATTCTCTCCATACGTGCGAGACCGACGAGAAATTTCTCTTGTACGAGTTCTCCGACTGATCGAATACGACGATTATCGAGTCGATCGATATCATCAGGTGTACAACTCGGATCGTCCATTTGGAGCTTCATGAGATAACGTAGTGTCTCAACTATATCATCTGTTGAGAGGAAGTGACCTTCTCCTTCGTAGACACCACTGACGCCGAGTTTTCGAGACATCTTCAAACGTGCGACTTCTCCGAGGTCAAATCGTTTTCCATTATAAAATGTTGTACGGAAAAGATCCTCAACTCGCTCATCAGTACCAAGATCGCCTGGTCGGATGAGCTTGTAGAGAGCATGCCATGCTTCTACTTGGTTTTTTGTTTTATCTTTATCGAGCGTTGGTTGGATAAATTTCGCAATGATATCTTTGTCATCTTTAAATGCTTTGATAATGGCCGCATCTGATTCAATACCAAAGGCCCTCAAGAGTGTCGTCGCTGGCATTTTTCGTTTTTTGTCGATACGAACAGTTATCATACCACGACGATCTGTCGAGAATTCGAGCCATGCACCTTTTTTTGGTTTGATTTTTGCGCTATACACACCTGCATCTGTTTCAAATGCGATACCATCAGCCTTGATAATTTGGTGAACAACAACTCGCTCAACTCCATTGACGATAAATGTCCCCTTCTCTGTCATGAGAGGGATTCCACCCATAAATACTGTGTCTTCTTTGATTTCTCCAGTTTCTTTGTTGAGCATTTGGAGCTTCACACGAAGATACGATTCGTAATTGAGGTTTTTTCGACGACATTCTTTGCTGGTGTAACGAGGTGCTTCGAGCTCCATACCTTTATAGTGGATTTCTACACGTTCTTCTGAAAAGTCTGAAATAGGAAACACGCTCTCGAGCGCCTCATTGAGACCGTATTCAATAAATGAACGATACGAATCAAGTTGTGCTGCGATGAGCTCTGGCATATCAATGATGGCACGGTCTTCTGTGAAAAAGTGGCGACCAGATCGGACGTAGAGTGCGCCATGTGTTGCCTTCTCAAGACGTGGAGCGTGTGTAATTGCTGGAACAGGAGACAGAGACAACTGCTTACGAGGTTCTTTTCCTTTCTTTACTGATTCTGTTTTAGTTTTTTTAGAAACTTCCTTTTTTGGTGTTGGTTTTGATACTGGCTTTGGAGTAGGAGTTTTTTTGGCTACTTTTTTAGCAACGACCTTCGCTTTTGCGATAGGCTTTTTAGGTGTTTTCTTTGGTGCAGGTTTTTTTGTAACTGCTTTTGCTTTTTTTACGACAGGCTTCGCAATCTTTTTCTTTGAATTGACTTTTTTAGCAACGACCTTCGCTTTTGCGATAGGCTTTTTAGGTGTTTTCTTCACAGCAGCTGTTTTTTTAACAGCCTTTGTAGACACCTTATTGCCTGCTTTCTTAGCAGGTTTGGTGAGTTTTTTCGCAGTCATAACGTAAAAAAAGGAGATAAAAGACACAGAAAAACCGCATACTTGCTATGCGATAAACACGGACGAGTTATCTAGTTGGTTCGTGCACGAAAATCGGGATATATGTGATATGCGGAGGAGTATAGTAAGTGTACCAAAATTGTCAAATTAATTTTTATAGCTCATCTGTATTAAATATTTGACAATTATTTAATTATATATAAAGTAATTAAAATAATTTGAATGATTAAAATTATGACAACAGCTATTAAGGTGCCAGCATCTCTCTTTACTATAAATAATCGGGGTGCTATTGAATGAGGGCACGAATTAACATATGGTGCTGAGCTCCATCAATTACAGCAAGTACCTGAGAGCAGTACTCTCGTGACAGCCACGCAAGAAGAAACAGTTGCTATACTTTCTGGTTTAAATATACATGAAATGAGTGATATTTGTCCTGGATTGCAAGGTGTTACATCAGGGCAAATTCTTTCATTGAAAGGTGTCCATATACACAAATTTCATACTCCAGAATTCGTAAATATTGTTTTACGTTGAATTAAATCATCTTACATAATACCAGCTAGCTCACTGCCCTACGATCCGATAAAAGAAGTCAAAAAAAGATTTGATGCTGTCAGTGTCAACGTTAATCCAAATCTTGCTAGTCCAACTTTTGGAATAGATGTAGAACATTTGGATTTATTTAATGGAGTTGTGAAAGAATTAGAAAAAAAAGGTATTACAGTAGAATCAAATAAGACAGACATTTTGACACAAAAAAAAGCAAAACAAGAACTTTTAAAATCCTCTTTCCGTACTCAAGCTATTAAAAATTGAGGGCGGATATTGATAAAAGTTTCTTATAATTCAGCAAAAGATTCTAACGCAATACTCACTGTCGTACAGCATGAATCAGAAATTGATAATGAATACCTATCACCCGATTCTTACTCAGAGTTTCTCTGGGCCGATCAAAATGAGCTTTTCAAAGTATTATTTTCAGCAACAAAATAAAACTACTTTGCTCGACGATACATCTCCTTATTCATATGTACCAGCATGTCATATGGTATAACTTGTGTTCTTTCGGCTTGATGCTCTAGACTCACAGGGGAATCTGGATTTTCGTCAATATATACTACTTCATCTCAGATGCGTGCTTCTGGAATATGTGTTAGATCAATCGTCGTCAAATTCATAGAAACCCTCCCAATAATCGGACATTGTATTTCTCGAAGTAACACCATTCACATATTTGAAAATCTCCGATCCATACCATCGTGATATCCGATTGGCAGTACACCGATTTTCATGGTTTTCTCAGCGCGATAGGTATTATCATAACCAACTGTTTCATTTGATTGTATGACTTTTGTTTGGATAAGTTTCGTGGTACAACGTAATGCAGGCTGCAATGTAGCATGACCGTATCCAAAAAATGCGAGTCCTGTGCGAGCGATATTTCCGAGAGGAAAATGATATTTCTCTGCATGAATCAATCAGCCTGAGGCACAAATATGTATATATTTTGGATATATATCCATACTGGCCAGAATGGTTTGGAATGTCTGAAATGTTGTCAGCTGACTCTCTGTAAAAACAATATCTTCTGGCGTGGCAAGGTGAGACATGAGCCCCTCTATGTTTGGACGTATATTCTTGAGGATATTTTTGGCTAAAATAGAATCCAATATTTGGATGCCCTCTCGATGCATCCCTGTGTCCACAAAGAGATGCATTCTGGCACGAGAATATGTCCTGATAATAGCGGAAGCATAGTCTAAATCCGATACAGCGTAGATGAAATTTTTCCTCCGTGGTACATCTCGCGGATCAACGTATCCCATGATAAGTATATCTTTTTTGTATCCATATTTTTCGAGTTCATACGCCTCATAGAGTGAATCCACACAGACGAATGGAGCATCATATCACATCAAGAGAGGCGCGAGTATTTTGATACCATGACCGTAGGCATTACTTTTCACAACAGGAACAGGCTGAATACCTGGAAAGAATGTTGAAAGAATGTTGAGGTTGTGAGTGAGCTTCTCAGGAAAAATCGTGAGCGTATTGAGGTTGTGATAGGCCATAAAAACTAAATCATAGACACAATTCAATCTTGTATACTCTGACGAATGTTCCATCATGTTGCTTGAAGTTTTGATGCATCAAGTGCAGTACGCTGAATTTCTCAAAGTGCTGCAATATGTTGAGGAGTTAATGTTGTTTGAGTAGCGCGCGCAAGAATACTCCAGAGTTCATTTACTGAAGTTTCTGTACCTGTTCCAACATGATAAATACCCGTCAAATTTTTCTCAAGTGAATGAATATTGGCAGAGACGACATCATCAACATGGACAAAATCACGTGTCTGGTTTCCATCACCAAAAATCGTGGGAACTTCATTGTTTTTAATCTTGTCGAGAAATATAGAGACAACCCCTGCTTCTCCGTGAGCATTTTGTCGTGGTCAATAGACATTTGCATAGCGTAATATCGTAGATTGAATACCGTACTGTCTCTCATAAAAACCAAGGAGAAACTCTACTGAACGTTTTGAGATTCCATAGGGTGTTTCAGGGTTAGCGATATGCTCTTCGGAATATGGTGGATTATCTCCACCAAACATAGCCCCTCCGGTCGAAGAAAATATCATGTGCTGACAATTCACTTCTCTCATAGATTCAAGGATATTGAGGGTGCCTACAATATTCACCTCAACATCTCTTTGTGGATGTTTGATTGATTCACGGACATTTATCTGCGCAGCGAGATGAAACACTACATCTGGTTGAAAAGAGTGAAAAATAGACTTCATTCTCTGCTCATCACATATATCCCCTTCGCACACGAGGAGTCGTGAATTATTTTTGTGTTGTTCGATATTCGCACGTGATCACGATGAAAAATCATCCACAATGCACACATTATTTCATGCATCCATACAGGCATCAACCAGGTGTGAGCCAATAAAACCAGCCCCACCAGTAATAAGGATTTTCATAGAATAAACTAGAAATTACAGCCACTGTAGTCTCCTGATCTCACAAGAATTTCTGGGAGTTCGTTCACCGGTATCGTCTTGTAGTTGATGTGGAGAGTACACTGAGCAGTACCGTCATCGTTGATGTAGCGGAATCTCTCGAGGTCTTGTTCTGCAGCGAGGTTGACGGTGGCTGGGGCTGATGGTTGTGGTTGGTTGGCTGGTGGATTTGGATTGAAGTATTTGCCTGCTCATGGTGCAATAGCAGAGAGAATGGTTCATGAGCCTGTGAGAGATCATCCACGTGTATTCATAGAATAGAGACGACCATTGATGACGAGACGATTGTTGATGAGATTTGTTTCTGAAGGAGTGAGCCAGTCAAGTGAGTTGATGATGGATGGTGTTGCTGTAGCAGTTCCATTGAGAAGAGAACCATCTGCTATGAGGATGGCGTCGATGTTGGTGACGCTTGGATCAACATAGATATTTCCTCCAGTACCAGTGGTAGGATTTTTCTTTGCAATGAGTATGAGGATTTTGGTTGAGTCACCTTCATCGAGATAGTTGATGTTGTTGGTGATGTGGATGTTTGCTCCTTCTGCTACGACTGTCTTGGTACCTCGACCAGATGGACTAGTGTTGATGGTGAGAGTCGTATTGTTCGTACCATTGTTGGTGTTGTAGTAATAGTAGCCATTAGTGTTGCTGATAGTAGGATTGGTTTTGATTTTAGCAGGAGTATTCCAGTCGATGTTGTTGGTTGATGCAGTGAGGAGAGTACTGTTGTATTGGCTGGTGACCAGACGAGAGATATTACTCGAGATGATACCACGGAAACAGTTGGCAGTGTTGGTGTCTTCACTCATACCATATCCATACTGTGGAGTGGCAGCAGTGATACGAGCAATGAGAGGAGCGATGTAGTTGTTGGTGACTGAGAGTTTTGGAACTGTTGGCATATTGCTCGCAGAGAAACAAGCAACAGGAGTAGATGGGTAGACTCATCGTGTGACGTTACCAGCGTTGTCTTGGACGCAGTAGGCGAGAACTGCGGTTGTCGTATTTATATCGTTTGTCACGCCACTTACGGCTAATTGTACTGTTTGCGCTGAAGAAGATGCTTCATTGATCTTGTAATAATCGGCATTATTTCGAGCAATACATGTCTCTGATGCAAATGGAACAGATGCATCTGTTTTTGAACCAGTCTTATAGAGCACGGCTCCGCTCGCAATACCTGCAGAAGCATTTTGAGTATATGACGTCAACGGTTTCCAAAGTCCTGAACCACCCGTATCAGTCAACACCAATGTCACAGAAGTGCCATTGCTTGATGGAACAACTTTTGGCGCTATAGAGTCTATTTTAATATCGATGTTAATAGGAACACTCGATTTGAGACCTGCTGTATCCTGTACTTTCACGGCAGAAAACGGACCAGAAGAAGTAATCGTTCGAGAGTATTTCATAATATCAGGTCAGCGAGTACCTATGCTCGCGTCAGTATTTGGAACACCGATAGACCAGAGAGCATCTGTATCACCATCGAGTGTCGTCGCACAAGCACAGTTGGTACCGTCCGATGCACCTGGCGCATCAGTACAAGTAATAACGGCTGTTGCTGGTTGATTTTGCCAGTATTCGAGATTGGTGAGTGGTACACCATTACCATTTTTCGCATAATATGCGATACTCGCTGAAGGTGCTTGTGTATCTCGTTCGAGAGTGTACCGTGTGGTTTGAAATACATTATTTTCTCCACCGAAAACAGTAACTGGTACATTGCCTGTTGGGAGGAGGAGCGTACAGTTTTTGATATCGTTGAGAGCTCCTGCAGGACGACTGATAGTACAGGTCACATCGCGAGTCGCAGCAACACCATTGATTTTGACATCGAGCGTTCTCGTAAAGCTATTAGTACCTGAGAATCCGCTGTAGAGCCAGTTAACACACGCAGTATAATCTGCACTCTGATCATTACATCCTATATCATAGGTTGTATCTGTATTTGGAGTACATATGGCTTCGGTAGAATGAGTGATAACAAATGTTTCTGGCGTGACACAATCGAGACCAACGCAGGTCGTAATTTTACAAGAATTATTGGTACTGTACCCATCGCCTACTTTTACCGCACATTCCACAGCAGTGTTGTTGGTCACAAATGGATATTGTTGAGTTTGAGTGGATATAGCTCCGAGTCCTCCTCAAAAAATAGCTAAAAATGCTGTATCATCCTCTAAGCGTGCTAATTGTGACCCGACTCGTAAATGATATGGTTCAATAGTGCCTGCTGGAATAGCGCTCCTGCTTCCACATCGGAATGAAGCATTAAATGCTGTGTTTGATGTCATCTCATTTGAGAGCGTGTCACCTCGATAACCGATAATACTACTACAACCTTTTGTACTATTCGCAGTAACGGTCATGGTTTTACTACAAGATGCTGCATTCGCCGTCATGTTCTCAGCTGGTGTCGATGATGAACCATAGAGACATGTCACAGTGTATGTCCCCGCATCGAGAGCAAATGGATGCTTCACTTGTGTTCCTGTAGTGTAGGTATTTGGAGAAATATATGTACTCGCAGATGCTGGTGGTGCAGCAATAATAACACTCGTTGGTGCTATAGTACATGTACCAGCAGTGACAGTGATAGCTGTTACAGAACCAGAGACAACTGTCGCAGTCGCTTGTGGAGCGACAGTACATGAACCGCCTGAAAATGTCACCGCAGGAGCTGTCGTATAGCCTGCTCAAGCAGATGTCACTGTGACAACGACTGATGAAGCTCAGAGAGAGGCTGTTGCGGTCGCAGTTGAAGTGGCACCACCAGATGAAATCTTGTAGCGAAAATGCGTATTTGTATTATCAATGGCACCACAAGAAATATATGGCTGATCAACACCTGCCTTGAGCTCACTCGGAGCTCCAGTGGCACATGAAGCACATGTCGTTGCACACGAATTGGTTGTCGCACAATATGATTGACCTGTTGGGCAACAATCAACTGCACGAGCAACACACGTATTCGTCACACCACAATAGTATGGGGTTGTGGTAGGACAATACCATTCACATTTATTTTGACTCGTACAGTTTGGGGTCGATCAATTCATGGCCACATTGAGATATGGTTTGTCAGCATGAAGTGAGATATATTCTGTATCGTCACTATTTGGTCGAGCGATAATGAGTGTTGGAGCCACTGTACAACCTACAGCTCCGGTGAGCGTCACAGCTGTTACAGAACCAGAAGCAATGGTAGAAGTCGCCACTGGTTTCACTGTACATAACCCCCCACTCACGGTCACATACGGAGCAGTGACATAAGTAGTTCCCGCCACTCCAATAGTGGCTACTGTACCAGCAGCATTGGATGTCGCAGTAGCCTGCGTTCCGTTAGAGACGGTATTGTCCTGACAGATAGAACCATTACTCGCTTTCTTATTGGTGGTTGTCTCAATACAGACATTCGGTATACATTTTGTGATGCCTCACTCTGTTACCATTCGATAACCATTATCACAGGTATATTCACATCATTTTGTTGGGTCTTGTGTTGGAGTTCCATTGACACCAGGATCAACCAAGACTGTCTGATAATCACGGACGAGTTTCCCTGTTACACCAATTTCATCGAGAGAAAGTGGATGAGCGTGATCTGGGGCCGTATCAGTCGTCGTCACTCCAATAGCAGTATTTGGGAGACATCGAGCGCGTCGACAATTTATAATGCCATTATCATTAGCTTTTATAAATCCATCATCACATGTAAATTCACAACCATTCAGAGTTTCTGGTCGGGTAATATCTGCTACGTCATGTTTTCCGTCAGCTATTTCCCATTTTATTTCTGTAGTATAGTCACGCACCAAAACACCTGATGCAGCGAGTTCATCATTTGAAAATGGATGAGAATTTGCTGGTGTTGTATCATTCGTCGTTATTCCATGGAGTGGGTTCGGGAGACAGATGGCAAGACGGCATTTGATAATACCATCAGCATCGTTTGTCGCTTTGATGTATGTATCATCACAAGTATATTCACACCCTGCGGCGGTATTTGTCCGCACAATGTCGGCAGGAGCATATTTATCAGCAGCAATATCCCAAACAAGACTATAGTTATAATTATTATCGAGATAAAATACCTCATTGATTTTAGGTGGAAGCTCGGTATCCACAAGTACATGTGCATGTTCACGACTTACTGTATCTGTATCAGAACAGGCATAGGTTGGCACACATGAGGCATAGTCAATATTGGATATATATGGTTCCCCGAGAACACATTCACCACGATGTTCATGATCAGAACAATCTTTACCTGGATCACTCTCTGGTGGACATGGCTGATTGTGTCGCCTCAAAACAACTGTCATAGAACCATCACGAGTATATGTCACATTACATGTTGCATTATCAACAACGGCCGGATTATCTACTTCTACGCCTGGCTCTTCTGTAGAACAGTCCTCCTCCCAGGTCGCCGCATCATAGTTAGCATACATGGAAAAACTAGGCACCAATAAGCACAAAAAGAGTGCTCAGCGAGTTAAAGATCAAAGAAAAATACGAAACAACATAGAAATTATTTTTTGATATAAACAGTATAGAAATGAGTTTCTATATTATAAGGATCTGTATATTTATTAGTAACAAATTTGTATCCTACATTATCCCAGTAACCCGTTTCTCGGTCAAAAACCCAGAACAATGGCACCATCTTTTTGTTTCCATGTGTCATCTCCCAAAAGCTATCTATTGGATATTTTTTCTTGGAAGTTTGTACTTCAGCAAAAGCGGAAGCAAATATTTCTTGATAATCTTTTCGATATTGGAGCCAATTTACAAGGTCATCAGAACGACTCGTCGTCCAAATAGTCATAGGATTTGTACTCAAAACATCCAATCTTGAGCCATCTTCAGCAGTGAAGATAATAAATGGCATACCGTAGGTTACGAGAAGCTGCGATGCAAGTCATTGGACATTATCAAACACATCTGCATCTAAAAGATAACTCGAAGAATTTTTATCAAATTCAAACACCATAGCGGTCAATTTCCCTGTATAGGGAGTTCTTCCTTTAACAATAGCGTCAAAAGGAATTAAATACTTTGTAAATGGTGTCGTGATCAGATAACCATTTTCACTCAAAACGGTATCTTTGCCCGATATAGTCTTTTTTGTGGTATCAATAGATACAGTGGTGTACGGGGTCACGAGAGTGAAATTTTTCTCAAATGCTTGTGTTGGATTGGCTGCTGTAATACCGTCAAGTACCGTTATTTTTTTGATGCCTATCATAGTCTTATTGGATGAAGCTCTGATACGCAAAATAGAAGGAGTAAGTGCTTTTATTTGTAGCAAATACTGTCCCTTAGCGTCTGTGATAGTTTGATTTTTTGTGCCCAGAATTTCCACTGTTACATTCGACAATGGTTTACCTTGAGAATCTCTCACGATACCTGTGATCGAAACATCGGTTAGCGTCTGTTGACAAGTAGTTGGATCAATAGAGCAGAGTTCCTTGATGAGGCTATCTCTTTGATTAAAATCGGATTCTAGTGACGTCAAATAAATATACGCTCTCAAAAGATTTGTGGTGCGATTGCCAGCCATATAGGCATCAATAATTTCCTGCCGTGTCGATAGATACGTGCTCGTCTCTCCTGGTTGTAAATGTTTCTGGTAGCCAAGTTTTTTGACATAGTCCTTATGAAGCTGGAATGCTTTTTCTATCGGTAACTCAACCACTTCTGGCTTTGGAGCTGGTTTCTCATTCCAGAGAGAACACGAACAAAGAAGACATGATGCGCATACCAGGAAGTACCGTCAAAATTTCATACACACGGCATTAAAATATATCTCCCAAGAGTATAGTCAAGTATGAACAAAATGTAGTCCTTATCGGTTGTTTAAATATTGACATTTTCATATCAATGTCAGTATGATTTTTCTCTTAAAACCCACAATTACCTCCAGAAAAATTATAAGGACGGATAAGGACGGCCGGTAACTGGTTCACCGGTATCGTCTTGTAGTTGATGTGGAGAGTACACTGAGCAGTACCGTCATCGTTGATGTAGCGGAATCTCTCGAGGTCTTGTTCTGCAGCGAGGTTGACGGTGGCTGGGGCTGATGGTTGTGGTTGGTTGGCTGGTGGATTTGGATTGAAGTATTTGCCTGCTCATGGTGCAATAGCAGAGAGAATGGTTCATGAGCCTGTGAGAGATCATCCACGTGTATTCATAGAATAGAGACGACCATTGATGACGAGACGATTGTTGATGAGATTTGTTTCTGAAGGAGTGAGCCAGTCAAGTGAGTTGATGATGGATGGTGTTGCTGTAGCAGTTCCATTGAGAAGAGAACCATCTGCTATGAGGATGGCGTCGATGTTGGTGACGCTTGGATCAACATAGATATTTCCTCCAGTACCAGTGGTAGGATTTTTCTTTGCAATGAGTATGAGGATTTTGGTTGAGTCACCTTCATCGAGATAGTTGATGTTGTTGGTGATGTGGATGTTTGCTCCTTCTGCTACGACTGTCTTGGTACCTCGACCAGATGGACTAGTGTTGATGGTGAGAGTCGTATTGTTCGTACCATTGTTGGTGTTGTAGTAATAGTAGCCATTAGTGTTGCTGATAGTAGGATTGGTTTTGATTTTAGCAGGAGTATTCCAGTCGATGTTGTTGGTTGATGCAGTGAGGAGAGTACTGTTGTATTGGCTGGTGACCAGACGAGAGATATTACTCGAGATGATACCACGGAAACAGTTGGCAGTGTTGGTGTCTTCACTCATACCATATCCATACTGTGGAGTGGCAGCAGTGATACGAGCAATGAGAGGAGCGATGTAGTTGTTGGTGACTGAGAGTTTTGGAACTGTTGGCATATTGCTCGCAGAGAAACAAGCAACAGGAGTAGATGGGTAGACTCATCGTGTGACGTTACCAGCGTTGTCTTGGACGCAGTAGGCGAGAATTTTGGTTGCATCCACGCCTGGAATAGTGACTGTTTGACCTGTTGCTGCTGAGCCTGTTTCTGAATACTTGTAGTAGTTTCCATTGTTGTCTGGCACACAATTGTCGACAAATTGAAGTGTTGCCTTGTTGGCGAGAGGTCACACTCGATACAGGACAGCATTGTCTTGGGACATACCTGCTGGGAGAGTGTTTCCTGCTTTGCCTGGCCTCCAGAGTCTAGAACCTCCAGTATCAGTGACAGCGAGCGTTACTGTCGTCCCTGTTATGGTTGGCGTGACATGTGGAGCAGCTGTATCAACAGCGATGTTGACGATGATGTCAGATGATTTGAGTCATGCTGTATCTTGCACTCTCACAGCCGTTGATGGTCAATAGCTGCTGGCAATAGTACGATTGTAGGTCATGATATCAGGTCATCCAGTCACACTCGGAACACCAAATGACCAGAGATTTCCTGTATCGCCATCAATCGCCTGGGCACAGGCACACTCAGTTCCGTCACTTGCTCCAGGGAGATCATTACAGGTAATGGTCGCTGTCACTGGTTTGTTTTTCCAGTACTCAGCCGTGACGAGTGTTGTACCTGTTCCGCTTTTTACGAAGTATTCGAGTTTTGCAGTGGGATATGCTGTATCTTGTTGGAGAGAATATCTCGTTGTCTGGTAGCTGTCATCGTCGCCTCAGAAGATAGTCACTGGTATATTTCCAGAAGGGAGGAGCATGCTACATTCTTTGACGAAGTTGATTGCGCCTGCTGGTTTGGTAATTTTACACGTGAGTTCGCTGGTATCTGGGATACCATTTTTCTTGATATTCATGGTACGCTTGATGACTGGGCAGGCTGTTTGATCAGCGATAGTACAAGTTTTGAATCAATCGTAGAGCCACTTCACACATCATGGATAGTTCGCTGTATCGAGGGGATTACAGCCGATATCATAACTGGATTTGAGATCAGGTGTACAGACAGATTCAGAAGATGGAGAAACAACAAAGGTTTGAGGCGCTGTACAGTTGGAGCCAACACAAGCTGTTGCCTGACAGAGACTGTTGGTACTGTATCAGTCTCAGACTTTTACGGCACATTCAACGGGAGTATTGATGGTTGTAAATTGGTAGGGATTTGATTGTGTAGAAATACCAAAACCAAACTCTGGAAAAAGAGCTAAAAATCCTGCATCATTCGTGAGTGTCTGAGAGGATGCTGTACCACTCGTTCCAATTTTTAGTTTGTATGGTGCTTCGATAGTTCCTAGATTGATACGACTCCCGCAACGAAATGAACCATTAAATGCATCAGCTGATGTCATTTCATTGGAGAGTGTGCTTCCTCGGTAAGCATAGATGTTACTACATCATTGTGTGGCTGTGTTTTCAGCTTTTACGACCATAGTTTTTGCACAGGTATCTTTTTTGATGAGAGAGTTAATTTTGGAACTATCATTTGCTTCAGATAATGTACCATAGAGACAGGTGACCGTGTAGGAACCTAGTGTGGCAAATGTATTTGGATGTTTCACTTCTGTGCCTGTTGGGAAAGCATTTGATGTATAGATGACGTTGGTGCCTTGTGTAATTTGGTAACGGAAATGAGTTTTTTGGAGATCGATGGGGTCGCATTTGATGTACGGTTGGTCGACATTGGCCTTGAGTTCAGAAGGGGCAAATGTGCCACAGGTCGTACAGTCAGCTGCACATTTGCCGGTATTAGGGCAGAGGGTTTGGCCTGATGGACAACAATCAGCTGCACGAGTGAGGCAGGTATTGGTGAGGGAGCAATAGTAGGGTGTTGTGGATGGACAATACCATTCGCATTTTGTTGGGCCAGTACAGCTCGGAACAGTTCCGACATATCCAACATAGGTGAATGGGAGATCGACATGTCACGACATATTTGCATGGAGATCGTCTCCATCACAGAGAGTGCTCGTGGATGCTTTTTGTCACTTAGCTGGATCGATGATACAGACAATGGGAATACATTTTGTGATGCCTGATTCAGTGACGAGTTTGTAGCCATTGTCACAGGTGTATTCACAACCTTTTGTCGAGTTTGGTCGGGTGATGGGGTCGACGAGGGTGGTGGTGTAGTCCATCGTGAGCATCCCTGATCATGGTAACTCATCGGCTGAAAGTGGGCTCGCATGAGGTGGTGCTGTATCAGTCACGCTTACCTGAATACTCGGATTTGGGAGACATCGCGCCCGACGACAAGAAATCAATCAGCTATCATTTGCTTTTATATATCCATCATTACACGTATATTCACATCATCTCGTTGAGCTCGGTCGAGTGATGCTCGCCTTGGAATCACCAGAAGCTGCCCAGTTGATTGTCGTTACATAATCCATCGTGAGCATACCAGACGGGGGGAGTTCGTTTGCACTGAATGCATACGCATTTGCAGGAGGAGTATCATTGGTAGATATTCCCATGCCAACACCTGGGAGACAGAATGCACGGCGACAACTCGTCGTGCCAGCATCAGTTGCTTTTATAAATCCATCATTACACGTAAATTCGCAACCATTATTACTATTCGGTTTATTGATGGTTGATTTATCGTCACCAGAAGCAGACCAATTGATGGCGATTTGCCAGTCTTGATTGAGTTGTAAATTGGCAGGATTGTCTGAAGGTGTCACAAAGTCACCATTTGCTATGTAATGAAGACCTCCGATAACGACTGAGGCTATTCCCGGGGTTGGTATACAAACAGGTAATCGACAAAAAATCGTGCTCGCATCTCGTATATATCCGCCATCACAAGCATATTCACAACCTGCCGACGTACCACCACTCCCTGTGGGCACAATAGTGTAATAATAATTCTGTGCGAGTGGATAGACACCTCCTACATCTGGAAGCTCATAAGGAGAAATAATATGTGCATTTGCAGTGCTAATACCAGAAGTAAGACAAGTATACGTTGGCCAACAATAGTTAGTAGAAATATGGTACCAGCCACCATAATCGCAACCAGTATAATGTACATGAGGAGTGCAATCCCTATCTTTCTTGGTACCGTCAGCATTGGTTCCAGGACAGGGCTCTATGTGAAACTTTGTAATCTTTAATCTTGTCCCGCTATGTGCTTCTGTTATATTACAAGTACCATTTGTTTTATATCCCAAAGCTGTATTCTCTCGTGTTTCATAACAGGATAGAGTCTGTTCTGTCTGATCATCATTTGCCCAAGTAGTTATACTCACGGCGAAAATAAGAGCACATGCAAAATAAAAAATATAATTTCTAAGAAATAAAACATATTTTATTGTTCTTGATTATTTACAGTATATAAAATACTCTCGATGTTGTATGGCGCTGTGAATTGATTGGTGACAAAACGAAACCCAACATTATTCCAATAACCTTTTTTACGATCAAAAGACCAATAGAGAGGAACAATTCTTTTGTTACCATGATTATATTCCCAGAGACTATCAATCGGGTAGGTGTCGGGTGATTTTTGAGAATCTGTATATGCCTTTTCAAAAAGCTCTCTGTGTTCTTTTCTTAACAATAAATTATCTGTCTCATCCGATTCTCTATTTGTAGTTGCGAGATGTATAGGATTGCTACTCAATACATCCAATTTTGTGCCATTTTCAGCACTAAATATAATATATGGCATACCGTAGGTAACCATTGATTGACTGACCAATCAGGCTACTTGATCAAAAATATCCGCATCGAGCAAATAACTCGAAGACTGCCTATCAAATTCAAATACAAGAACTTTCACTTTTCCTATATAAGGGGTTTCCCCTTCCACAATTCCATTAAATGGAATACTATATTTTGTATATGGTGTTACTATAAAATAACCTTTATCGGTTATACTAGCACCCTCTCAGGAAATAGTTCTTTTTTTTGTATCAATAAGAATTTCTGTGAAGGCTTTTGCAAGGGTGAAATTTTTCTCAAACGACTGAACTTTGGCTGATGAAGTGAGATTATCCAGCAGAGCAATTCTTTTCACTCCTATCATGGAATTAGGGAAAGAAGCCTGCAATCTCAGAACAGCAGGGGAAATGTGCTTGAATGTAAAACTGTACTCACCCTTTAGGTCTGAGAAGGTTTTATATGAAGTACCGAGTATTTCTATAGACGCTTTTACAATCGGCTTTCATTGTGGATCTTTCACATTTCATTTTACATGAACCTCTGTCAAAAAATCTGTACAATCCTGTGGATTTCGACAAAGTTCATTGAGGGCTTTTTCTTTTTCTATAAAATTTCACTCTTGTGATGTGAGATATATGTACGCACGAATCAGATTTTTAGAACGATCACCACTTCTATACGCATCTATAATGCTCTTCTTTGTTGTAAGATACGTGCTTACGCCCCCCGGAGGGACATCACCGTTAACAGCAAGACCATCGGTATATTTTGATCGAAGCTCGTTCGCAGCATCGAGTTTTGGATTTGCAGGAGGAGGTGAATATACGATTACCTCTGGTCTATTCGGATTCGATGGGAAGATACGTGTAATAATTTTGTCCGAGAAATACCCTCAAATAAATAAGAGGACATAAAAAACACTCCAGAAAAATATCTTCTTTCGATTCATAACAGCTCTGGCTATTTCTGATTATAACCAGAATTACTGTAAACAAATATGACCTACTGTGGTTACGATTGACATACATATATTTCTGCCAACAAAAACCCCCTCAGTTCTGAGGGGGTTTTTAAAATAATTGTTATTATTCTGCAGATGCAGCTTTTGCTGGCTTTTTTGCTTTCTTTGGAGCAGCCTTTTCAGTTTTTGCTGTTTCTTTTTTGACCTCCTTGAGACGTGAAGACTTCCCTTCGAGTTCACGGATAAATCGGATATTTTTACGATTAACTTTGAACTGACGAATAACTGTGACTGATTCAACAGTAGGGCATGAAACTGGAAATGTTTTTTCAATTCCGAGACCGCTCGTAACACGTCGAACAGTAAATGTTTTTTCACCGTGTGTTTTACCACCAGTTTTGATCACAACACCTTCGAATTTTTGTACACGAGATTTATCACCTTCTGTGATACGTTGTGCGACTTCTACCTGCATACCAGTTCGGACAGTAGGGAAATCTTTCTTGCCAGCGGCGAGATTCTGGATATGTGCGATGAGTTGAGCGTCCATAAAAAAATAAATTATAAGAGTTAAAGTAATTGGTTGATTAAAAAAATCTGCGGTAATCGTGTGATTGTGATTCGGCAGTAAAGCGTCTCAAGAGTTCGAGCACAACACCGACAACAATAATGAGACCTGATCCTGAGATAAGGAAGTCAATCTGTGCTATGTTGAGTGATGGGATATTGTTAGCTTTGAGGAGATTATTCGTGAGTGTCGCAACATATGGGAACACAGCGATAACAGCGATAAATGTACCACCAAAGAGATTGAGATGATTTGATACATTGCGGAGATAATCTGCTGTCTGGCGACCTGGGCGAATACCTGGGATGTATCCTCCTCGTTTCTGTATACCTTCTGCTACTTCTTTTGTATCAAACGTGATAGAGAGGTAGAAATATGAGAATCCGATAACCATAGCGAGGAATATAATGACAAACCACCATGTTGGAGCATTTGGATTAAATATTTGTACCATGAGATTCGCTATACTACGGACAAACTCTGGCATACCTCCTCCTCTCAAGACAATTGCTTGACCGATGATGTATGGGAATGTCACGAGTGACATAGCGAAGATAATAGGAATCATACCTGCCTGATTCACACGAATAGGAAAATATGATCGCTCATCTCGGCCGGTTCGAGTATAGACGAGAGGGACCCTGCGGTATCCTTCTGTAAATCGAATAATGATATAGATGACGAAGAGTGTCGCCGCAAGGAGAGCGATGAATGGGAGTGTCTGTACAATAATTTGATTGATTGGTCCTGTCCATTCGACATTAGCGAGCTGTGTCATGATACGACCTGGGACATCAGAAAGTACACCAGCGAAGATGATAATAGAAATACCATTTCCGAGACCTACTTCATTGATTTGTTCACCGAGCCACATGAGAAATACTGTACCAGCTGTGATAGTGAGCATCATAGCAAAGAGATTGCTATAATTCGATGTATCGACGAGTTGTGATCCTGATACGAGACTATTGAGGAGGAGGATCATACCATAGCTCTGTACGAGAGCAAGAGGGACTGTGAGGATACGAGTATACGTATTGATTCTCTTCTGACCTTGTGCTCCTTCTTTTTTTATTTCTTCGAGTTTTGGTATAACGACAGAGAGGAGTTGGAGGATAATAGAGGCATTGATGTATGGAGAGAGGCCCATCAAAATAATAGAAAATCTCTCAAGACTTCCACCCATGAGCGAGCTGAAGAAAGCTAATCCTGGTTGTGCTGAAAATACATCTCGCATAGCAGCGAGTGATTCACTTGAAACACCTGGTACTGGAATAACAGATAAGAATTTATATATAGCAACGAGACCAAGAGTAACCCCGATTTTCTTTCTGAGACTCGCAGAACGTAGGAATGATTTCCAAGAATTCTTCATAAAAATAATTATTCAACAATAGTGAGAGTGCCACCTGCTTTTTCGAGAGCTTTTTGAGCTGACGCACTAGCAGCATGGACAGAGAGACGAACTGATGCGCTGATTTCACCTCCTGAGAGGAGTTTCACGAGTGAATTTTTCCCACGGATAATACCAGCAGCAAAAAGTGTTTCTACAGTGATATCAGATGTACCAGCCTGAGCGAGTTTTTCGAGATCAGCGAGATGAACAACAGAGAAATGTGTCTTACGTGAGTCATTTCCTCCGCGAAGTTTTGGGAGACGCATGTGAAGTGGTGTCTGTCCTCCTTCGAAGAGAGCGTGGAGTTTTTTACCAGTACGAGCTTTTTGCCCTTTACAACCACGACCACAGAACCCACCTTTACCAGATGAAGAACCGCGACCAAGTCGTTTGGTAGATGTACGAGATGTTGCCCGAGGGCGAAGTGTAGAGTGAGAAAGCATACAGTGAAAGTTTAATAATTTATCCTTTTTTAATTTTTAGTCTGGTACATTTTGAGCGCTTCCATCGTTGCGTAGGCAGTTGTGATGACGTTTCGTCCACCATGTCGCTTTGAGAGAACATCTTGGCAACCTGCGAGTTCGAGAATTCGACGAGCAGAACCTTTTGTTGCTGGATGTATCATGAGTTTGACAGACTTGAACTTCACATTTACTTCGTGAGGAACAGTTCCATTTTCGAGAGGGACTTTGATGAGATGTCGTTTAGCTGAGTTAACTGCTTTTTCGACAGCGACTGAAACTTCTTGAGCTTTACCAAGTCCGAATCCAACTCGACCCTTGCGATCACCGATTACTACAGCAGCACGGAAGCGGAGCTGACGTCCACCACTCGTAACTTTGGTAACACGGCCGACCTCGAGGAGTACTTCTTCGAATTCTTTTTTGACTTGTTCAAAACCGCCTTTACCACCACCGCGACGATCGTCACGACGTCCTCCACGATCATCTCCACGACCACGACCACGTCCTCCTGATGAAGGTGTAGCTGCCGCTGTTGATGCTCCTGTTTCTGAAGTTCCTTCAGATGAAGTTGGTGCTGGTGTTTGAGTTATCTCTTCTGACATAGAATAAAAATTAGAATATGAGACCTGATTCGCGAGCCGCATCAGCAAGTGCTGAGATACGTCCAGTATAGAGGAAACCTCCTCGATCAAACACGCATTTTGTAATACCTGCTGATTGTGCTTTTTTTGCTATTTCTGAGCCAACAGTCTTTGCTCGTTCAATCTTAGTACCTTTTTTCACTTCAGAATCATGTGATGAAGCTATAGTAGCATTTGCATCATCATTGATGAGTTGAGCATAGATAAATCGATTTGATCGATAGACTGAGAGACGTGGGCACTCAGCAGTACCATGTATACGAGCTCGTATACGCTTGTGTCTGACAGTTCGTTTTTGTTGAGAAGTGAGAGTCATAAAAATAGTTATTATTTAGCACCTGTTTTACCAGCTTTTCGACGGACGTATTCGTCGACGTATCTGATTCCTTTTCCTTTGTATGGTTCTGGGGTTTTGACTGCGCGGATTTTACCAGCGACTTCGCCAACTCTCTGAGCATCGACACCGCTGACGATGAGAATACTTGGATTCTGTGCGTCTTGTACAACGGTTACATCATCTGGGATGACCATAGGAACTTTATGAGAGAATCCTACAGCGAGAGTGATTTTTTTACCAGCGACTTCGACACGGTAACCAACTCATTGGATTTCGAGAGATTTTTGGAATCCTACTGATACTCCTTTGACTTTGCTCTGGATGAGAGCCCAAGACAATCCCCATTGAGCGAATTGTTTCCCCTCCGTAACAGTACTGTTGAGAGTGATAACATTTCCTTCAATTTTAGCTTCGACTGAAGCTGGGAGCGTATAGTCGAGTTTTCCTTTCGCTCCTTGCAACAAGAGAGTAGAACCGTTGAGGGTTGCTGTAACTCCAGCTGGGAGAGTAAATGGTTTTTTTGCGAGACGTGACATAAACAAATAATTAATAAACTTCACCGATAATTTCTCCACCAACATTGAGTGCGCGAGCTTCGTATCCTGTGATGACACCCTTCGGTGTTGAGAGGATATAAATACCGACACCGTTGCGAGATTTTTTGATAGTTGAAGAAGCAACATACACACGATGACCAGGAGTACTGATACGTCGGAATGTAGGGAGTTTCCTATTTTTAGAATTATCGAGAGTGATCACGATAGATTTTTTTACATCACCTTCTGTTTTATAGTCGATGATATATTTATTCTTCTTAAAAATATGAAGAATACGCTCCTTGAGAGTAGAGTGCGGAACTACGAGAGTACCGTGTCCGACAACAATAGCGTTGCGGAGAGAAACAAAAAGATCTGAGAGAGAATCTGTAGTCATAGAAGAAGTTAATTACCAGCTAGATTTACGAACACCGAGTATCTCGCCTTTGTTGATACGTTCACGGAGCTCAATACGAGAGAGTCCGAATCGACCAATAACAGCACGACGACGGCCAGTAACTATACACTGAGAGTAGATACGGGTAGAAAAAGTTACCTTTTGCCCGTTTGCTCTCTGGCGTGCAGCACGGAGTTGTCTGCGAGAACATTTTGCGATGAGTGCTTTGCGAGTCATAGAATATTATTTATGAAATGGGAAACCTATATTTTGGAGGAGGAGCAATGAATCCTCAGGAGAAGTCGTACGAGTCACAACAGTGATTTGGATACCATGTGTTTTGACGATGTCATCTTGTACGATTTCTGGGAAGAGTGTTTGTTCTTTGAGTCCGAGGTTGAAGTTACCATCTTTGTCGACACTCTTTGGTTTGAGACCTTGGAAGTCACGAACACGTGGGAGAACGACGTTGATAAATTTCTCAAGGAAATCATACATACGTTTTCCACGGAGAGTCACCGTGAGACCTACTGGTTGTCCTTCTCGGAGTTTGAAATTCGAGATAGAATTACGTGATCGAGAGAGTACTGGCTTCTGACCAGTGATGAGCGTGAGATGCTTCTCGAAGAGAGAATAATCTTTTTGTCCACCAGTGACGAGAGATCCGATACCCATATTCACGACAACCTTCTCGATACGAGGGAGGGCCATGACGTTCTTCTTGAGCTCTTTTTTGAGGAGAGGGAGAACAGTAGATGTATAGTGTTTGTGAAGTGACATAGAGTGAGAGATTAATCTATAGCTTTATTAGATTTTTTAGAAATGCGAACTGTTTTCGCGCCTTGTTCGATACGTACTCGTGTTGGCTTTTTTGTCTGAGGACAGATGAGCATAACATTTGATACGTGAATAGGTTTTTCGAATTGAACTTTTTGACCTGGAGTATTACCCTGCTTCTTGATATGTTTCGTGACGATGTTGACACCTTCGACGATAACTTTCTGTTCTTTTGGGAACGCTTTGAGAACTTTTGCCTCAACTGGTGTACGCTTTTCAGCGCCATCTTTATTTGTCTCAACGCGGAAACGGTTTTTCCCGGCGATGATTCGTACGATGTCTCAAGTGTGGATTTTCATAGTGATAGGTATTAATTTCAATTAGATTACTTCAGGAGCTTTACTGATAATAGCTTTGAATCTCTTGTCAGCTCGGAGCTCTCGGAAAACAGGTCCGAAGACACGAGTTCCAACTGGTTGCCCTTTGTCATCTACGATAACACAAGCATTATCATCTGATCGAACTGTTGAGCCATCTGCTCGCTTCACTGGACGAGTTGTGCGGATAACTACTGCACGTACGACAGCGTGATTTTTGACTTGACCATCTGGAGCTGCGTCTTTCACTGAGCAGACGATGATATCGCCTACACGTGCATATCGGTGTCGAGTTCCTTTTGGGATATTGAAACACAGCACGAGTTTAGCACCTGTGTTATCAGCGACGACGAGTCTTGTTTCTTTTTGTATCATAAATAAAAATTGAATTTGGTAGTAAAACTATGCGGCCTGATCAAGAACTACTTTCCAGCAAACAGTTTTTGAACGTGGTTTGGTTTCTTCGATAGTGACAGTGATTCCTTCTTCGAGAGGTACATCAGTGTGAGCGTGAAATTTCTTTGAAACAGGAGTTTCTTTGTTGTATTTTGAGTGCTTGAGGTACTCTGTTACTTTGACAGTGACAGTTCCTTGCATCTTGTTTGAGGTAATGATACCAGTTTTAGTTCGCATAAAAATTAGACGTTAAGATTCGTAAGGAAACGAGCGACAGCTTTTCTTGCTGCTTTGAGTTTGTGAGTTTCTTTGAGTTCGTGGAGAGCGTGTTTCATGTTGAGAACATAGAGTTCAGCACGGAGATCAGAGAGTTTTCCTTCCTTTTTGACAGGAGCAGCTTTTTTAGCAACAGTTTTTTTGACTGGAGCGACTTTGGCTGTCTTGGTCGTAGATGTAGTTGTTTTTTTAGGCATAGTCTAGAGGGAATTAAGCAGCGAGTGCGAGAAGAGAAGTACTATCAACGATAGAGGTTCGTACAGAGAGTTTCGCACCAGCGAGAGTAAATGCTTCACGAGCGAGTGCATCAGTGACACCCTCGATTTCGAAGAGCATAGTTCCAGCTGGGATTGGAGCGTGGTAGTATTCTACGCCTCCTTTTCCACCTCCCATTGGTACTTCGAGTGGTTTCTTTGTAAATGGTTTGTGTGGGAAAACACGGCACCATACTTTTCCACCTCTCTGAAGTGTATGAGCGATAGTCTTTCGCGCAGCTTCGAGTTCACGAGCTGTGAGAAATCCAGATGTCATCGCCTTGAGACCGAATGATCCATGAGCGAGCATAAAGCCAACGGTAGCATTTCCCTTTTGGGTGCCACGCATTGCTTTTCGATATTTTGTTCGTGCTGGTTGTTGCATACAAGTAAATTTTAATTTTTAATGATCATTATTAATTTTTTTCAACATCGCCTTTATAAATCCACACTTTGAAACCGATGATTCCGTATTGTGTGAGTGCGTGCTCTACAGCGTAATCAATAGTAGCCTTGATGCTCTGAGTTGGGATGTTACCATCCTTGTAAACCTCATGACGAGCGATTTCAGCACCACCGATACGACCAGAGACTCGAATCTTGATTCCTTTTGCACCTTTTTCCATTGCTTTTGCGATTGCTTGTTTGATAACACGACGATATGGGAGACGACGTTCAACCTGACGACCGATACTATCACCGACGAGAGTCGCGTGAATATCTGGATTTTTGATTTCTTTGACGTCTACTTGAGTCTTCGCACCGTAGAGAGCGAAAAGTTTCTTTTGAAGTTTTGTGAGATTCTCACCATTTTTACCGAGGAGAAGAGCTGTACGAGAAGTATAGATGATAACTCTCATGCCTGTATCACTGTGAGTGATATTGACGTGTCCTACTGGGAGACCTTTGAAAAATTTGCGGATCAAATCACGGATGATGACATCCTGTTGAATAGCAGCTGTGTATTCTTTTTTATCGTAGTATCCAGTCGATGCCCAAGAACGGGTGACTCCTATACGCCATGAGATGGGACTAACTTTGTGTCACATAAGAAAAGGTTTTAGATATTATTTATGAGAAAGTTCGAGAAATACATGACTCGTTCGTTTCAAGATACGGTGACTGCGACCTCGACTCACTGGACGAGCGCGCTGAGAGACTGGACCTTGAGCGATTGAGAGTGCGTGGATAACGAGATCATCTTTGTTTGCTCCGTCATTGTGGATAGCATTTGATGTAGCACTAAAGAGGACTTTGTAGAGGATATCACCGCCTTTCTTTGAGAAGAGTCGGAGCATCGCGAGTCCATCATTGACAGACTTACCTCGTACGAGATTAGCGATAACTCGGAGTTTCTTCGGAGAGATGCGGACATTCATGAGAGTAGCTTTCATAGTGGAGAAAATTATTTAGCAGTAGGTGCAGCAACTGCCTTACCAGCATGCTTGCGGAAAATACGAGTTGGAGAAAATTCACCGAGTCTGTGACCAACCATATCTTCTGTAACGAAAACAGGGACGTGGTCTTTTCCATTGTGCACTCCAAATGTGTGACCAACGAAGTCTGGATGAATAACAGATGCTCGTGCCCAAGTTTTGATAACACTTTTTTTACCAGTTGTATTCAAAGCCGCAACTTTCTTCATGAGAAAGTCAGGTACGAAAAGTCATTTTTTTAAGCTGCGTGACATAAGATAAAATATTATTTAACGATAGAACCACGTTTGTTGGTAGCAATCCAACGATTTGTACGTTTGTTTTTGCGAGTTCTCACACCAAGTGCTGGTTTACCCCATGGAGTAGTCGGCTGACGACCGATAGAAGTATGACCTTCTCATCCTCCGTGTGGGTGGTCTACTGGGTTCATGGCAGTACCGAGGTTATGAGGACGACGTCCTTTCCATCGACTACGACCAGCTTTACCAATAACGATTTGGTTGTGGTCGACATTGCTGACGACACCAACTGTTCCATAACACTGCTTGTGTACGAAACGTACTTCGCCAGAGTTGAGCTTGATTTGAGTATATTCACCTTCTTGTGATACGACGAGTGCAGATGCACCAGCTGATCGTACTGCTTGAGCTCCTTTACCGATGATGAGTTCGACATTGTGAACAAAAAGACCAGTAGGAACATTGCTCAATAAGAGACGATTTCCTGGAATTGGTTTCGCATTTGGTGATGTCACGATAGTATCACCGACTTTCATGGTCGTATGAGCGAGGACATAACGATGCTCACCATCTGCGTCTTTCACGAGAGCGATAAAAGCAGAACGATTTGGATCGTATTCGATTGTTTCTACGACTGATGGGACGTCTTTTTTGGCAAACATAAAATCTACCATACGGAGACGACGCTTGTGTCCTCCACCTCGGAAACGTGATGTCGTACGACCGAGAGAGTTACGACCACCACTACTCTTACGATTTGTCGTGAGTTTTTTGAATGGTTTGTCTGTTGTTATTTCTTCAAATGTATTACCAGACATTCCACGTCGGCCATTTGTAGTAGGTTTATAGAGTTTGATTGGCATAGTTTAATCTTTTGAGAGATGAAGTTTAGCAAGTTGAGTAACAGGCTTATCGAGTGTTACATATGCTTTTTTGAAAGCAGCACGACGTCGGATAGCGCCTTTTCTTCCATTTTTAGTTTTTGAATAATTTTTCGCAATTTGGATAGATCCTACTGTTCTGTCGTAGAGTGTATGAAATGCATTTTTGACATCAGTTTTTGTCGCTTCACCAGCGATACGAAAAGTGTACACACCAGTCAGCTCGAGTTCACGAGCTTTTTGTGATTCGACGGGTCAGAGTATTACGTTATAGATATTCATAAAATTAGCTTGAGAAATGAGAAGAAAGTGTCTCGAGTGCTCCTTTGGTGAAGACACAGAAATCATATTTGAGGATCTCTGCTGGGCTCAAGTGAGTCACAACATCAGTATGTGTGTGAGCAATATTTTGGATTCCTTTGTTTTTGAGTTTCTCAGCAGCAGTTGTGACAAACAATACTGAACCCTCTGCGATGAGAGGTGCTACGACCTTCATCATGTCAGCTGTTTTTGGGCTGAGTGATTCGATAACACGGATCTTATTATCTTGCGCTTTGAGTGTAAGAGCAGATGCGAGACCGAGACGGCGCTCACTAGCATTCATCGTGAGATGAAAATTGGCTTTGCTTCGTGGACCAAACGCAACTCATCCACCTCGACGAACTGGAGAACGAGCTGAACCAGCACGAGCGTTACCAGTTCCTTTTTGCTTGTAGAGCTTGCGAGTCGAACCAGAGCGATTTGCTCGGCTCTTCGTGTGTGCTATAGGAAAACGACCATTGCATCCCTGGAGGAGCATGAGTCGAGAGAGTACATCGAGATGTGGGATGATACCAAACAATGATTGGTCGAGTGTATCAGGTGTAGGTGTAGAGAGAGCAGTCATACTAGAAAACGAGATAAACAAATGTATTGAAAGCACCTGGTACTGGACCACGTACTGCTATGATATTGTGTTCACGATCGATGAGCTCGACTGGAACAGAAGCGAGTGTTGTTGTTTTGAAACCGTGACGTCCGTGCATTTTCTTACCTGGTTTTGTACGACGAGGCTTACGAGTACCGATAGAACCGAGAGCTCGGTGAAATTTTGAACCATGACCTCCAGGACCTCCTTTGAAGTTCCATCGTTTCATAGCACCTGTGAAACCTTTACCTTTTGAAACTGATGTGAGTTTTACTGTAGCGACACCTTCGAGCGAACCCGCATCGAGAGCATCACCGACATTCATGGCAACTGCTGCATCGTACGGTACTTCTTTGCGTTGTACTGTTTTTCCTTTTGCGTTTTTTGCATCGAGAACGAGAGCAGAGTAACCATCTTTCTCAGGTGTTTTGATCTGAGCAACAGAGAGTTGAGGGACACGGAGAAGCGTCACAGGGACAAGAGCATCACCGCGAGCGATTTGTGTCATTGAGATTTTTTGAGCAACGAGTCCAGACATATAAAAAGAAAGATGAGGCTCTTACGGACACCTCAAGAGGTGAAGTATAAGGGCCAAACTAGGAATTGTATCATCCACCAAATGGAGGAGAAAACGTCGGAAGTATAAAAAGAAGAGAACGATTGTCAAAAGATTTTTTTATGTTTTGTAAATATTAGGAAAAGCTCCAGAAAAACGATATTTCGGTGAGTACAAAAATTATCTTCTGTTATCTTCTGTCCTTGCAAAAATCCATAGTAACGAAGCTCTTGACAATAAAAAAATCTCGCTATATTTCGCGCACTTTATTTTTTAACCCCTCAGACTATGAGAGTTGTCGGTTCAAGCCCTGACCGTGAGTCAGGCCAAGAATGGAAAGATACGCTCAACATCATTGCTGGAATTCCAGAAACTGTTGTTCGGGCTGTGCTCAATTTGATCGATGATGCTAACAAAAAAAATTAGTTAGCAACTTTGGTACAGTGGATTTAATGATAAGCAACTTTTTACTGCTTATCTTTTTTTTCGCCTAATAATTTGGGTGGATAACTCCGTCGACATCACACCAAACTGAGAAAATAACGTGACTAGTGCTCCCGAGACATGCCTGTAAACCAACTACCAGTATTTGGGCGCGCTCTGGATCTCTCTTGTCCAATTCATTGAGAAACATACCGCAGTTCTGTAAAAAATCCATATAGCATGAATCAATAGTAATAGGGTTCTCTGGATGGAGTTGATTATAGGCTACCAAATCTGCTATTGTTTGGAGTACATTAGGACGGAGATCATGGATAGCAGCGACTATATCGTCTCTATTTAACAATATACTGTGTTGTGGCTTTAATGTTGCTAGTGCATTCATAAAATTATTATAAACAATAATTTAATATGTCAAATAATGTTCTCTTTATTTTGACATTCCGATTTTCTCTCTACAATACCCCTACCTTATCAAGAGCAGGCGAGAGACGAAACTCTACGACCCTGCAGCAAGTCCCCGCTCCTTTTTTTGAAAACAAGAGTTCAATTCAAGAATTACAAAAAAATGAGAGGGGTAGTGCTCCACTTTCGATAGATAATTGGTATTTATCCAAATATTTAAAAAAGATAAGGCAAGCCTTATCTTTTTTATATGTTAACTACATTTTACCCTTCTCACTTCATCTTTCTGAGAGCTGCTAATGTAGCAAGTTGACGTTCTCTCATAACTCGAAGAGTCTCTAAATCGTCATCATCTTCCTTTTTCTCTTGTGCTGCACGTAAAAATAGATCTAATTTCATCTATTCTGGCTTGCTGTACTCCCGCTCCTACTGATGTATCTTTCGATATCAATTCAATAATTTCTTCAGCCTCTCATGCATTTGGGTTTTCATTGAACCAAGCTAAAACTTCTCTCCAGCCACCTCAATATACTTCCGATGGGCTTCTCTGCATATTCATAAAATAAATAATTTAAAAAAACAATATTATTATATTTATATTTTATAATTTGTCAAACTTATAATTTAACTTTCTTCTTTATGTTCAAAACCGCTGAATCCGTGTCCCCAGGACACCCAGACAAAATGTGTGATCAGATCTCTGACGCCATCCTCGATGCTTGTCTCGAGCAAGACCCTACTGCCCGTGCCGCTATCGAAGTGATGGGCGGACATGGTTCTGTCGTCGTCATCGGCGAGCTCACCACCACTGCCTTCGTCGAAATCCAACCCATCGTGAAGCGTATCTGTGGTGAAAATATCGGTGTCCTCACGAATATCGTGAAACAGTCTCCAGAAATCGCACAAGGTGTCGATACTGGTGG
>CAZJBQ010000001.1:188203-213492 GCA_964544625.1 uncultured Candidatus Peribacteria bacterium | reverse complement strand
CGTCGTGCAAAGATTTACACGAATCGTTTTGATATCATCAAACGTCTCCATGAGAAAACTCTCCAAATCGAAATCCCTCATACTGCAGGACATCTCTCAGAAACAGTTGATCAGGATTGGTTGGTTGAGAAAATTCGAAGTAAATTTCATGTGACACTTCTTTCTGATATGATTCGCCTCGATGAAAAACATATCAAAAAAGCAGGGAAGCATACGGTGCATATAGACCTCGCAAGTGATGCGTATGCACAAATAATTCTTGATATTCGTTAGTATGTATCTCTGAATCGATTACTGAACTCGAAATATTGGTGTGGCTATTGCTGAGATAGGCATCGCTCTTCCTCACGCGGTATATGATCATGAAGAATTCTTTCTCGAGCTTCCTGAATTGGTGAGGAAACGAAAAATAAAAACGATTGTGATAGGAGAAGCGATAGGATATGATGCGTATGGAAAACAAAAAAAGACTTTTCAAAAAGCGATAGAGAGAATCAAAAAAACTGTGCCAGATATTCAGATAGAAATACAAGATGAGGATTTAACAACGTTTGAAGCACAAGAGTCTCTCGGTAAGCTCGATTCCGACGAACACCTTGATGATATCGCAGCAAGTATTATACTGCAGAGGTATTTAGAAAGAATTACGAATGAATAATTACGAATTACGAATATAGGAATTTTGATATAATATTTACATGAAAGGTAAAAAACCATCCTCTGAAATAGCTAATAATAAAAAAGCTCTCTTTGACTATGAGATACTCGAGGAGCATGAGGCTGGTATTGAACTCTTTGGCTGGGAAGTGAGGAGTATGCGTGAACATGGTGCTCAGATCAAGGGGAGCCATGTGAGTATCCGATGAGGTTTTGCAAAAATTCTCGGTATGCACGTAAGTCCTTACAAATTTGCAGAAGGCACTGATGCTGGTGAAAAACGGGAGAGAAAACTCTTTCTCCATAAAAATGTCATGCTTCGTCTGGAACAGAAGGCGAATGAGGGTGGTATGGCGCTTATCCCGACGAGAGTCTATTTTAAGTGAAATCTCGTCAAAGTCTCTGTAGCACTCGGAAAAGGTCGCAAGAAATACGATAAACGCGAGATTATCAAAAAGCGCGATAATCAGAGGGCCCTAGAAAAAGAGATTGGTAAACGATAAAATTATATTTGATTCTATTTGCCGAAAGACTATAATCCCGCCTAAATTTTAAGAACACATATGTCTGCCCCCCAGGCTGCCCCATCTGCCGTGTCAACAATTCCTACATGAGGAGAAACTCTTCACGGGAAATGAGTTATATTGGTCTGCTATATTGGCAGGGTGCGTGATAAAGTTGTCTATGTGATAGAATGAGAAACGAAACCCTGGAAAAAGAGAGGCCAAGAGGCTGTAATATTTGAAACTGTTGAGGTTGGAGAGACAAATGAGCAGGCTGCCCAAAGAGCAATCAGAGAAGAGCTCGATTTAGTAGATAGTGATATGGAATTTATGGAAGATAGATGAAAAATGGTACTCGATGTCAATCGAGATAAAGAACGTGAACATATTATTTTTGAGGCACAGGTCTTTTTGGTGCAATTACGTACGGGCACTATAATCTCTCAGACCGTCACAGGTACGGAGTTGATCGGCCGCTGAACGATGTCGCCCAATGCTTTTAATGGTAATACTCGTCCAGGAACAAAGTTGGCATTAAAAATGGCTATTTGATCGAGAGATTCTGCTAATCCTATGCCTTTTGTTACTATACGAGATGGTGAAGAGACAGGGGAATATTAAAATATGCTTGTCCTAAAACTCTGATGATCCGTCTTTGCACCAAAAAACTCTACTTTTTTTGATAGAGACTATTTGAAGAATTTTTATCAGCTTCTTAGAAACTTACATGAAGATATATTTTTCATACATTGAGCAGGGAATATAGGGCATACTTTTGTGAAACAGTACGGATTGAATGAAAAGAGTTATTCTCTCTGGAGAAATAATGTGCGCGATACTCTCTGTAATCCTTTTTCAGAGATTTTTCCTGATTTTCAGAGGGTTGAAATCGAACAAATTATGAGCGGTGATATTGATGTCACAGAACTTCACGGAAACTTCATCACAGGAGGTGATATATCCAGTGATTATAAGATTATCTCTGGAGATGATGTGTTTGCATTTGCTATGCAGAGACTCCAATCACATGTTGGATATATGGTGACGGATGTGCCATGAATACTCGATCAAAATAGCTCTACTATACCGCGAATAGATGCTCATAATCTCAGTTCTGTATCATTTTGGAAAAAAGAATGAGACGCACAAAATAGCATGTTCACAAAAGTAACCGCTTTGCAAGATTATCTCGCTTGAAGTGGTGCAAAAGTATGGATTATGGATAGTCAGAATCTCGCTAATATTGTCCGTATTATGTCAACATGAGAGGGCGTCGGGACGTGTATATATTTTTAATGGAGCCACCGTCGGGAATTGAACCCGAGACCTCATCCTTACCATGGATGCGCTCTACCAACTGAGCTACGGCGGCATTGGGGCTGATTATAGGCTCTGCGGGATAATTGCAAAATTTTTTGCGTCTGCAGGTTTTTTTGTACAATGCAGCCCATATGAAACTGTTTGTCTTTGATACAGAAACAACCGGATTTGTTGAGAGGGAAGGACCTATAGAGGTCCAGCCATATATTGTGCAATTTTCTGGTATACTCTTAGAACTTCAGGAAGATAAAACACTCAAAGAAATTGATCGAATTGATGCCTTTGTGAAACCTCCCATATCAATCCCATTTGGTGCGAGCCAAGTGCACGGCATTTATGACAAAGATGTAGCAGACAAAAAACCAATACAAGATCAAATGGATACATTTCTGGTGTATCTCAATGGTGCAGATATTGTTGTAGGACATAATATCGAATATGATGAATCGGTTATAAATTATGAGCTACAGCGACTGGGGCGAAAAGGAGATTATAACCCTCAGAAAACGCTCTGTACCATGAAATCATGTGTTGATTTTTGTGCATTGCCATGACGGGGTATAGGCTATAAATTTCCGAAGCTCAATGAACTTTACAAAAAACTCTTCTGAGAGTATTTCGAATGAGCTCATAGTGCTATATATGATGTCGAAGCTACGGTACGTGCCCTCCAGAAGCTCCTACAACTCGATGTGATACAACTCCAAGAAAATACGGTAATGAGACTTTTTTAGAATTATAAAAACTGGTACAGAAAAAAATATCAAGAGAGTCAACCATCTCGGGTTGCCAAATGGAGAAAAACAGTACACTCTTGACTGAATTTACCCGTTAATAATTTTTTATGCGTTTCATAGCAAATAGGAAAAAATTTTATATCTTTTCATGAATAACCACGCTTTTATCAGTTTTTGTATTTTTTACGGTCAATCCAAATCTCGGTATCGACATGACATGAGGTTTGCAAATCGAGTATAGTGTTCCGTCTCCAGTGACACAAGAAAAACTCAGTGAAGTGAGAGCGGACATTATCAAAAATTATAGATATGAAAAAAAGGATATTTTCTCTGATGTCATGATATATACGGCTGATAACTCATCTATCCGTGCTGATATAGGACTAAAAACAGAAACAGACACAGTACGTGCAACAGCTCAGTCGAACGATATTAGGACACGGCTCCCAGATTTTTTTAAGAAACATAACATCATAGTCACAGAAAGTTCTTTTGTTTCAGTGGGTAAGTCTTTCGGAGACTTTGTTCTCAAAAGAGCATACCTCAATCTCATAATATGTTTTGTCGCTATAGCCCTCTATCTGATGTATGCGTTTCGTAAATCTATCGAGGGGACATCGAGCTTCACCTTCGGAGCGATTACACTGATAACCTTGTTTCATGATATTATAGTGGCTGCTGGTATATATCTTATTCTTGGTATCTTTTTACCAGAGCTCAAAGTTGATACTTTTTTCGTAACAGCGATACTCACCATACTTGGTTATAGTATCAACGATACGATTGTCATCATTGATCGTATCCGTGCTAATTATAAAGATAGGAGATCGACAGACAAACGATCAGAAAAACAAATCTTTGAAGACTCAATTCAGGTGAGTCTCCGACGTTCTCTCTACACTTCGATGATGCTCGTTATAGTTCTCATATCTATGCTTTTCTTCGGACCTGAGGCGCTCAGAGGTTTCGTGACGCTCATGCTCCTCGGTACCATCGTAGGGACGTATTCTTCTATATGTCTCGCAGCACCACTTCTCTACGATATAAATTCTTGGAAAAAATAAACACACTATGAAACAACGATTTCGTCGCGAGCGCAATCTGGCTCATCTCCATATAAAAAAAACTAAACCAGCCACCCCAAAAACGGATATAAAAGATAAAATTCGTGATAATCTCGGTGAACCTCTTACTAGATCGTTTTTGAAATCATATAAAACTCTGCAAGGGAATATAGCATGGAGAAATCTCGCACTTCTCGTAGCAGTTTCTCTTATTTTATTGGTAACAGCGGCTTCAGTATTGCCTAGGGTTTTTTCATTTCAACTGGATGTAGCCAGTATTTTGGCAAAACTCATACCAGCTCCAGCCATAACTGCAGAAGAAGAAAAGGAAGGCATCAATTTGCTTATTTTATGACGAGGTGGACTCGAAAATGATGCCCCAGATCTCACTGATTCTATTATTCTCGCACATTATAGCGCAGGTGAGGATGTATCATTTACGACTATATCAATTCCGAGAGATCTCTATATCAAATCGAGCGAACTTGGCCATGTAAAAATCAATGAAGTGTATTCTACTACAAAAAGAATTCACGATGAAGAGAAGGCATTTAAAGCAATAATGGATGTTGTTTCAGAAATTACGGGACAAGAAATCAACTATTATTTCATGATGGACTTCAATGGTTTTAAAACTCTCATAGACCGTATAGGTGGCGTAGAGATAGATGTGCCTGAGCGTCTCTATGATAATGAATACCCAACAAAAAATTGGTGATATACGATTGTTGATATTCCTGTAGGTTTACAGCATTTTGATGGAGATAAAGCTCTCAAATACGCACGGAGCCGTCATACTACGAGTGATTTTGATCGATCGAGAAGACAGCAGCTCGTTATCGAAGCAATCAGAGAGAAGCTCCTCACAGCCAATATCCTCACGTCACCAAAAAAATTGGAGTGAATCTATAACGTTATTACAGACTCAATCAAAACAAACATGACACTCGGACACATAATACAATTAGGTAAAAAAGCAAAATCTCTCGACAAGAAAAATATCCATGGTTTTGCTCTTGATAATTCATGTTATGAAGCAATTCGACTATGCCATCCAGGAGGCCTCCTCTATACGCCTGGTAGAGAACTCTTCTGATGAGCTTCCATTTTGTTGCCAAAAAAGGCAACGCCATCAAATATTAATGCATACGGTACGATACGTACTTTTGTCCAAATAGTGACGACATTTCCCGATATATCAAATCAGCAACCTCTTGCTGTCGTCAATGCTTCTGGTGCGACATTTTTGGCTTCAAATGTTGCTCTCAAACTCCATTCGATAGGCTTTCCAATCACAGAGCAAAATATAAAGAATCAAAAAGAAAAAGTGGAGAAAACATTTTTGCGATATAATTCGACCATCATTCAACCCAATAACCCCTTGCTAGAATGACTGTCACTCATATTCTATGGTGACAAAAGACCAGCAACTCCAGAAGAATTAGCGAATATGACAACACCGTATGAATTAGTCCTCGGTAGCGACGCATCTCTTTATTTCAAATAGTATGTATTCTCGAAGAACAAATATGCACAGGAGACTCTTGGCTGGAACCTCTCGATGGTATCAGCTCAAGCATATATTTCACGATCCACATGCACGACTGTGGTTGGGTGGAGGAGGATTATTATTGGTAGTGATATTTTATTTTGCCTTTTTGTTTGGCATGCCATCACTGTCACAGATTCAAACTTCGTTGAAAGAGAGTAGTATTATCTACGATCGAGAAGGTGGCCAGCTGTATACAATTTATGGAGGTGATGAAAATAGACAATATGTTCCTTATTCAGAAATATCTCCAAGAATTACCCATGCTTTGGTGGCCATAGAAGATCAGAGATTTTTCACAAATTTTGGTTTCGATATCATAGGTATTATCCGTACAGGTCTCACATGTGGAGGAGGTGGTATATGTGCAGGTGCTTCTTCTCTGAGTCAACAACTCATCAAAAATACTCTCCTGACCAACGAGCGAACTATTAAACGAAAAGTACAAGAAATCATTCTCGCTTTTGAACTCAATATCCTGTATTCAAAAGAAAAAATACTGGAACTCTATCTCAACAAAATTTCATTTGGTGGTAACTCATATGGTATTGAACAGGCTGCTCGTCGTTTTTTTGGTAAACCATCCAAGGATGTTACGGTGATAGAATCAGCCATTCTTGCTTCTCTTCCAAAATCTCCAACAGCCTATAATCCTTATTCTCAAAAGGGTCGTCTTATGGGATATGTCTATTACCATAACCCAAAAGATAAAGAGGATGCTATCGTAAAAATTGATAAAAATACAAACCCTGAACTATTTGATACTTTCTTTGCTTCTTTTTCAAAAATTACGTATAAAGAAGATGGAAATGAGGTTTCTGTTTGTGGTTTAGCGCCATTCCAAATTAAATCACCTTTTGAGAAAAGAAGCCCTACTGCTGACTGTCAAATTATCAACAAAAAAGACCTTATTGAATTCCTCAATAGCCTCCAACTCGCTGCGAGTATACCGCAAGAAAAGGCCCCACCACAGCCGATAATTATGGAATACCAGGCTGGGCGAAAAGACAGAGTCCTCATGCGAATGTACGAGGATGGCTATGTGAATGATAGCGAATACAGAGATGCGACAGTTGAGTGACTCACATTTGTTTTCCAGGATCCAAGAGAAAATATCAAAGATCCACATTTTGTCTTTTACGTCAAAGACTATCTCGTCGATATGTATGGTGAAGAATTTTTTGATCAATGAGGTTGGAAAATCTATACGACACTTGATCCAAAACTACAGAATGAGGCTCAGAGTATCATCGAGAGTTACGCGAAAACTACATTTAAAAACTACGGCATTAATAATGGAGCCCTCGTTACCCTCGATAATGAAACAGGCGATGTGGTAGCCATGGTTGGTTCACAAGATTATTACAACAAAGAAATCGATGGCGAGGTGAATATCATTACGTCACTGAAGCAACCAGGCTCGAGCATGAAACCTCTCATCTATGCTCGTGCATTTGAGACAAATAATCTCAGTACTGATACGCCAATTTTCGACGTCGAGATGAGTTTTGGAACTTACAAGCCAAAAAACTTTGATGGGAAATTTCTCTGACCATTGACACTCCGTACTGCCCTCGATGCTTCACGCAATATCCCAGCGATCAAGATGTATTATCTCGCTACTCAGAACACAGGAGATGTTGGAAGTAAACAAGAATACAATCTCGTAGAATACTTGCGTAATATGGGTTTGACTACCATCGAACATCGACCAGATAATAATCTCTACTGACCACCGATTGCTCTCGGTTCAGCAGAAGTACGACCAATAGATTTCGCTGCAGTGTATTCTGCACTTTCTCGAAATGGTCAGTACATGAAACCAAACCCTATCCTCAAAATCCTCGATGGAAATGGCAATGAGATTGTACCAGAAAAATCAACACCAAAACAGGTGATTTTGCCAGGAGCTTCATATATGATTACTGATATACTCTCTGATAACGAAGCGCGTCCAGCTGGATGGAACAATTTCCTCGCACTTTCCGGTAGAAAAGCGGCCGTCAAGACGGGCACATCGAGCAAAAAAGTCTGAGAAAATACTCTTCCACGAGACCTCTGGACGATAGGGTATACCCCACAATATACGACAGCAGTATGGACGGGTAATACCAATGGTAAAGCTGCTTCAGCCCGTGCGAGTGGTATGGAATCGAGCGCCTTGATATGGAAGAAATTCATGGAATTCGCTCACACTGGATTGCCAAAAAAAGACTTCGTACGACCAGATGATGTCGGTGGAAATGGTAAATTTCTCTTTCTCCAAGGTAAAAAACCAGAAATCATGAAGTCATTTAATCCAGAAAAAATACAAGTCGACGCTCTCTGTAACGGTAAAGTGAGTGATCAAACACCAAAAGATGCTATAAAAGATGCAGTTCTCATCGATACCGCCTTTCCAATCGAAGACTCTCGACCAGAATGGAGGCAGGCAGTCGATGGTTGGTTGGGCAGCGATCTCGGTCGACTCTATCTCATAGAAAAATTTAATATCACGGATAATCTCATGACCGTCGTCTCATCACCAGAGAATATCTGTGAACGTCCGACAGAGGCTGTTCCGCAATTTACGACAACGCTCACCGATGGTATAGAGTTATTCTCAGGATTGTATCCTATAGAAATCGAGTTTCATTCAGAGCATCCTATGAAAGAAGCGAAGATACTTATCAATGACGTATTTTATCGCTCAGTAGACCTCCAGGAGAAAAAAGATGGGAAAGTAAAAGCAGAATTTGGTATCAGTGGAGCTGATGGACAAAATCAGATTGTTACTGTCAGTGTCGTCGACAGCTATTGATACAGTAGCTCTCGAAATTATCGAATAAAAATCCTCGATAAAGATGTAAAAAATCCTGTCATCCAAACCCAGAATCCAGCAACTATTACACTCAAATCTGGTCAACCACTTGTTCTCTCAGGAACAATCACGGACGATAGTGAGATATCCAAGATCCAAGTCCTCCTCGATGATATCATCTATGGTACATCACAGGGGACAAAAAAATATAATTTTACCATCAAAACTCCAACTGATATGGGAGTAGGTAAGCATATCATCACTATTCAGGTGACAGATTTTCAGAAAAATGTCACGACACAGACTCACGAAGTCACGGTGCAATAAATTACGCAGCGAGTTTATCGTCAAGTACAGGCAAAACTCTCGAGGCTACTTTCCTTTGATAATCTTTGGTCTGTCTTTCTGGTTTATGTATCCATTTTCGTGTATCTTTTGGTACGACAACGCTAAAAAATGCTCAACCATTGATCATCTCAGCTGCGAGTACACTACCTCACAATTTTCGGGCGAGTACTTCAGAACCGAAGAGTCCGAGACCGCTTGAGCCTTGCTGTGAAAATCGTGCGAGTTTTATAAACTCTGGCATATGAGCACTCACAATTCCAGACATATGAGGATTTGTCTGCCATGCTTTGAGTCCATGACGTAATTCTTCTGGTAAGATAGGATCGAGACAGAGCTCCAGAAAATCAGCATATTTACTCTCAACCATTTCTTTGATCCATCGCTTGATACCATTCAAGTCAAACCCTGTCGCATTGTCCCAGATATGAACGACGAAAGCATCACCAGCATCGACCACTTCAGCGGAGATTTTGAGTTTTCATCCTCGTCTATCTATCTCTTCGCGGAAGAGTCGATTTTCGTGATTTTTCTTTTCAAGTTCAGCAATTTCACGTCTTATATATTCTTTACTCGAATCACTGATTCATTCTTCCTTTAGGTCTCTATATAGGGCTTCTATAGTCATGCTATAATCAGGGAATTTCTCAATCATCTTATACCCATTTTTGATGATATTATAGATTATTAAGAACACAATTCCACGATTACCCTGTTCGACCAACATGGGTGAGGTGCTCTCATGAAAATCGAGTTCAAAGGCGTTTTGAATAAGCTCTGTAGTTCCAGCTCTATACTCTTCTTCTAGTTGCCTAACTCTATTTCTAGTTATATCTCATCAAATTCATGTACCTAAAAGTTCATTCATCTTAGCACGCTTCCGTTCCTTAAGATCATTATTTTTTTCTTCTGAAATTCAAGTTGTGGGGTCGTGCATTTCATTTTTGTTTCTAAGGGAAATTTTTCTGATACTCCTAGCCAAAACCTCTTCTAAATCATAGCTATTTAACTGTGGCTCATCTGGTGATAAAAATTCACCAATCCCCTCTGTACAATCAGTAAAATTATCAAGAGAGTCAATTATTCTTGGTATATGTAGATTTTTGTCTCACAGAAATAGTTCAGCTCATCATTTGTGAGCATATGGAAATAAATGAACTATATCATGCTCTGTAAATCAACGTAAAGCTCTCATTATTTTTCTAGTTTTTTCATCTTCATCAATCGGTAATTCGATATTAGGATGAAGACTTCTGGAGTCTGAAAAAAAATCTAAAAATTCATCAAATAATCATGTATCATGAATGATTTTTCCTGGAAAAACTCTTCTCAATCGAATGTATCTATTACGCATAGTAAAAAAACCAGAAGCCCACTCTCTGAGTTGTGGATTGAGCCTCTCTGGAAGACGAAAATTTCATTCAGATGGATGTTGGAGGAGTTCCATAGTTTTAACTCATCTTGATATTCAGTTTCCCTTCTACGAACTTGCGATCTTTTGCGAATTTTTCACGAACTAGGGTTTGAAGTTTTTCTGGACTTTGTAAGCCACTTCGTGTTGGGATATTCTCTGGTGCGAGGAGCTCTCCTTGAGATATTTTTTTGTGTCCGTTGTGTGTCGTTTTAAGGACGAAATTATAGAGAGGCTGTTCGACGAGTGTCTGTGGAGCGAGTGAAGAATCGATATTTGGTGCGAGGAGTTTCGCATCAGACGAGCCAATATGAAATACTGCCATATTGCCCACATTGCCGAGTATTGCGTCCATGAGCTGTGATGAGACCTGATTCATGTATTGATGAGCTATGACGAGACTGAGACCGTATTTACGAGCTTCTGAGAATATATCAGAGAAACTATCGGTGGCAAAGTTCTGGAACTCATCAACATAGAGACGAAATGGCTCTCTTTTCTCTGGCTCAATAGATGCTCGACTCATGACATCGAGTTGGAATTTGCTGACCAGGAGTGAACCGAGCATTTCACTGACATCCTCCCCGATTTTACCTTTTGAGAGATTTGCTAAGAAAATCTTCTTATTATCCATAATCCATCGTGGAGAAAAACCTGATTGAGGTTGGCTCACGATATTGCGGATAAGAGGGACTGACAGAAACTGTCCTACTTTATTGAGTATTGGACTCACCACTTCCGACTGTTTCGTGGTGCTGAGACTATCAAATTCATCTGCCCAGAATTTTTTGAGAAATGGATTTTTGATATTTCCGAGGTAGGTACGACGATACTCTTCATCCGTGAGGAGGAGTGTGAGATCGAGGAGCGTACTTCCATCATGTTCAAGCAGTGTCAGGGTGGCATTGCGGAGGATGTATTCGAGACGAGGACCCCAGCTGTAGCCAAATATTTTTTTAAATACCCCCACAATGGAGCTCGCAATCAGAGAAGGGAATTGGTGATGCGTATTTTCGAGGATATTGAATCCGATAGGATACTCTATATCAGTGAGATCAAAGAGGACGACATCATTGCTCCGAGATTTGGGTATTTGATTGAGTATTTTGTCATAGAGGTCTCCGTGGGGGTCTATGAGTCCTACACCACGTCCAGCATCGATATCCTGGAGTATCATCCTTTCTAGCATAGTCGTTTTACCGCTTCCTGTCATCCCCACGACGAGCATATGGCGTTTGAGATTATCGGTTGTCACCTGTACAGATTCTTGTTCAGAAGTATTTCCGAGAAATAGGGTAGTATCGGTATGTGAATTTTTTGTATCGTGTTTCTTTTTTTCTGGTCATTTTTGCTGCGCTGGGGCAGTTGGCGTTTCTTCCCAGAAATTTCATTTTTCTATGAGGAAATCACGGAGTTTCTTTGGTTTTTCAGATTTTTGAGGAGTCTGTACGGGTTTTTCTTCTATTTTTTGGACATTATTCTCGATAGTAACGCGAGCAGCATCTTCAGCCGTGTCCCAATCATGCGTCAAAGGGGTATCAAAAGAGGTATTTTGGAGAGGTTCTTCTGAGGATTCAGCCGTTATTGGAGACGTTTCTGAATCAACAATATCTCTGTCTGTGAATAAGACCGAGAAAAAGCGCTTCAGAAAAGAATAATCCTTAGGCATATTGTTATATAAATAATACAGAATATATTATTCTGTCAAGTATACTTAATTAGATAATATTGTGTAATAAAAAACCTCCAACAAGTGGAGGTTTTTATATTTTGGAAATAGAAAACAATTAACCAGAGATGGTATCACCACTGAGGATATTGAATACGAGACTTGTAATTGTCCAAGCAAAGAAGATAACCACGATACCAATGACGGCATTGATGATGATTTTCTTTCCTGCCTCTTTTCCTTCATCCTCTTCACCAGAAGTGAGGATTTTCCAACCACCCCAGAGTGCCATAGCGACCATGACGAGACCGAGGAGAGTGAGGAGACCCTTGATAAAAGTCTGAATAGTTTCAATTGGATCACCAGTATTTGGTCATTTGAGACCGTCATCGACACGATCAAGACCTGCTTGAATCTCAGCAAGTGCAATTTGAGAAGTGAAGAGCATACCGACACCAGTATACATGAGATGTTTAACCTTATTTATAAGGGATGAATTTTAGAAATAAATACCTACTCAGTATACGCTAACCCTTTATCCTATGCAAATATTTCATGTAGACAAAAAATAAATATCCAATCTTATCTACATATTAATGCGGTGCACGGTGTAGTTTTTCTTTTTGCCGAGACCACCATAGAGCAGGCATTTCAGGTTTTTTCTCTTCGGATCTATATCTCGGGAAATAGAGAGGAGTATGCCTATGGAGAGGAGCATCATGAGTAGGGAAGAGCCACCATAACTCACGAAGGGGAGTGTGAGACCAGTATTTGGAAATATACTCATATTTACGCCGATATTGATGATGACCTGCCAGGCTATCCAAACCGTAATACCAAAAGCTGTATATTTACCAAATAAATCATCACAGAGAGAGGCTATGAGTATACCACGGTAGATGATATAGATGTACATCGATATGATCGTAATAGCTCCGAGAAATCACCATTCTTCTGTAATAACTGAGAATATGAAATCACCTTGCGGTTCAGGGAGATATCCATATTTCTGTACTGAATCACCGAATCCGAGACCGAGAAAGCCACCGCTCCCTATGGCTATCAGAGCTTGTTTGTTTTGATGATGCATGATATTGTTTTCAATCGCTGTTTTGTTGGACTGGAAAAAACTGTTCAGTCGGTCGTAAATATACGAAAATTGATTACGATCCTCGGGAGAGCTGTAATGCCCGAGAGTATAGAGTATGACTCAGAGGAGCAGGGCGAGGCCTCCAAGTACGAAAATAACGCGGACGTTACCTCATGCTATAAAATATATACTGACCGCTATAGGGAGTATGATAACCAGGGCTCCCAAATCTGGCTGCATGAGTACGAGTAAAGTCGGGAGGACTATGATGCCTAAGAATGGCACAAATCACTCTGTGATGCTCCCAAGAAAATTTTTGAATTGACTACAAAAAGCGGCCACAGAGAGTATCATTCCGAGCTTCAGAAATTCTGTTGGCTGCAGCGAGAAGGGGAGACCAGGCACATCAAACCATCCTCTCGCACCATTGATTTTTACTCCAATCCCGGGGACAAGAACGAATACCAGGAGTGCGATGACGATAATGGAAATAATTTTTATATGCTTTTTCCACCAGAGATATGGGGTTTTCAGGGCCAGAACGAGCGCAAAAAATCATAATCCAGCCTGGAGGAGATTTCGCACAATGAAACGCCAATTGTTTGGTTCTTCGAGGACACCAGTCTCAACGAGTTTTTTGGTTATACGATAGGAATCGTAGACACTCACAGAACTAATAACGACTGAGCCAAATATGACCAACAGTATAACGGAGAGGAATATAGGATAATCAATATCGCGTTTTTCTTTCATGGCAGTACTCTATTATTTTTTTGCGATAAAAAAATAATCATTCATTGCCCTCTGTCATAAAACAAGTCCTATAAATCTTTTTGTAACACGAATCACTCCTGTTGATAGAGTATGAGATTTGCTTCTGAGAGTCTGAAAGGTGACTTGTTACCGACATATCTTCACTTAATTGCTGACATACACTTGACGATATTTTCATGCCAATTCGTAGGGGATGAAGCATAGATAGGACTTGAGACATTTCCCCAACCAGAGAGCTGATCGATGGTCATATAACCACCGAGCCAGTTATTATTGAGAGTAGAACTGATACCCCGTATACCGCTACGAGCATCACTGAAATCACGTCGATCGCCGCTATCGGTGTTCCCGACATTTCCTATATTCCCACTAGTAGTGAGATTTTTACCGAGACTACTCTCCGCAAAACCGATACACATGGTGAAAGTCGGATCGATGCTCTCGGAGATACTCTCTTCCACCCACATATCTCGACTACGAAAGTCTTCTGAAGCATATTTTTCGAGAAAGTTTTTTTGTCGCTCTGCCTCGACAGCTCCATCTATAGAAAAAAATCAGATAATTGACTGGAGTTGTTTTATATCATAGCTCTTTCCTGATTTTTTGAGATCATCGATATATTTCCATCCGTAACGTGCAGGGATGAGATTGGCTGATATATTTGATAAATTGAGATATTCGAGAGGATCGACAGCCTTTTCTTTTCCGTAGAGTTCAATATGGATATTGTTCTGTGGGCTATGTTGTTGGAAAGTTCGTGTCTTCCCTATTTCTTGGCCCTGTTTTATTTGTGAAAAAAGAGGTTTTTTCGTTGGATTGATGCCAGTATAGATAGAGATATAGCCCTGAGCATGTTTGAGGACGATAATGCCAGAAGAAGATGAGCTTGGGCTATTTTTCAGGAGGATATATCCATCAGCCATAGCGGTTACCGAATTACCGGAATCTACCAAAATATCGACACCGTTATGATGTTTATTATTGAGGTTGTAGTATTTTTGGTCACGAAAGTGATATCCAAAGCCATTTTGTGGATTGAGAGGCCAGAGGAAATCTACTTTTGCAGTTTGAGAATTACGGAGATCTCTCTCAGCTTCTGTATATTTTTTTATCCAGGTACACAGAGCGCTCGTATTTGTTTCACATCCGTATTCTGTAGCCCGTTTATTGAGGAGAGATTCATATTGGATTACCTTTTTTTCAAATTCTGCATTGATGCTTTGCTTTTTTTGAGAAACATTCTGTATTTTACTGGTTATCTTTTCATCGAGTATTTCTCGTTTTTCTGCAATATCCGTGAGTTTTATATCTAGAGTATCTTGTCTCTTGATAGTCGCAGAGAGGATATCGTTTTGTATTGATTCAGTTTCCTGGAGTTCTATCTTATATTGATTGAGACGTGCGAGCATACGTTCTTTCGCTGTCTTTTTTCTCAGAAGGGTGCTTTGTAATTCTTGGAGTTTTTGTTCGAGATTTTCCTGACGCAGGAGGAGTGATTGATTGACGGAGCGTAGGATATCGTTAGAGGCAGTATTATGGACACCTTCACCAAAAGTTTTCCCAAGGAGTAATCCATACATAGAAATATTTTTTTCATTTTGAATTGTCTCGATATATCCCTGAGCAAATATCTTTTTAAGAATAGTCGCCATCTCTGCTTGTTTTTGTTGGAGATCTTTGATTTCTCATGAGAGATAGGTGAGTTCTTCGTTGAGTTCTTGGTAGTCTGCGGTATTTTTTATGATATTTTTTGATATATCCTGCTTCATGAGCTCGAGATTTGAGAGGATTTTTTCTTGTGTTGCTTGATTTTCAGAGAAGATTTTTTTTGATTCGATGAATTTTTGCTCCATTTCAGCATATCTATTACGACTGTTGCTGAGCGCATCGAGTTCTTCTTCGAGATTCTCAAATTCCGCTACGAGAGTAGGCTCAGGTATGCCTTCGAGCCACCATGGAGAGAGCTGTTTGATATCGATATTATCCTCAATAGCAAATGTAGTCTGACCAAAAAGGCAAGAAACTGCAAGGAAAAGAATGAAAAAATATTTGTACTTCATGTATAACCAGGTTATCATACGTTCGACAGTATAGCAAATTTTCTCCCTTTTTCACCTTATGTTCAAAAATTTCACACCAGAGTACAAATGATATCTTTTATCGGCTGAAGAGTCAGCAAAAAAGCAAGGTTTCTCATCTCTTGAGTCAACTGATGTTGTTATGGAGATACTTCGTTCCAAAAAAGGTCATTCATTTGCCGTCTTTAATGATTTTGGAATTAATGAAAAAGTATTTCTCGACGTCATGACCCACCCTAAATTTGCCCCTCTTATCAATAGAAGTGGTGATTATACTGGTATTTCAGAGCTCCTCCGTAATGTCATAGTCTCAAGCGTAAAGGTGGCAGCAAGTTTTGAAAAAAAATCTATCGGTATTGAGGATTTTCTCCTTGCACTCATCAAACAAACAAACTCTTGGTTTATCGAATTCCTAGACTTTATTCGTATCAATGTCCGTGATTTCGAATGAGCACTGATAGAGATGAATAGACTTCAGTCAGGAGCTACAACAACAGGTAATCCAGGCGATCTCGGGAAAATCATGAATGTATTGGAGCAAGGTCTCCTCTCTGGTGTGGCAATGGAAGATGTAGAACAAAATCCAGTGTTTTCTCAGATGAGCCAAGGCGATCAAAATTCCAAAAAACAAGAGAGTCAAACACCGGCACTTGATTTCTTTTGTACTGATATAACCAAAGAAGCGGCAGAAGGGAAGATAGATCCTATTATTGGACGAGAAAAAGAAATCGACCGACTCATCTCTATCCTCAATCGTAAAACAAAGAATAATCCAGTATTAACTGGTGATCCAGGTGTCGGTAAGACTGCTGTCGTAGAATGACTCGCTCGCCGTATATCTGCAGGAGAAGTGCCATTTGCCATGCAGCACAAGAAACTCCTCGTGCTCGATATGACTTCTCTCGTGGCTGGTACGAAGTATCGCGGTGAATTCGAGATTCGTATGAAACAGGTAATCGAAGAGGCGACAAAACTCGAAAACGAGGTCATCCTTTTCATAGATGAGATACATACTATTATCGGAGCAGGAGGATCAGAAGGTATGCTCGATGCGGCGAATATTCTGAAGCCTGCGATGGGACGAGGAAAAATACGTATTATCGGTGCGACAACGCTCTCTGAATATCAGAAATATATCGAAAAAGATGCGGCTCTCGAGCGACGATTCCAAAAAATCGAAGTCGATGAACCGTCAAAAACTGTCGCAGCTGAGATTATCCGTGGTCTCCGTGGAACATTTGAAGACTACCATAATCTCGTCATAGAAGATGATGCTATCGATGAAGCTGTTGATCTCTCAGTTCGTTACATGACAGAGCGTTTTCTTCCTGACAAGGCTATCGATCTCATCGATGAAGCCTGTAGTGCGAAGAGTATGACCTATGTGCATGGTGAGGATGAGATCAAGACACTCAAGCTCGAAGCAGAAAAGCTCCAAAAAAATATAACAGACTTTGTTACGTCTCAACAATACCACAAGGCTTCTCGAGCCAAGGATCAACTCTCTGAAATCGAGAATACTATTCGTGAAAAACGTCGTAAAATCACGATTCCTCGTGAAAAACGTCACCATATCCACTCAGCCGATATTCAAAAAGTCGTTCACGATATCACAGGCGTTCCTATGAAAACCCTCTCAGCGGAAGATATCAAAAAACTCCAAGACTTGGAGAAGCATATGGGTACCAAAATCATTGGCCAGGATGATGCTATCAAGTCCATTGTCTCGACAATTAAACGTTCTCAGGCTGGAATCTCTGATCAGCGACGACCTCTTGGGAGTTTTCTCTTTCTCGGGCCTACGGGTGTCGGCAAGACGGAACTTGTCAAAGTCCTCGCTCGTGAGTATTACGGAGATGAAAAAGCACTCGTCAAAATCGATATGTCAGAATTTTCTGAACGTCATTCTGGCTCAAAACTTATTGGTACAACTGCTGGTTTTGTCGGCTATGAAGAGGGTGGTATGCTCACAGAAAAAGTCCGAAGAAAGCCCTATTCAGTCGTATTATTCGATGAGATTGAGAAAGGAAATACTGAGATTTTTAATCTCCTCCTCCAAATCATGGAAGATGGAGTTATTAGCGACGGAAAGGGAAGAAAGGTGAACTTCAAAAATACGATTATTGTTATGACAAGTAACATTGGTTCTGAAGAATTCACTACTAGCGCCACGAAGATAGGATTTGATGTTGCTGAAGATAAAAAGGAGAGAATTATCGATGATTTCGAACAAATCGAAGGGAAAGTGGTCAAAAGTCTCGATGAATACTTCTCTCCTGAGTTTATCAATCGTATTGATAAAGTCGTCGTTTTCCGACCTCTGGATACCAAAGTTATAAAAAAGATTATCACTCTCCAGCTCACAGAGCTTCAGAAACGTCTCGCTGGTCTCAATGTAAAACTCGAATGGGCAGCTCCAGTCGTTGAACGGATTCTCAAAGATACCTACAATCCAGAATTTGGCGCTCGACCAGTTCGCCGCTATATTCAAACGAAAATAGAAGATGAAATTGCTGACCGTATGATTGGACAAAAAGTTACTTCGGTGAAAGTGACAAATGCGAAGAAAGAAGGCTTTGAGTTTGATGTGAAATAGTTATTCAAATTTTTTTAAAATTAATAGGAAAAGCTAGTCTTTTCCTATTTTTTTATACAATGTCTTTAATAGTATTTATACTTTTCACTATGGCTTCTCTTGACCCTCATGATGAGCGAACAATTCGTCTCCAAAAACTTCAAGCGCTTCGAGCTCTTGGCGTAAAGCTCTATCCTGATAAATTTCATAAAAAGCAGGATATCGCTGTTATCAGAAAAAAAGCAGAAAAACAAACACTTCGTACGATTGAAGAAATCATTCCTGAGCCGCAAAACGATGTCCACACAGCAGGGCGTATTATGCTCGTTCGTAGCTTTGGTAAGCTGATTTTTGGTACTTTGCAAGATTATTCTGGACAGATACAGTTCGCTCTTTCACGAGATTTTTGTTTGCTTGATCAGGATGGATGAGAAATCCGCGAAGTGGGGAAAGAACCAGTATCTGCTTTTAAAATATTTGAAAAATATATCGATCGAGGCGATATCATCGGTATTCATGGTGAATTATTTGAAACACACAAAGGGGAACTAACGGTTTTTGTACGCTCTTTTCAGCTTCTCTCAAAATCATTTCTCCCACTTCCAGAAAAATTTCATGGTCTTGCGGATGAAGAAACTATCTATCGCAAGAGATATCTCGATATGATTACAAATAGAGAATCGTATGATCGTATGATATTTCGGTCTCGATTTGTTCAAAAGCTCCGAGAATTTTATTACAAAGAAGGTTTTATCGAGGTGGAAACTCCTACTCTCTGAAATAGTGCTTCTGGAGCCCTTGCTCATCCATTTACGACACACCATGAGGCGACTGATGCTGACCTTTATCTTCGTATAGCTCCAGAAACTTCTCTCAAAAAATGCACTGTTGGTGGCATGGAAAAAGTATTTGAAATAGGGAAGTCATTTCGCAACGAAGGTCTCGATCCTTCACATCTCCCTGAATTTACTTCCGTTGAGCACTATGCCGTGTATTGGAATTATGAGGATAATATGGATTTCACCGAGAGGATGTTTGGTTTCATACTCGATGAACTCATGAATGGAAATAAAAAAGTAGAAATCATCAATTCAAAAGGAGAAAAACATATGGTCGATTTCTCTGGCAAATGGCCACGTCGCTCTATTTGTGACCTTATCGAAGAACACTCTGGTATAAATATCTATAAAGAAAATACCCTTGAAAAACTTCAAAAAGCTATCGAAAAAGCTGGTGTAGAAATAGATGGCATGAAAAAGCTCTCGCACGGAACTCTCATCGATAAGCTCTATAAGAAAGTAGCACGACCGCATATTATCAATCCAACCTTCGTCATTCATCAACCGCTCGTACTCTCACCGCTCGCTCGTCTCAATGATACGAATCCGACGATTGTTGATCGATTTCAGCTCTGTATCAATGGTTGGGAGGTGACAAATGCCTACTCTGAGCTTGTTGATCCTCTCGATCAGGATGAACGCTTCAAAAAACAACTCGATGCCAAAAAAGCAGGGGATGATGAGGTAGCGATGCCTGATGATGATTTCGTTGCTGCCATGGAACATGGTATGCCACCGCAATCTGGTTTCGGTATGGGTATCGACCGTATCGTTGCTCTCCTCACGGCACAGCCAAATCTCCGTGATGTGGTATTATTCCCACTCGTGAAAGATAAAAACGAAAAGAAGCCCGCCATTGCGAGTGAAGCGAAGCAATTCATAAGCTGAAAACCTGGATCGCCACGACTTGACGAACAAGTCTCGCGATGACAGGAAACTGGAGACCCACACGGTCATGTCGCTATTGATTTACCGATTGTTGAAGAAACTCTCGCGAAATATTCAATGACCACAAAAGATCACAATCTCACAGTCGGTCGATGTATGCGTTATTTTGGTCAAAAACTCTGAAAAAATGCTGATTATTGGTATGCTGTTGGTTTGCTCCATGATGTAGATTGGGATCTCGTGGAAAAAGATGCAGAGCGCCATTGTGGTGAATCACTTGCGCAAATTCTCGCAGAAATGAAGGCTCCAGAGTGAATGCTTGAGGATATCCGCTCTCACTATGAAGAAAAATTCCCAGAGCATGAACTTGATACGAATTTACGTAAATACCTCGCTTCTGTTGATGAACTCTCAGGATTTATCTGGGCATGCTCTCGTATGACTCCAAATAAGTCTCTCGATGAGGTAAAAGTGACTTCAGTCCTGAAAAAACTCAAAGATAAAGGATTTGCGGCTGGCGTAAGTCGTGAACACTGTCGTCGTTGCGAGACTCTTCTCGGAATCAGTCTCGAAGACTTTATCCAGCAGATGATAGAGGGGATGAAAAATTAGACTTTCATTCTCTTATGCATTCTTCAATACATCTGAAATTCTTCTTCTGTATTAATTCTCTCAAAATGGTAAAAAGGGGTTCATTTACAATATTGTGTTATTCTTCATTGTTCCAAAGCTTGCATTACTCTTCATAACTTCCAAGAATTTATTGAAAAAGTCTTTTGAGACACTTCTTTCTTTATTTTAACTGCTAGATTGCTAACAGAAGCTTTAGAAAGAGTGCTTTTACAGCTTATGACAATAACTGGAGCATGATTATAACGAGGATAATCCATGTCTTGGTATGGTCAACAGTAAAAGCAGAAAAGTTCATCTTTATCTCCTCATGTTCACCAAGACGTAGTTCTATTGGGATCGATTCTAGAATCCTCCAAACAATCTTGATAATAAGCCTCTGCCGTTTCGCTATCCATGTCCATATTTCACTCTTGAATTCGAGCAAGAGATGACTGAATTTTTTTATGCACATCGAGCAAGCTACAAAATAAGGCATACTCACTTTCAGTATTGAGACATCCTTCGTGCAATCATAATATAATCGTTTTTTCTTTCTGTTCTGTAATTGTTCTCAGATATTCATCCAGATGAGCATCATCTAGCTCTCCACGAAGCATCTGAATTGGGATTATGTCTCATTTATTTGCACTCGAATGTCCAAAAGGACACACATAATCACTTCTTAGAAGAAAAGGGAAAAGATGATGTAGACAGCTTTGTTGAACTCACGAATTAATGTTATCTCAATTTGGGTCTAGCGTATTCATGTGTATATATTAAATAATAATATTATTTGTCAAATTGCCCTATTTGTCATATCAGAAAAATCTCTACAATCTGCACATATGAAATACGAAATAGTTATCGGTCTTGAGACCCATGTCCGTGTTGGTTCTATTACCAAGATGTTTGGTGGTGAGCCAAACGCTGTCGCTCTCGAACGAGATCCAAATATCAATATTTGACCAGTTTCTCTGGGGCTTCCTGGAGCTCTTCCCATTCTCTCAGAAGGCGTGGTAGACCTCGCAGTTCGCGCTTCTCATGGTCTTCGCATGACGGTAAATACGTTTTCTCAGTTTGATCGCAAGAGCTATTTTTACCCTGATCTCCCGATGGGATATCAGATTACACAGCTTTTTCATCCTATTTCTGAGCACGGTCATCTCGATGCTTTTGTTGGCGATGAGCTGAAGCGTTTTAAAATCCGACGTATTCATATCGAGGCTGATGCGGGTGGCTCAAAACACTCTGTGACGAAGTCTCTCATAGATTTTAATCGTGCAGGGAGCCCATTGATGGAGATAGTCACTGAACCAGATTTTCGCTCAAAAGAAGATGTCCTCGAATACCTCAAAGAACTCCAAAAAATTATGCGATTTGTAGGGGCGTCAGATGCTGATATGGAAAAGGGGCAGCTTCGATGTGATGTAAATATATCTCTCCGACCAGAGGGGAGTCATGAGCTCCGAAATCGTGTGGAATTGAAGAATCTCAACTCATTTCAACAGATTGGTCGAGCCATCGACGCTGAGGTAAAACGTCAGATAGAAATCTATGATGAAAATGGCACAGTTGACCAAGAAACTCGTGGTTGGGATGATGATGCAGGGGAGAGTCACTCACTCCGTTCAAAAGAGGATGCGATGGATTATCGCTATTTCCCAGAGCCTGATTTGCCACCTCTCGTCATCACACAAACATACATCGATGAACGAAAAATCGCGGAACTTCCGATTGATCGCCGTCAGAAGTATTTAGATGAATGGAAGCTCCTACCAGATGATGCTCGCATACTCAGTTCTGAACGGGCTATGTCTGATTTCTTTGAAAAAACAGTTGCCCTGACTAATGAGCCAAAAAAATCAGCTTCGCTCATTTTGACTGTCATATTATGAATCCTTAAAAAATGAGACGAGGAAATCGATTTTTCTACCCTCAAAATCACCCCAGACGCTCTTGCGCGTGTGGTGGATATGCTCAAAAGCGATGAAATATCCTCTACCAATGCACAGGAAGTCGTAAAGTTGCTCCTCAACGAAGGATGAGATCCTGACAAAATCGTCGATGAAAAATGACTTCGCCAGGTGAATGATACATGAGCCATGGAAGCTATCGTAGATGCTGTCCTCGCTGCGAATCCTTCTCAGATGGCAGAATATCAGGCAGGGAAAGTCAATCTTTTTGGGTATTTCGTCGGGAACTGTATGAAGGAAAGTAAAGGTCAGGGAAATCCAAAAATTTTCACGGATATTCTCAAGAAAAAAATAGGTTAATTTTCGCCTCTGAATAATTGACAACAGTCTCAGAATAAAGTATTCTGGAGAAGATCGTAAAAAAGATCATGAAAAAAATTATTACTTTCTTCTTGTTTTCTCTTTGTTTTCAATGGGGAATTTGATATGCTGAAACTACTCGTTGCGATGATATAAAAGAGCGCTACGAGGCGGTGAAAAATCGCGCCGAAAAAGCACTCAACATATGGAGAGGAATGGATTCAACTGACCCAAACAAAGCAGCTCAGGGCAATAGCGTTTCTCAGCTCTTGGCAGAAGGTGTAAAAACCGAGAAAGAGTATAATGATTGTTTAGAGGATATTGTGAGTGAGAATAAACTTAAAAATTTCTATTTTGGGCTTGGGAATGATGAATTTAGTAAAGAAGAATGGGATAGTGCTATCCAAAAATACATAAAAGTGGTTCAAATAGACCCCGATTCATATCAAGCGAATTATAATATCGCATCTGCTTATGCGAACAAAGGATCGTATGACGAGGCGCTTGATTATTATAAAAAGGCTCAGGCTACAGCTACGACGAGTCATCAACTCATCGAGGCAAAAGAAGCCATCAAAGAAACGAAAGAGCGCATGAAAATAACAAAATCGTCAGGTAAGAGTTTCAGTAATGATACATTTTCATCTTCTCAGTACTATCTCGAGGCACTCAATGTGCCCGAAGCATGGAAACAAGTCGATAATCCAAAAAAAGTCACTGTAGCAATTATTGATGACGGAGTAAACATAAACCACCCCGATCTTACAAGAAATATTTGGGTTGATCCGTCATCGAAGTATGGATCGAGTAAAATCATCGATTTTGTAGGGGATCATTTGCCAGATAATTTCCCAACAGGAGAGCATGGTACGATGATTGCTGGTATTATAGGGGCAACTTCTAATAACAATATCGGTGTTGCTGGTATAGCAAAAAATGTTGATTTCATGCCTCTTCGCGTATTTGATGTGCAGGGCGACGCTCGTGAATATAGTATTATCCAGGCTATAGATTATGCTATTGAGCATGGCGCCAATATAATTAACTTGAGTCTTGGTCAGACGCAATTCCAATACAGTGAACGATTTGATGATGTTATAAAAAAAGCATATGAAAATGGTATTGCAGTGGTTATAGCCGCTGGTAATGGCGATGTTTTGGCATATAGTCAGAGTTGAGTCAATACATCTGTGAATCCTGTCTCACCAATTTGTAATAATGCAGGAGATGTGAGGTATTCTCTCGGAGTAGGATCTCTCGATAAAGAGGGGAAACAGGCTCCGTGGACGAATTATTGATTATGTGTCGTGCTATGGGCACCAGGTGAAGATATATTTTCTACTTCAGTTGCTGTTTATAATGTGCAAACTGGCGTTGATTATGCTACATCCAGTGGTACATCCTTCTCAGCACCTATGATATCGGGTATTATAGCGCTAGGATACAATAAATATTGATACGTATCGCCTGATATTATTCATGAGAGTCTGATGGAGAGCCGTGTAAAAAATACTGCGGGTAATTATGTAGTGGATACAAAAAAATATCTCGAAATTGTCGGCATAAAGCAAGCAAAAAAAACATATCAAAATACAACACCAGCTGTACAAACGGACAGTCAGCAAATAGTGGATAATAATACTGGAATGTATTCGAATATGTCAGATGTAGATTTTTTGGTGAATAAGGGGCTCATCGTGAAGAGAGAAAGTATCGATATGTATAGGCTCAATGACCTCATTCTCAGACAAGAAATACTCGGTGTAGCTATGAAAATACGAAACTTTCAAAGCCCGGCCTGATATATATGCCGTAACATATTTCGAGATGTACTCTACAATAAACCGAACACCTGGGCATGTCCTATTATTGAGTATGCAGCGGATAGTGGGATAATCAGCAAAGAAAATTCTTATTTTCGACCAGAAGAGTATATCACTCATTCCGAAGCATTGGCCATTATGATGAAAGCAGCATGAGTACCCATATCACAATATCAATCGAGTAATCTCACTATTCCGGCTTGGCAAGTGAACGTCATCGGTACTGCCTACAATAATGGATTTATTGGGACTACTGACTATGATTATCCGAATCAAAAAGCA
>CAZJBQ010000001.1:183172-188193 GCA_964544625.1 uncultured Candidatus Peribacteria bacterium | reverse complement strand
CTGTATTCTCAATCGTCAGAAAAATACTAGAATCACAACAGTAAGAGTCGTATAAAACTTTTGCAAACACGGGAGAAAATGATATAAATAAGGCTGTTTTAATATAGTTCTCTCATGAAAAAATTTATTGTTCCTGTTATCTGTCTTGGCATTATCGCCGGAGCATATTTTTTCTCTCAAAAACGAGAAACATTACCGCATGATTTTGGATCTGTTCTTGTTTCATGGCAGAGAGACAGGGCTGATAATATCAATGATATCATATGACTCTGGAGAGATACTCCTCTCGGTAAATGAGAAAGAAAAATAGATATAAACGCACAGTATGGCGATCTCAATTTAGTATGAACACTACAGGGGTGAGTTGTTTCTGATGTGAGCAAGACACTTTCACGTTGGAATCCTCTGCTAGATTTGATGGTGACGCCATTGATTCCCACAATTCCAATTCCGGGAGAATTGCAAATACAGTGACCTATTGTAATGGGCAACACTGAAGCTTTTTTCTATATTACTCTTGGGAAAATGACCATCAAAGTTCCATCAAAACCAGAAGTTCAAAATCAATTTCAACAGATTCTCGATATCGGAGTGGATAAAACATTCCAATTAGGTGAAAATCTCCCCCATTGGTACTCGATTCAGGACCTTTCATTATTTACAGAAGAGCTACGTCGCAAGCCGTTGTTTCTCATGGCAAAAGATACAGGAGAAAAGGACTGATTTTACACATACACTATGACTATAGCAGGTGAGTTACCATCAGTTTTGACTGATTTCGGTTCCATATTGAATCATTGTGATCTCGCTGTGAAAAAAACAGATAGTTCTGATTTTCTTCTTGATTGTCGTTCTGATACAACAAGAATTGTTTGGTGATCGGATAAAGGAAAAATAGTACCAGATCCAAACTTCCAACGCACATACGAAATCTACCATAAGTACTCTTCGTGAAAAAAAGTCTGGTATGTAAATATGAAGGAAAAAGAAAAAATTATCAAAAATATGGAATTTATTTGGACAAGGAATAACAAAGAAGTTTCTTGGGAGATGGCAGGAGATGATCTCTCCAAGAGACTGCATGTCGTATTACACGGAACAGAGACTCGTCAAAGCGATCCAACAACTTCTGTGAGCATTCCAACGAGCATGGCATCGTGGAAAGAAATATTACAACAAATTGTTCGCTAGTTTGTATTTTTAGGTATTTTTGTATCATACCAATATATGGCCAATAAACATTGACTCAAATGATCTGTCGTCAAGGCACAAGCAAAAGCTCGTCGTCTGGCAAAAAATGTAAAAAAGACCGTTTATCAGGTCTATATTGGGAGTGAAAACTCACAAACCCGCAGCAATCAATCATTCAAAAAAAGAAAACATTATCTAGAAAATAAACAAAATTGGCCAAAGAAAAAACTCCCATCCAAGAGTTTTCCTGCCCTTTTAGAAGCGGGTATAGTTGATGAGAGAGGGTTTTTTAAAAAAGGAAAAAAGAAAAATTTTCACACCAAATCAATGGTAGATCAAAAAGGGCTTGATTTCTACGGCATGCCGCGCTGAAAATAATGCACTATATTCACAAGATTAAGAATTAAAATGAAGAAAATTTCTCCATTTCAAAAGAAAGTGTATGATGCCCTGGTGCTCATACCAAGAGGGAAAGTAACAACATACAAGCTCCTATGAGACTTTATCAGTTGCAAGAGTGCACAAGCCATTGGGCAGGCTCTCACGAGAAATCCTGATGCTCCGAGAGTTCCATGTCACCGGGTTATAAGAACTGATGGACATATGGGTTGATACGCCTTTTGAATTTCAGAGAAACGGCGTATACTCTCAGAGGAATGAGTTGTCTTTGATGTAAAAGATATGCTTATTTCCTCAGAAAATATCTATTCATTTAACTCACTTTAATATGCTTCACCATTCGCTTCCTGTACTTGCTTATTCATATGATGCTCTCGAACCTCATATTGATGCTCTAACAATGGAAATTCATCATAGCAAGCATCATCAGACATACATTACTAATTATATGAAGCTCCTGGAAGGATCTGGATTAATTGAAAAATATTCACCTGAAGAGCTACTCAAAAATTTGGACGAAGTTCCAACAGACAAAAAACAAGGAGTTATTAATAACCTCGGAGGGCATATCAATCATAGCTTTTTCTGGACGATTCTTTGACCAAATCGTGGTGGAAATCCTGAGGGGAAAATCTCCGAAGATATACATAGTAGTTTTGGTAGTTTTGAAGCGTTCCAGGAGCTATTTACAGCGAAAGCTCTCAGTGTCTTCTGATCGGGATGGGCATGGCTCTGTAGAGACACAAATAATGCTCTCATTATCCTGTCTACTGCTGGTCAAAATTCACCACTGAGTGATTGATTAACTCCTCTCCTCGGCATAGATGTATGGGAACATGCCTATTACCTCAAACATCAGAACAAGCGAGCCGAGTATATCAAATCATTCTGGAATGTTATAAACTGGGAACAGGTGGAGTCATATTTTGTGGCAAAGTAGACTCTAGGTCACGCAGTACTGTCTCGAGTTTTTCTGGTGTTATACCAGGAAGCATATTGATTCGATTGAGTTCGAAGTGGGATTTTGAGAGATCTGAGAGTCCATGATGAGTATTAAAGGCATACATATGTCATGATGTCTGGAGTGCATCCAGAGACTGAACATCATAAAAGCCACCAGGATAGACAAAAGTTCGAACTCCTCCAGGAATAGAAAACCATTTTTCAAGGTCATGTTTGCTATCATGAATTTGATGATTGAGTTCAGATTCTGATTTTGATCTCAGAATTGGATGATCCCAGGTATGGTTAGCTATTTCCCAATCAAAACTCTGCATTTTCCTAACATCCTCACCCGTAAGGTAATCCGATTCATCAAGTTTTGATAATATAAGTGAAATAACACCCCGGTACCTATATTTATTCATAATGGGGAGAGCATGTATCGAAACATCATAATATCCGTCATCGAACATGATCATTACAGAGTGACAGGGAACAGTATTTCGATGAATGTCTTTTGGAGTTATACTTCTGTATCATTTGTGTGCAAGAAATCGAATTTGTGCTTCAAACTCTTCTGGAGAAACGGAGATATCATTTGTTTTCTTATCATCTGTATAATCTCGTATATGATGATACATGAGAGTAGGAAATTTCGATGTATAGCATGCTTCTCCTGCATCAACATGAGTTTGCAGAGGAACCAGAAACAGGAGAGAAGATAAAACAATGGTGAACAGTTGTGGCATGAGAGAAAAATTTATACTGGCGGAGAGTAGGAGATTCGAACTCCTGGTGGATTTCTCCACACACGCTTTCCAAGCGTGCGCACTAGACCACTATGCGAACTCTCCGTTTTAATGAAAAAGAGCTCCGAAAAGCTCTTTTGTATATCATTGGTGACCCCACGGAGAGTCGAACTCCGATTTACTGGATGAAAACCAGCTGTCCTAACCGCTAGACGATGGGGCCAAAAATCGTACTACGATTTTTCAGTGCAAAATGCAAAATTCAAAAAGCAAGATTGCGGATTTGTAACTATGGTCGGGAAGACAGGACTCGAACCGGAGATATGCTGATAAGCATATCGAGTGGGAATGGTTCGAGACTGAGATCTCGCATTCTGTAACTATGGTCGGGAAGACAGGACTCGAACCTGCAACCCCCGCGTCCCAAACGCGGTGCGCTAGCCAATTGCGCCACTTCCCGACAAAACAAACTCAATAATGGTGGGTGTGCCTGGATTTGAACCAGGGACCTCGTCCTTATCAGAGACGCGCTCTAACCAACTGAGCTACACACCCCCACATGGCTACGATTTATTTCCTGTATTTGAGTTTCTCTCAAATTTCAGAAAAGAGTCTACTTGCGTATTCTCAAAAGTCGTACGGTGATTATAAAAGCAAAAAGTAAAATGCAACAGAATTTTACCAGTATTCCTCCTAGTCCTGAAATATTTCTGTTTTTATAGCATAGAGAATCAAATCTCATTTGCCCAGATTGTGAGTATCGAGATTTATTTTACGAGCTACCTGATGGTATATCTCTTCTCATGATAGCGTTTCTGAGAGCATGTGAGGCAGTATAATACCTACTTTTTTTTGTTTTTGGCATACGACTATCATTCCTTCATTTTTCCCATCTATTTCATCGGGATGGTGGAGCATTCGTCGATCAGAGTCATGAAATATGTCTACTCGATATTCGAGTTTTCTGGCTTTTTCTGGATTCTCTTTGTAGCTCACAAACCGTGGATCCTGGACGAGATTAATTGTATTTTCTATGAGTTCTTCATAGACATCGTGAATAGGATACACTCGTCCACTACTTGCTACGACAGTATCTCAGTCAGTCACGGTGATGAAAATGGGCACTTTTTGCTTTGGTATAACTTTTATTTTTTCCAATTCTTCTGGTTTTGGGATTTTTTTCTCAAAAAGAAAAGTTTGTAGTATATTTCGTGCGAGTGTTTGCATAGTGTAGAGAGATTAGAGCGTATGAGTTTCTTCTTGGATAATACTTTTTTTGGTTCTCCAATTATGGAGCATTATGCAGATAAGTGCAATTTCAGAAAGAAATGGTATATTGAGTTTCTGATAAAAATGTATCTGAGAAAAACCAAAAAAGGACGCTAAAATGAGTATCATAATGCCGGATGTCGACCCAGCTATCATAGCAAAAATAATCAATAGAGTTATAAAAATGCCCTGAAGAGCAGCATTATTAATTTGATGTTTTTTCCAAAGAGAAAATATAATAATAGTGTTGATAAAAGGAATCGAGAGCAGGGGAGAGAGAACTATCTCTGCAGGTGCTGTATAATTTGTCTTTTCTTGGGAAAATATGTCAGACCAAACTGGTAATATATTATCGTGATTCAAGAGCTTTCTACTGTATTTGAATACAGATTTCAGAAATATATGTACATCATCTGCGCTAGGGAGTTTTTCACCCAAAAGATGTATATTATTTTCAGAAAGAAGACGTAC
>CAZJBQ010000001.1:176670-183162 GCA_964544625.1 uncultured Candidatus Peribacteria bacterium | reverse complement strand
TACTGACTGGTAAACTATCCAGAGGGTGCAGAGTATTATCCAAGTCACCAAAAGGAAAAAGCTCGAATCGAGCCATATAAATAAGGCTGCTATTATAAAACACCAACTTCACCATCTCGCTCCGAATATGAGATTTCCGTTGTATTTATCAGAGAGATATATCCCGAGAAAAGGTATGTGAGAGATGATAACTGGTATTTTTTCTTTTTCTCCTATGTTCTGATCAGATGTCTTGATTATGAAATTATCTATACCTCAAAAATTCACTCATAATTGAGGTTTTACTCATCGCATAGCATTGATTATGCCTCAAAATGTGGCCAAGAGGACTCAACCAAAAAGAATAAAAAGTAATATATGATTCCATGATGCCTGAAATTGGAGAGCATCAAACATCAAGAGTGAACTAAAATTCTGAGAACGCACCAAAAAAACTATAAGTATAAGGAAACAAAGAGTGAGAAGTGACGCGTATTTTGCGTGAGAACGGATAAAATCACTCTTGAATTGGTCTTGTCGTGAGAGGAGCATGAGTGGGCCTAAGAAGCAGTAACTAATCATGGCATTATGCTTTTCTGTGCTTGAAATGGGGTTTATTTCATTCATATACCCAGAATAGCATATTTTTTCATCAAAAACAAGGAAATAATCAAAAAAACAGCCCATATGTAGGCTGTTTTTGAGAATTGGGTAAAAATATTATTTTCCAACTACGTAACGATATATCCACGCAGCACCAAATGCGCCAACAATTTGACCCGCTAAAAGAGCCGCTACGGCCTTCGTAGTTATGCCAAAAAGTCCAACTCCTAGGAGTACAGCAGGATTGAAAAATCCTCCAGAAATTTTTCCAACTGTTAGTGCGCCAACAGTAACTATAGCACCGATAGCTATACCAAAGTAGCTATTGCCAGCGGTGAGCCTATTAACCGCAGTTGTATAAACCACTGTCACAAGAGCAAATGTGTAGAGTAATTCCGCAATAAAGAATGATTGTAAATTTGTAGGTATGTTAAAGGCAGGGATACTTACGTGGAGTCATTTTGTAGCGACCAAGAATGCCAGTGTAGCACCTATAAGCTGAGAAACGACATACCAGAGAGCATCATGAGAGCCTATTTTCTTATTGAGAAATAGTCCAAATGTGACTGCAGGATTATAGTGACCGCCAGAGATAGCACCCCCCATATAGACAAGAGTAGCGAGCGATATACCGATATAGAGAGGGGTCAAAAGTGATACATTATAGATGGCTGCTATGATGCTCAACACAAAGAAAAATGTTCCTAAGAGCTCGACAGTGTATTTTTTCATAAAGAATAAAAAAGAAATAAAAATTATGCAGCGTTATTGATTATTTTATCAATAAGGCCATATTTGAGTGCCTGCTTGGCATCCATGAAATTATCACGATCACAATCTTGTCTGATTTTTTCCAGAGGCTGTCCTGTGTGTTTTGCGAGTATGGTGTAGAGGGTTTCACCAGTTTTGAGGATATGTTCTGCAGCGAGACGGATTTCAGTTGCTTGTCACTCTGCACCACCGAGAGGCTGATGAATCATTATTTCTGTGTGGGGGAGAGCATAGCGTTTTCCTTTTGCTCCTCCGGCGAGGATAACGGAGCCCATACTCGCAGCCATACCAACAGCAACAGTTATGACATCAGGTTTGATATATTGCATCGTATCATAGATAGCGAGACCAGCGGTGACATGACCACCAGGGCTATTGATATACATAGTTATTGGAGCTTTTGCATCTTGTTTCTCGAGGAACAGAAGCTGAGCAATAACAGTATTGGCTACCATAGAATCTATAGCTTCCCCGAGGAATATGACACGGTCCTCCATCAAACGTGAATAGATATCATACACACGTTCTCCTGATGGAGTTTTGTCTATAACGGTTGGGATGAGTGTACCAAATGGTGGTAATTTTTTTTGTAATCGAGTACGAACTTTTGACATAAGTAGAGATAAATAAATATTAATTTTTGATTTCCATCATTGCTTCTATTGCTGCTCGAGCTTCAGGATTTTTTTGCATTTCTGCTTCCATAGCTTCTCTGATCTCAGGATTATTGCGCATTTGTTCCATGACTTCTTCTTGGACATAAGGGTTCAATCCCGTGCTGAGACCAGCACTTGCTATAGTTGCTGTCATTCCAATGAGAGAGATAATGTATCCTAGGACGGCTATGATACCAAGAACCCATGCTACGGTTGTTTTTCTTTTATGAACAGTTAATCCGAGCCAAGGTAAAGTTATGAAATTAAAAAACACCAACAAAAACATGGTTCCCACACCTCTCCCAGTTCTTTTTGCGAGAAGATAGTTCGTATTAAAAGCAACATATATATTAAGGAGTGGAACAAAAAGACCTAAAATCCACCATGCAGATTGCCCAGATATTTTTATAAACGGATATACATTAACCAGTGGTATCCAAGAAAGTGCGGGGTGAATCTGGGGTTCATATTTTTTTGCCAATAAATAGATACCGTATGATGTGCCTATATAAAAGGCCAAGATAGATACAAACATAAACAAGAAACTCACCACTCCACCGAGTGCGGCCATACTACCAAAAAAAGCTGATCCACCCATAAAGTATGAAATTAAATAATTAAGTACTCATATGCTAACCCGAAAATACTATACGCAAGGGCTAAAAGCCTATTTACTCTTTTCAATTTTGTCTATGATGGTGTTATCAATATTTCATGCTTATCCGCCTCGACAAACATACTTGTGCTGAATTCCTCGCTCAGTGAGTGACTGATGTATCAGTTGATATCATCACGGCTGGATGTGCGGGGTTAAAAATAAAAATTACTCCTTACGATAAAACCTCTCAAAAAGTATCTGCAGAAGAATATCTCGGTATACGGTGCTGGATTGATCCAGAATTAGCCGAAAAACTCGATGGTGCTCAAATAGCTCGAGCAAGAGGGAAGTATTATCTGGTTTCAGAAAATATACAATCTCGTTGTTGATGTGGCACTTCTTTTTCATTTGAGAAAAAAACTATCTCAAACAATCTCGCAAAAATTCACCGCCTCCAAAACGCTCTCAAAATGAGTCCAGAAGTACAAAAAATGCAAAAAATACTAGAGAATACACCGAAAAAGTAACTTGATTCGTGGCTATATTTCTCATAATACTCGTATGACAAAACAGTTTCAAAACCTCCTCACCAAGTGAGTTTCTCGGATTATCGATGAAAAAAATCTCACAAAACGCCTCGAAAGTGGCAAAAAACTTCGAATTAAATTTGGTATAGATCCAACAGCGCCTATCGTACATATCGGGCATGCTGTGCCTATTCTCAAGCTGCGAGAATTTCAGAAGCTCGGGCACGATATCATCGTCCTCATCGGTGACGCAACGGCTCAAGTAGGGGATAGTAGTGATAAAGACGCGGAGCGTCCGATGCTCCAGCGTGAGCAAACTCTCAAAAATGCTGAGAAATACCTCTCATATTTTGGGAAAATTCTCGACCTTGATAAAGTCCAAGTCTACTACAATAGTGAATGACTCGATGCGGTGAATTTTTGTGGAGTAGGGGAACTCGCGAAAAATTTCTCAGTCGCAGAAATGCTCGATCGTGATAATTTCTCAAAGCGCTACAAAGCTGGCATCCGTATCAGTCTCCAAGAATTCCTCTATCCTATGATGCAGGGGTATGATAGCGTCGCAATTGCGAAAAAATATGGTTCGTGTGATGTCGAGCTTGGAGGAAATGATCAATATTTCAATCTCCTCGCTGGTCGTACGCTCATGGAAGCTCACGGCATGGAAAAACAAGATATCATGATGTTTGACCTCATTATGGGAACTGATGGTCAGAAAATGAGTAAAACTAAAGGAAACTATATTTCCCTTGATATGTCAGCCAATGATATGTTTGTCAAAGTCATGGAGATCCCTGATGACCAGATTATTGCATATTTCAAGAGTTGTACGACGGTTGATATGGAGGAAATCGCAAAGATTCAAGAAGAGCTCAAAACGGCTCACCCTCGAGAGATAAAAAAGAACCTCGCACACGAGATTGTCAGTCTCTATCATCCAGCAGAGGCGGTTGAAAATGCTCTCAAATATTTCGAAGCGACTATCTCTGGTGGAGTTCGTCCAGAAGATAAGGATATCAAAGTCTACGAATATCCAGCAGGAGAATATCAGCTTGCGACTGTCATCCGTGAAATCGGTATGGTGACTAATTCTACAGAAGCAAGAAATGCTATCAATTCTGGTGGAGTCAAGCTCGATGAAGTCGTCGTCACTGATCTCAAAACCATGATTGATGTGAATTCAGAAAAGAAGCTCGTGCAGGTTGGGAAAAAGAAATTTGGGTATATCGTGGAGAAAAATTTGAAATCATAAAAGAGTCTCTATACTCAGTGTGAATGCGGGGGTAGCTTAAATGAGCGAGAGCACTAAGGCTTCAACCCTTGGAGGTACCGGTTCGAACCCGGCCCCCCGCTCCAAGATTTTACAGCCGAGAAAACAAAACCTCCTAATAGGGGGTTTTTCTATAAATGATTTTGAATACCCTCAGAAATTCGACATATTTCTCGAATAAATAGTTTGTTTTAGTTTATTTTTTCTATATTCTCCTTTTTGAAAAGCTTTACACAGCTCGACTGTACTGAACGGATATCATTTAATTATTTTGTATGACAAATCTGAAAATGGATAAATTCGAAGAGCAAATTTTTTTTAATACAGTTTTGTGGCAAAACCTAACTGATAAAAAATTTGGCACAGGTTTTCTTATCGCAAAACCCATTGAATGATTAGATAGAGTTAAGATTTTACTATTTTCTAATAAGCATGTTTTTTGGTGAGAAGAACATCAAAACACTCCCCATGTTAAAAAGCAATGTACAATTACTTTACATCGAGAGAGGCCAGACGGATCTTATGAGCTTTGAGATGTTGTAGCATTTGAGGATCTTCTTTTGGATAGGGATTCAGAATGATACCATGAAAGTGAGTCTGAAGATGTAGCAGCAATCGATATTTCACATATTTATAATCTGACAGATTTTCGTTCTGGTATGAGAAGTTTAAAACTTCCTGAATTTGCAGATTATGATTATTCACAGGTCTCACCATGAACGGATATAACTTATATCGGATATCCTCGTTTAATTTTTGATGAGAAAAATTATTTACCAATATTAAGGAAAGGTACGATCTCCAGCATTCCTTCTGTTGATTTTAATTGAGAGAAGAAAATTTTAATTGAAGCTCAGGTTTTTTTTGGTTCTAGTGGTAGTCCTGTATATGTTGCTTTTGATGGAAAATACCATTTACTTGGAATTATATGATCTAGCCTATTTACAGATAAAGAAAAGACGAGACCTAAAGAAATACTAACTTCTCTAGAAAAAAATAAATCACCCGATTGGTTGGAAAATTTTGGGATAGCGAAAGTAACAAAAAAAGAAGCAATTTATGAAGTCTATAACATGTTTTAGTATTAACTCATATTTTTGATAATTTAATTGAAATCTTAGAAAATTTCTACATTGCCAAAAAAGGATTGCAAATTTTTCTCATTTTATATAATCTCGTCTGTACTTAACAGTATGCAGACATAGCTCAATTGGCTAGAGCGCCGCCTTGCCATGGCGGAGGTTGTGGGTTCGAGTCCCATTGTCTGCTCCATTTACATGTGATTCTCCATCAAGCAATTGATGGATTTTTTGTTTTAAATTCCTATACTTTATTTATGCAAAATTACGATAAATTCTTCAAATTTTATGATCAAGTAATGGGGGATAGGGAAAAATCCTCAAGAGACATTATAAATTATATACAAGAATATTCACCACATGCTAAAAAGGTATTGGAGCTAGCTTGTTGAACTGGATCTATACTTAAATTTCTGGCTGATAAATATGAAGTTTCAGGGCTTGATCTGTCTAATTGAATGCTTCAGGTTGCCTCAAAGAAAGTGCCAAGTGCAAAATTGTACCATCAAAATATGATAGATTTCATCATAGATGAAAAATTTGATGTGATTCTCTGTGTTTTTGATTCCATCAATCATCTCCTTGATTTCGAAGACTGGAAAAAAATGTTTGTAAATGTGAAGAAACATTTGAGCCCAAATGGTCTCTTTATCTTTGATATTAACACCCAAGAGAAGCTTGTGCGTACCATTGAAGAATCCCCATGGATAAAACAATTTGATGAGAATCTTATGATAATGGATGTTGCAGATGGTGGTAACGAAGTTTCAAACTGGAATATTAAAATATTCGAGAAAAAAGCAAATAACATGTATGAACTACATGAAGAAAATATTTGTGAAATATCATTCCCAACTAAAAAAATAGAAAAGGAGCTCTCATCTATCTATTCTGAAATTATTACAAAGGATAAAATTCGTAGAACCCCTGAAATGCCAGCAGATAGTGTCTATTTTATTTGCCGCTAAAATATATTTCATGTTTACCCCTCCAGGAGAAAATATTATAG
>CAZJBQ010000001.1:151873-176660 GCA_964544625.1 uncultured Candidatus Peribacteria bacterium | reverse complement strand
AAGAATTTTATGATATGCTTTCGCCGGTATTGGCGTGAGAAAAAATAACTATTCCGTTTCCAACTCTCTGTCCCCGTGAACGACAAATTCGTCGTATGGTATGGAGAAATTACGATCAACTCTATCGAAATACCTGTGCCATTACAGGTAAGGAAATAGTCTCCACCTATAAACCAGGGACACCGTACAAAGTAGCATCACTTGATTCATGGTGGTCTGATAGTTGGAATCCTTGCGATTATGGCAGAGATGTTGATTTTTCTCGTCCATTTTTCTCTCAATTTCAGGAGCTCGACCAGGCTGTTATTCATATGCCATCCAGTGTTTCAAAAAGTGAGAATAGTACATTTACGAATTTTTCAGTCAATAATCGTAATTGTTATCTGTGTTTCCGTGTTGCCGAGTGTGAAGAGTGTTATTACGATCTCCTCATTGTGCGTTCTCGTTATTGTTTTGATTGTTACGATGTAACCGATTCAGAATATCTCTACGAGTGTATTCATACTATCAAATCGTATCATTCTTTTTATTGTACAAACTGTGAAAATTGCCAAGATTGCTATTTTTTGAGAGACTGTGCTGGATGTAGGGATTGTTTTGGCTCTTGCAATCTCAGAAATGCTCAATTTGTTTTTAATAATGTACAACTTTCTGAAACTGCTTATAAAGAGAAAAAACAACAAGTTCTGGATAGTTTGACAGACTTTCATCAAGTTCGTGCGAATTTCCTGAGATCATCAAGCAGTTTTCCAAAAAAATATATGACGGGATACAATAACGAAAATGTTATTGGTGATTTCCTCTTTTCAAACAAAAATATCGTTTTTGGTTTCGAATGCAAAGACAGTGATAATCTGCGTTATGCATATGGTACGATACATGCTCAGGACTGTATCGACTTTAGTTTTTGATATTTCTGTGAGAAATCCATAGAAGTATGCGGTGTTGCGGGTGGTTATGGGCAGCTCTTCTGTGTGAACAATATCAATGAAGGAGCTAATCTCATATATTGCAAAGATTGTGCCAATACAACAACTGACAGTTTTGGATGTACATCATTGAAAAAAGGTAAAAATTGCCTCCTGAATCTGCCGTATTCTCAGCAAGAATATGATATCAATGTCGCTAAAGTTATAGACCACATGCGTTCTACAGGAGAGTGGGGTGAATTTTTCCCTGCTGATATGTCTCCATATGATTATAATGAGAGCTCTGCTCAAGCACATTTCCCATTGTCTCGTGAAGAAGCTCTACAGAGAGGTATGACGTGGTATTTGTGAGAAAAAAATGAACCCATTTCGTGATGATTTCATCCTCTTACAATAGAGCAATATAATGAGAAAATAGTTGGTTATGAAAAAGCTCAACAAAACATAGATAATCTCCTAAAGAATGTAATGGTTTGTAAAAAAACTGGCAAGAAATATAAAATACTCCCTCAAGAATTAGCTTTTTATATAGAAAATACTATCGCTATTCCAAATTATCATCCGAGTATCAGATCAGAACTACGTATGTGACAAACTCTCCCGATGGAGCTCCATAATAGAACATGTGCCGACTGTTGACAAGCCATCAGTACTTCGTATGCTCCAGGACGACCAGAGAAAATACTCTGCGAAGAATGTTATAGAAAACTCGTTTATTAGCTATGAAATTCCTCATTTTCTGAGACATTTATGGGAAAGTAGGACGTCGGATGGTCGCTGAGCATCTGCCGAGTTTACGTGCGAAATACACGCCAGATGTCGTGATAGCAAATAATGAAAATATCTCACATGGAAAGGGTCCGCGAATGAATCAGATTCGATGGTGTGAAGAGATGGGAATTGATATTTTTACAGGCGGAAATCATTCACTCGTTTCAAAAGATGATATCCGAGAATATATGGATGCTCCGAATTCTCGCCAACTACGACCAATCAATTCACACGGTGATGATACGCCAGGAGTGGGGGAGAGGGTATTCGAATTTAATAACAAAAAAATTCTCGTTATCAATGCTCTCGGTGTGGCGTATATGAAGATGGAGTATGCGAATCCTTTTCCTCTGATTGATTCGATTCTAGGCAAATATAAAGATGAAAATCTCGATGCAATTCTTGTTGATTTCCATAAAGAAACAACTTCTGAGGGCTATGCAATGGCAAATTTTCTCGATGGACGAGTATCACTTCTCTGGGGGACTCATACACATATTCAGACCGCTGATGCCGAGATATGGCCGAAATGAATGGGTTTTATCTCTGATTTGGGGTTTGCTTGAGCTCGTCGGAGCCTGATAGGCGTCGAATGGGAAACTTCGAAGCATCGATTCATCGAAGGAAGACAAGAATGACTCATGTCACCTGATGAAGATGGTGTTGGCGTGCTCTCAGGTATTTACGCAGAAGTGATCGATAAAAAATGTATCAAAATCGAACCATTTAGAATTTGCGAATAACATTATGAATACCTTTACAACTATTACGATTGATTGACCTGCGGGCAGCGGAAAGGGGACTACCGCAAAACTTCTCGCCGATAAGCTAGGATTTAACTATCTCGACTCAGGCTCAATGTATAGAGCTCTCGGTCTCTATATATCGACTCGCTGTAACGATATTTTAGCAATCACAGAGCAAGAGTTAGCTGGAATAAAAATCTCTTTTAATGAGAAAAATCATGTCTGTATTAATGGCGAAGATTACGAGGGGAGAATTAGGACTTCTGAAATAGGTAACTTTGCCTCTATTTTATCAAAACAGCCAATAGTTCGAAATTTCTTGATTCCTCAGGGGCAAGAAATCATAAAAACTGGAAATTATGTTTTAGAAGGACGAGATACTGGTACAGTTTGGGCACCTGATGCCGCAGTAAAAATATTTCTGATTGCTGATGCAAAAGTGCGTGCGCATCGTCGCTGGTTAGAATTACAGACAAAAAATGATCCCGCATCTGAGTCTGAGATTCTCAGCACAATACTCGAAAGAGACAAACGTGATGCAACAAGACTGGACTGACCATTAGTTAAACCAGAAGGTGCTCACGAGATAGACACAACCCATATTAGTATTGATGAGCAAGTAGAGAGAATTTATGAGATTGTGCGAGAGCAATTAAAAATTATGAATTAAAAATTACGAATTACGATATAGGCTTGCATCTTTTGACATTTTCATACGATATTGTGGCCCAAGGAGATATGTACGGTGGAGCAATCCACTGAGGAAAGTCCGGACACTACAGAGGAGTAATCCTCAACCGAACAGCTAACGGCTGCCTCCTGAGCAATCAGGACGGGAAAGTACCACAGAGACTATACCGCCCCTCTCATTTTCTTGGCAACAGGAAAATGAGCGGGGTAAGGGTGAAAAGAGTGGGGTAAGAGCCCACAGTTGTGCATGGTAACATACACAAGTGGAAAACCCTCGGCGGTGCAAGTGAGTTGGCCCTCGCAAGAGGAGGCTCATGCTTGAGGTGATGAGTAATCGTCATCCCAGAGAGATTCATATCGAGATACAGAATCCGGCTTATTACTTGGGTATTTTGTATTTTTTTTATTAGTTATGTGATTAACTCCTGAATATAGTGGTGATGTATTTGGAGTAAAGCAACATGAAGAAATCCGAGCAAAAAATGCTCCAAAGGTTGCTATTTTAATGGCATATTTGATTACAAAACTTGAAAGTATTGGTGAAGGTAATTATTTTGTTGGTAAGGATTTCCCAGAGGAGAAAATCTGGGAAGATTTAGAAGATTTACGAGATACAGAAGAAGCAGAGATATGAAAAATTTGAGATAGATATTTTGATACTATTTGTCAAAAATTGGGAATAAAATAGGACATAAAGAGGTGATATAACGAAATAAATTTGAAATATTCAATATTTCTCTACAATCACCGCATAAATCCTTATTTTTCTCTATGAAATACCTAACCGTTGCCATCATCGCACACGTCGATCATGGTAAAACTACGCTCGTTGATGCTCTCCTCAAACAAGGAGGTGCTTTTCGTGATAATCAAGCTGTCGAAACCTGTGTGATGGACTCAAATGACCAAGAAAAAGAGCGCGGCATCACTATTTATGCAAAAAATACTGCTATCCAAGTAGGTGATACAAAAATTAATATCGTGGATACTCCGGGACATGCTGACTTTGGTTCAGAGGTAGAACGAGTTCTCCGAATGGTTGATTCAGTGCTTCTCCTCGTCGATGCGTACGAAGGTCCGATGCCTCAGACTCGATTCGTTCTCCGAAAATCTCTCGAACTCGGTCTCAAACCGATTGTTGTCATCAATAAGATTGATAAACCAACTGCACGTCCGAGCTATGTTCTCGATGCTGTATTCGATCTCTTTGTCCAACTCGGAGCAAGTGATGAACAGTGTGATTTTGCTCACGTCTATACTATTGCTCGTGATGGTGTCGCAAAAAAAGAAATTACCGATGAATCAAGTGATCTCCAGCCACTCTTCAATACTATCCTCGAACGTGTACAGCCACGTGCAAATGATGTGACAAAACCTTTCCGCATGCAGATAGCAAACCTTGGTTACGATTCATTTACTGGTCGTCAGGGTATTGGCCGCATCGTCGATGGAAGTGTCAAAACTGGTGCAAATGTTTTTGTCATCAACAATGATGGCGTAAAACGAAAAGCTAAAATCTCAAAAATTACGACATCACTCGGTCTCAATAAGGCTGAAATTTCAGAAGCCTTTGCAGGTGATATCATCTCTATAGCAGGTATCCCTGATATCTATGTCGGAGAAACGGTCACAACTGATGAAGCAACAGAATCCCTCCCACCAATCACTATCGATCCTCCGACACTGAAAATGCAATTTTTCGTGAATGATTCACCATTTGCTGGTCGAGAAGGGGACTATGTGACGTCACGTCATATCCGAGATCGTCTCGAAAAAGAACTCGAGATGAACGTCGGTCTCAAAGTTGATTTCAAAGATGATGGTTCGTTTGTCGTCGCTGGTCGTGGGGAGCTCCACCTCGCTGTCCTCATCGAGACGATGCGTCGTGAAGGATTTGAGCTTCAAGTCGGTGCTCCTGAGGTTATTTTCCATGAAGAAAATGGTGTTCAAGTAGAACCATTTGAAAAATGTGTTATCAATGTCCCAGATGAATCTGCTGGTTCAGTGATTGAAAAAATGGGTAAGAGACGAGGTATCATGCAAGATATGAAATCTGAACGTGGTCTCACTAATCTCGAATTCCTCATCCCAACACGAGGACTCCTCGGTTTCCGACGAGAATTTATCACACTCACACGTGGTGAGGGTATTCTCTCAAGTGGTTTCGAAAAATACGCTCCATATGCAGGTGATATCAACAAACGTGAAGTAGGTTCGATGATTTCTGGTGAAAATGGTGTCGCTATGACCTACTCTCTCTGGAATCTCCAAGAACGTGGTCCTATCTTTATCGAGCCTCAAACTGAGATTTACGAAGGCATGATTATTGGTGAGCATCTCAAAGGATCTGACCTTGTCGTCAATGCTACTAAAAATAAACAGCTCACGAATATGCGAGCGAGTGGTACAGATGAAGCCATGACGCTCACACCTCCTCGTCTTATGACTCTCGAAGACGCTCTTGACTACGTCGGTGAAGATGAGCTCGTAGAAATCACACCAACGAAAGTTCGTCTCCGAAAAAAGAAACTCAAGGAACACGAGAGAAAGAGAGGGTAAATATAAAATATCCTATGAAATTAATCCACCTTAACGTCGAATCGTTTAATTACTTTGATGCTCTGGTGGATTTTTTAGAGGTAGAAAAGCCAGATATTCTTTCCTTGGTTGAGGCAACAGATGGGACATTTTTTGGTTCAAAAGGTGGCGAAAAGAGGGATTACCTTTGAGAACTATCAAAAAGATTTAACTGGAGGAATATGTATCATCCAACAATATTTCGTGACTTCTGAGACTACAAACTGAGTTTCGGTGCAGCAGTTTTAAGTCGCTTCCCGATAGCTCTTGAAGATAAACAATATTTTGGAGAGCAACGGCCTACGATATTACCACACGATTACATATCATTTTCTGATAAACCAAAATACGAGCGATATCCGTATGCATGGAAATTTAACCTACCATTTCTTATCACACAAATACAGACAGAAAAATGACTTATCAGGCTTCTTACGGCTCATTTTCATGTATCCTATGAATGCCTAGAAACCCTCCAGATATGGCAGGATGCAGAGAAAATAGCAGATTACCTCAATACCCATGATGATATGCCGACGATTTTAACGGGGGATTTCAATATTCGTAATGAGAGCATGGCAATCAAGACTTTGTCAGAAAAAATGACACAACAATCATGAAAATTTACGAATACGCTCACTCCTTCAATTCATCCTATTTTCCAGACAGATCCTCAGAATCCATTTCGAGCGATAGATCATATTTTTACACGAGATGTTACGGTGAAGCGTTGTGACGTTCTTGATGTAGCTATTTCTGATCATCTTCCGCTTATTCTCGATTTTTCTTTATAAATTATGTCACGAACCTTATTTATTTGAGATATTCATGGCTGTCACGATGAATTGAAAGACCTCTATACAAAAATGCAGGTAAGTGCTTCGGATACAGTCTATGCAACAGGAGATGTAATCAATGGTTGACCAAAATCGTTTGAAGTACTTCAATTCCTGGTTGCGAATAATGTACAATCTGTCCTAGGAAATCATGAACAAAATTTCTTTGCCTATATACAAGATAAAAATAAAAAGAAGAAAAAGAAAAAAGTATTTGATGAATTAATAAAAAAGCTCAAAGGACAAACAGAGTTGTGGTCTTATTTGGAAAATTTACCAAAATATATTGAACAACATAGATTTATCCTTCTCCATGCTGGTATACGTCCATGAATAAACCTTTCAGAACAAAAAATTGATGATCTCGTACGCATACGAGAATACGAATGAAAACCGTGGCATGATTTTTATACTTGAGATAAGCTTGTTATATACTGACATTGGGCTCAACAATGACTTCGTTTTACCCATAATACTCGATGACTCGATTCGGGTTGTATGTGGTGATGACATCTTACTGGTTATTGCCTTGAAACTGGTGAAATTTGGCAAGTAAGAGCAAAAGGCATGTATGGGAATTATTGGGACGCAATAAAATAAGAGGCACTTACACTATTTCAGCTTGTACTCGACTTTTCTCTGTAATTAATATACTCACGTTATGATTGAATACATACTCCACATAAATGGTCGCGGCTGAAGTGGCAAAAGCACACTCGTAAATCTCTTGAATGAAAGGTTGTGACTTTCAAAGACAGCAAATTACACCACAAGAAAACCTCGATATGAAGGTGAGCAATGATACCATTTTGTTGATGAGAAAACTTTTGTAGAGTACTTCAAGAGTAGCAAAATCATCGAATGTTATTATAAGGATTCAAGTCGAGCTCTTTATGGCACTGCAGCTCCTGAACAAACAGGCATTTATCAATCAGAAATTGTTGCTCTCGTAGCCCTCAAGAAGTGGTCTTTTGAACACAAAGTACCTTTTCTCAGCGTCTATATTGATGTCGACACGCCGACGCTTCTTGAGCGCCTCAAAAATCGTTCTGATGCCAATGAAACCCCAGAAGAAAGACTCGAAGAAGACGCCTACTACGAAGAATTCAAAGGATGGTCGGATGTTGTCTATGATTATAATGGAAAAACCGTAGAGCAATGAGTAGAGGATATCCTGGCGATGATGAAAAAAGCTAATTTTTTCTAGAAAAAATATGTTTTAGATGTGGAAATTTCTGTTTGAATAAAGCAAAAGTAACGCCCGCAATAAGACCACCAAAGTGTCATAGAAAACTCACTGAGGCACTGCCTCAAATGATGAGGTTGATAAAGATGAGTAAAAGGGCTCATTTATAGTCACTAGATCTCTGTTGTTTACGGAGGTTATAAGCATAGACGGCGAGCAATGCCATAGCAAAACCACTTCATCCGATAGTGCGACTCTCTGAGAAAATAGCCAGAAATACTCCAACAAAGAGCGTTGTCCAAATCCACAGATGCCATGTATATTTTTGTCCGTGAGTATGTTCGATTATCCGGCCAATGAAAAGAAAAAATACTATATTACTCAACACATGTATCACGCCGGCATGGAGAAAGCTATAGAGAAGCATCTCTTCAACAAATCGAAAAATATTTGCATGGTGGTTTCTCATACCTCCATGAAAAATAATATCAGGGTAAAAAATATAGAGAAGGGCACCCACCAGGGACAGTGCAGATATGGTATTTATTGGGCTTTTCCAATCAATACGTCTCCAATCTGGCATTTGTATATTGATATTTCTCATAAAAGAAGTATATACTTTTCCTTGATTCTGCAAAGAGAGGAATATCATATTTCTCATGAAAAATACCTTTGTCGAAAAATACATCCGAGATAATGGACTTGCCGTTATCCAATGTGATGAGGAAAAGCCTTGGGGAGCCTATTACGTCATCGAAGAAACTCCCGAGTATGACAAAAAAATTCTCTGGCTCAAGCCCCATGCCTTACTGAGTCTCCAATATCACGGCAATCCTCAGCATCCGGGGCATCGAGAAGAAGGCGAATGACTCACAGACATGGCTCTTGTTCTCGGAAAAGAAGATATGACAAACGTGCCTCTGGACAGCATTTATGAGAAAATATCTACTGATGTAGGAGTCTTCAAACTCAGAAAATGAGAAAAATTCTCTACCCAAGCAGGAGTTCTCCATGCATACATCAATCCATTTGATCATGATGTCTACCTGCTCGAAACTCGAATTTCTCAGATTTCAGAACAGGCATGTGACCGTGAGCAAAATATCATTCGTATTTATGATACAACTATGCGTGGTGGCACACCTGATTGGCCTCAGTGGCTCCGAGAGAAAATAAATAAAATCAAATAGTATGAGTCTAGAAGAGCAATTTTATCCAAATTGAATCGCAATTTTACCAAATGAAATTATTTATAGACATAATCAAATAATTCAAAAGTACGGTCTTGAAAATGTTGTAAACAGTGCAATTTTTAAAAAAGCAAGAGAAATGTATCAAACTGCTCGGTATGCAATGGGCATGACTGCTAGAACATGAATTAAATATTGGATATGCCCTGCTTCTGAAAAATATCAAACTCCAGACACTTTTCTAATTAAAATACCAGATCGAGATAATAATGAAATTAAAATTGAATGCGTAGAGGTTACTTTATGGGAAAACCATGTCGACAATATGCTAGAAATTATAAGAAAGAAAATTAAAAAATATTATCCATTTTATTTTGTTATACTTATTCATATAGAAAAGCCAAATTCCTATATAGACTCTAGGTATTTTTCTGATATTTTTAATGCCTTAAAGACTGAAAAAATATCTTTCGGGGCAATACGTTTTTGGATGCCAATAGAAAATAAATTATATAAAGATACTCTAATGTGAGAGCTTTACCCATCAGATAATTATACAGAGTTCTCCACCCAATCAATTATGGATATTTATTCAGAAATAAACCAAAAAAATATCAAAATTGACATTGATAATGGCAAAAAAAGAATAATGTTCTCCGATAAAGATTTTAATATTGAACTTCCTCTTTTATAGCATCTTCCGCTTATACCAGACCAAATCATAGCTTCGCTTATTTTCGCGAGAAGTCTCTTCATAGAGTTCCTCAAAGGCAGGGAAGTAGGTATCGCCTTCATAGTCTCCATGAATCTCTGAGAGACGAATCTCAGAGAAAGGATTATCAAGAAAGAGCTTGTAAACTTCAGAGCCTCCGAGCACGAGTAAATCCTCATCTTCTTTGAGATTATTTTGAATGTCTTCAATAGAGGTATAGATTTCTATTTCTCCTTTTTCACCACCGACTACTCTCCATCCATTTTCTGTTTGTATTGTCGGAAAGTCTCAGATTTTCACTGCTGCAGGATCTCTCGTCAGCATGATGTTTCGTCTTTTTGGGAGTATTCGTCCGAGTCCTTCATAGGTTTTTCGTCCCATGAGAATTGTTTTTCCTTGGGTAAAAGCACGAAAATCCGCGAGTTCCTCTGGTACATCCCATGGAAGCCCATTATTTTTTCCAATCACACGATTTTTTGCCATTGCGGCGACGAGGATGAATTTCATAGTTATACCGCAATAGGAGCTTTGATAGCCGGCCATGGATCATAGCCTGTGATTTCGAAGTCTTCGAACTTGAATCCAAAAATATCTTTGACTGCAGGATTGATCTTGAGTTGAGGAAGTGGTCGAGGATCACGAGAGAGCTGTTCTTTTACCTGATCGAAATGATTGAGATATATATGAGCATCTCCCATGGTGTGGATAAATTCTCCTACTTCGAGACCACTGACCTGAGCGAGCATGTGTGTCAGCAATGCGTACGATGTGAGATTAAAAGGAACACCCAAGAAAATATCAGCACTTCTCTGGTAGAGCTGACATGAGAGCTTACCATTCATGACATGGAATTGAAACAAAGAATGGCAAGAGGGGGGAGCATGATGATGATTATGGATGAGTCATTGTATTTCACCAACATTCCAACCACTGATGAGTATGCGGCGAGAATTTTTATCGTTCTTGAGCATATCAACTGCTATTTGTATCTGATTAATTTCCTCTCATTGCTTATTCTCCCATGCGGTCCATTGTTTACCATAGATAGGGCCCAAGTCTCACCAACGTTCTGCGAAATTTTCATCTGCAACGATATTGGCAACGAATTCTTCCATGTGTTTAGACCATCACTCCGAATAACGAGGGTATTTTTCTGTGAGATTGTTCTCCTCGAGATAAATCTGATAACACCACTCATTCCATATTTTTACTCCATTTTGAGCTAAATAACGTATATTTGTATTGCCAGTGAGAAACCACAGCAGTTCATGTATGACGCCTTTGATAAAAACTTTTTTTGTTGTGAGAAGAGGGAAGCCATCGTTCAGATCAACACGGTATTGATAACCGAAGACACTGCGCGTACCAACACCTGTACGTTCTTCGCGATCGACGCCTGTTTCCATAACATGTTTGAGGAGTTCGAGGTATTGTTTCATAGTCTTATTTGATGAGAATTTGGGCTATTGTATCAAAAATAGTCATATCCACTATTTTTTTTCAAGGAGTTTTTTTGAAAGCCCTATATTTCTCTAAAATGGTCGATAATTTGGCATTCAGATTCTCCTGGAGTACGCATTCATGCCCCTTTTTTTCAAAAATACGAGCGTTATGATATTGATGATTATTCCCTGATTCTGGCAAAGGAATGAGGATCATGTGGAGTCCAAATGCTTCAAATTCAAAAATACTCGAGGAACTACGGGTAATGATTATATCTGCGCTATGGATGAGTCGGAAATAGTCCTTTTGGTCGAAAAAGAAGTCATAGAGGGTAACATTTGAAAATCACTCAAATTTTTTCCGATAATCGAGATTTTTAGTACCAAGAACAATATGGATATCCATATCAGTTATGTTCGGTAAAATAGGCAAAAGAGCATCAAATATACGACTTGACCCCTGAGAACCACACGATACTAAAAGCTTCGTCTTTTCCTGTAATTCTATTTTTTCAGATAGTATCTCTGAAATTTCAGGAGGGAAGAGGTGTCCATGTCCGAGTATTTTCTTTTCCTCAAAAAAACTATCTGCTTCAAAAAATGAGGCAAATATACCAGTAGCAAATTTTGCAACAATTCTATTAGCAAGACCCGGCACTGAATCTGATTCATGAAAATAAATAGGTAAACCAACAATATAGCTCGCGATAGCTACGGGGAGTGAGACATATCCGCCTTTAGAAAAAATGACTGTAGGCTTTTCTCGTAGGATGATTCCGAGTGATTGAACTATGCCCGCAAAGACCTGAAAGGGTAATAGAAATGTCTCTAGAGAGAAATATCGTCTCAACTTCCCACATATAATAGGTGAGAAAACTATGGAGTTTTTAGCTGAGAGCTGTTCCTCAAGACTATTTTTTTCACCTATCCAATGAAACTCAATGGTATTGTTTCTCTTTTTCAGATAATGCACGAGATTTATAAGGGGAAATACATGTCCGCCAGTACCGCCACCAACCAAAAAAAGTTTCATAGTATTTACCATGTAATTGTGGGATATAATGGCACGAATTATAACGAAATCAGTGAGAAAAAAAGAATAAATGACTTTTTTTCGCGAGAGTCAAGACATAAACAAGGCGGAAACCATGAATTATGTTTTTCAAAAAGCATGCTCCTGCTATAATCAGTAACAAGTTGTAACCTCTATATTATGAATAAATCATATAAAAAACATATTGCTTGGTCATTTCTCATAGTAGGGTGATTTGTGCTTGGGATATTTTTTGATGAAATCCTATTCACTGCTTATTTTGGAGTGGGGAAATATTTCAAAAATCAAAACAAAACAGAAAAAAATTTAGTATATATTAATCCTGACAAAAATCAGGAATGAATAGTAACGAAGTATGTACCTTTTGAGCTCAAGACATCAAAGAGAATTTTTGAAGAAGTAGAAAAAGTACATCCTGACGTGTCTCTCGATGTTTATGTCAGAAATCTCAATAATTGACCATGGTTTGGTATCCATGAGGATGAGAAATTTTCTCGTATTTGAACACTAAAAATGCCGTTATTTTTGGCCTATCTAAAATGGTCAGAACAAGAGCATTCTGCAGTACTAGAAAAAAAATATACCGTAGAGGATAAATGATGGAAGAATGAGTGAGCATACGCCTCGAAGAATACACTCGAAAATGGTAAAGAATATACAGTTTCCCAACTACTCAAAGAAATGATTGTTAATTCAAACGAGACCGCTGCTCAGATTCTCCGTGAAAATATACCAGAATCCTATCTCGACAGAGTTTATGCTGAACTGGGGCTGACTATCGAAGGAGGGCGAACTGAACAAGATGACATTTCACTCAAGGAATATTCTTCATTTTTCCGAATTCTCTATAACGCTGCCTATCTCTCTCCCAAGACTTCTGAATTTGCATTGTCACTTCTGACTCAGACAGATTTCAAAGAAGGGATAATCAAGTGAGTGCCTAAGGGAGTGCAGGTGGCTAATAAGTTTTGAGAGAGGATTTACATAGATGAGACAGGAAAAAAGTCTTATAAAATTCACGATTGTTGAGTGGTGTATTATGAACAATACCCTTATATGATTTGTATAGCATCTGAGTGAAAAGATGAAAAAACATTAGCCAACACAATTGGAGAAACATCGAGAATAGTCTATGAGGAAATATCCAAGGCTTATCCAGAAAAAAAATAATATGATATCTTTTTCTCTCAATACTCATTACATCGATGATTTTTTATGAAATAAAAAATTATTTCCACAGATATCTATCTCTGAGGCACATCGAACACTCCAGGACAAAACATGCAAAGGTGCGGATTATCTAGGCTGGATCAATCTCCCAGAAGATATGACCGACGAAAAAATTACCAAAATTCAATCGTACGCAGATTCATTGCGCGCACAAAGTGATGTCCTCATAGTGTGTAAAATTGGTGGTTCTTACCTCGGAGCACGTGCTATTATCGAAGCATTTTCTGCCCCTTCTGGATCAGATACTGAGGTAGTTTTTCTCGGAAATCATCTCTCCTGAAGAGAATATGAAAGGGTATTTACTAAATACAGAGATAAACGTGTCTCTGCTTGTATTATTTCAAAGTCCGGTACGACGATGGAAACGGCTATTTCATATCGTCTTATCCGTGATTTTCTCCTTTCAAAATATTCAAAAGAAGAAGTACAGTCAAGAATTGTAACCGTTACAGATGAGAAAAATGGAGCACTTAGGATCGAGAGTGATAAACAGGGCTATACATCATATATTCTTCCATGAGATGTTGGTGGTCGTTATTCTGTTTTGACGCCTGTCGGTCTCATACCATGCGCTTTTGCTGGTGTAGATATCCAAAAACTTGTAGAGTGAGCAAAACAAGCACATACAGATATACTGTCTGACGAGAAGCATTCAGCCTTCATATACGCAGAGAAACGTGTCGCGCTGGAGCAATCAGGTTTTGTTTCAGAACTTTTCATTACGTCAGAACCATCACTGTATTTCATCGGTGAATGGTGGAAACAACTCATGGGGGAAAGTCATGGAAAAGAGGGGACAGGACTCTATCCTGATACGCTCAGCTATACGACTGATCTTCATTCTCTTGGCCAATATGTCCAAGAAGGGCGACGACTTTTCTTTGAAACTATGTTGTGGATACGTGATCCTTATGCTTCGACGAAAATCCCAGAAATGGCTGATATGAATGACGGACTCGATTCTCTTGTGGGTCGTAGTCTCCATGAGATGAACCTCATTGCTCTGGAATCAACCGCAAAAGCACACAACGATGGATGATGTCCGAGCATGATGATAACGCTTGATAATTTATCTCCAGAAACAATGGGGTATTTTCTCTACACTATGATGTACGCCTGCGCTCTTTCTGGTATTATGATAGGAGTAAACCCCTTTGATCAACCAGGAGTTGAAGCCTATAAAAGTGAGATGAGGAAGAGATTAAAATAAAGAATTTTTTTAAATCACAGGCTGAAAAAAATCACCCTCTACTTTGAGATTTTCCATAGTTTGGAGGGTATCCGCATCAGAACCAAATATTTTTGCCTCGACATCTTTACGGGGCCGAGCATAGACTTGACGTGATGATTCTTGTATAGCTTTTGAGTGATCGTAGGGGAGTTTTGGGACATTCATTGTGCGTGCAGAAAAAGCCTCTGTATTTTCTCCATCAATATTGATTTTGAGGTACATTTCTCGGACTCACAAGTTCATAATATCAGGAACAGTAAATACTGGCTCATACTCCTTGGCTAGTATCGCAGCATCCTCTGCACCGACACGAAATGATATAATATTGGCGACGTTACCAAAAATAGTCTTTCTGAGGCTCGCAGAAAGCTGGTCCATATATTGATGAGCGACAGTGATGTTCAGTTTATATTTTCGCACTTCTGAAAGGATATTTTCAAATGTATCAGTAGCAAAGTTTTGGAACTCATCTATATAGACAGAAAATGGTACTCGTTTTTCTTCGGGTATTTCTGCTCTCATCATAGCAACTTGATAAATACGGGTAATCATCATGGCACCTATGAGATTGGCATTCGACTCTCAGAGCTGTCATTTGCTGAGCTTAACCAGAAGGATTTTTTTATTATCCATGATATCTCCGATATTCATTTTATTATTTGTCTGACAGACGATGTTACGGATCATGGGTGAACTCACAAACTGAGCCACCTTATTCAGGATTGGCATTATGGCTTCACTATCAAATTTTTCACTCCAAGCAGCAAACTCATTTGTCCAAAAGTTTTTTACCGTTTGATCATTGAGCTGTTTGATGATGCTCTGGCGATAATCGCGATCTGTGAGGAGTTTAATTATGGAAAGAACAGTAGCTCCACCTACCTCAAGTAAAGCGAGAACACAGAATCGCATTACGTGTTCTAAACGAGCATTCCATGCCTGTCCAAAGAGTTTTTTGAATATTTCCAAAAAGCTATTCGTAAATTCCTGTCTATATTCTTCAGGGACTTCTTCGAGCGGGTTGAATCCAACAGGAAAATTGATATCAGTAGGGTCGAATATGACGACATCTTTTTTTCTATTTTCGGGGATATATTTGAGTATGTTATCGACGAGATCTCCATGAGGATCGAGAAGCGCAAATCATCGACCATTCATGATGTCAGAATATCAGAGGAGTTCGAGGAGTTTTGATTTACCAGAACCAGATTTACCAACCATATAGAGGTGTCGAGCTTTGTCGGAAGTTTTGAGTCCAAATGGAATCTTTTGGCTACGATAGTTCGTTATGCCAAATTTGACCAAATCTTTCTCAGCTACATTTTCACTCGTGGGAAGTCCGAGTGGCGGACGAGCTTTACGTGAAAGAATTCGGAGTATGTGGGGTACTTTGTCCTTTACTTGAGGGAAATGCCAAAGTGTTGCTATTTCTTCTGCAGTAAGGAGGTATTTTCTTTTACCGAGAACAGGAGCAAGGATATTATTCATATCACCCTCATGCATGGGTTTTACATCAAAAACTATTTGGTTCTCGTGGTTCTCCAGGTCATAGAGATTCTTGAGCAATGCTAGTATTTTAGCTCGAGCAAGTGCCTGAGAGGATGATTGAATATAGCAAGTAATTTTCGCAAAATAGAGGTTTTCATGATTCTTGTGTTCATATTTATGCTTAGCGTCGTGTGTTCGTATATTTACTTTCGTATCTATATATCTTCGTTTGATATTCATCGAATTTTTGAGCATATGCCATTTGTATTGAATACTACGAGAGTAATTCCAGACTACATTATGCGTATGGGCTGGCATGAGCGCTATTTGAAATGTACATTTATCAGTCAAATCGAGATCACTCGTTTGAGAAAGAATTTTTTTCAAAACACTATCACCACCACTCACGTATGTTTCAATAGGGAAAAAATCATGCTCTCGCATACCAATAGATGCTTTCACAGAATTGGCTGGGTCGTAACGCATTGGACTTTTTACTTCTTCTATTTCTATATTCTGAAATGTAGAATAGAGCTGATTCTCAATGATAGACTTTTCGTCATGTGTTACCTGGAGACTAAAAAAAAGTTTCCTACCAACTACGTGAAAATCCAGACTAAAAACAGAGTGCCCAAGAGTAGGGTGCAGGGCTTCAAGCATTTGATCCACTTCAGCAGGACCTCCAGAAAAATCAGAAGGAATCCTAATAATGAGGGTAACATCAGGACTGTGGTGGTGTCAATGACCGTGAGACATATTATAGATAGTATATGTACTCTTAAGACAAGTGCAACAGGCTTTTTTCTTGATTATATACAAAAAAAATGGTAAAATCCTACCATGAATATACACTCTCTCGAAATAAATGATGTTTTGGCCTCTTTTGGAACGTCAGAATCATGATTAAAAAGCAAAAAGGCAGCAGAAATTCTCAAACAAGTATGACCCAATAGTCTCCCCAAGGCCAAACAAAGAAGTCTCTGGTCAATGATTTATGAACAACTCAAATCAACACTTATACTCGTTTTGATAGTGGCTGCTGTTCTCTCGGCTGTTCTAGAAAAATCATACATTGATGCAGGGATTATTCTCGGAATTGTCATAATAAATACCATAATATGAGTTCTGCAAGAGTATAAAACTGAAAGAACACTGGAGCATCTACGCAACCTACTCACACCTCAGGCACGCATTATACGTGACGGTAAAATGCAGGTTATATCTTCTGTGGATGTTGTACCATGAGATATATTGCTGATTGATGAAGGTGAAAAAATCGTCGCTGATGCCCGTGTAATTATCTCTGGATGACTACGAGTAAATCAAGCAATTCTCACATGAGAAAGTGTCGCTCAAGAAAAAAATACTCACACACTATCTGAATCAGTGCCACTCTCGGATAGAAACAATATGATTTATCAAGGGACAACTGTTGCTGCAGGGTCTGGTCAAGCAGTCATTATAGCAACAGGAGCAAATACAGAACTTGGGCATATATCAGGTATGGTTGGACAAATACAGGACGAAGCAAATCCTTTTTCTCAAAAACTCGAAGAATTCTCTAGAAAAATAGCTATTTTTATAACATTATTATGTCTTTTTATTGTAGCAGTACTCTTGTTCGAAGGAGGGCATTTTGCACATTCATTTTTGGTAGCCGTAAGTCTCGCTGTGTCAGCAATACCAGAATGATTGCCAGCTGTAGTTGCTCTTGGCTTAGCATTTGCGACGAAGCGTCTCGTAAAACGTAATGTGCTCGTGCGTAAACTCCCTGCCTCTGAGACACTCTGAAGAGTGACAGTGATATGTACAGATAAAACGGGGACTCTTACTCAATCAGAAATGAAAGTAGTAGATATCTATAGTGACGGTGTGCTCAATGGAAAAACACAAAATCCTCTTATTTTTCATACGGCTACGCTCTGTAATAAGGCTGGGCACGGAAAAAATGCAGAAGGTGTAGAAAAAGTATTCGGAGATCCTACCGAGATAGGTCTCCTGGAATGTGGTGAGAAAAATTGATTCATAAAAGAAGATCTCGAAAAAAGCCACACACTCATATCAGAATTTCCTTTTGATAGTGAAAGGAAGCGTATGTCAATTGTTCGGCTACAGGACGATGGTATCATCCGATCATACGTTAAATGAGCCCCAGAAAGAATTCTCGAGTTAGTGAAATACGAAATACAATGAAATAAAATTTCGACTACTAGTCCAAATAGGATACAAGAATTACAAAAAATACTTGCACAACTTTCTGGAGAAGGTAAGAGAGTGTTGGCTATGGCATACAAAGATTTACCAAAGAAAGATACCTATACTCAAGAAGAAGTAGAATCTGATTTAGTATTCATAGGTTTTATGGCCATGATGGATCCTCCTCGAGTGGAAGTGGCTGGAGCTATAAAAACATGTCAGGAAGCCGGTATACGCGTTATAATGATTACTGGAGATTCTGAACTCACAGCTGGGGCTGTTGCTCAGATTATAGGGTTAGGTAATGTCACTCTTGATGCGACCAAACTTTCGACACTTTCTGATGAAGAATTAGGCAATAAACTAAAGACTGTAGATGTATTTTCACGTATAGCGCCGCAAGATAAACTCAGAATTGTACGCATACTCAAATCTCAATGACACATAGTAGCCATGACTGGTGATGGAGTAAATGACGCACTTGCACTCAAACAATCAGATATAGGTATAGCTATGGGATTACGTTGAACTGATGTGGCTCGTGATGCATCAGATATGGTCCTCCTTGATGATAATTTTTCATCAATTGTTTCAGCAGTAGAGGAGGGGAGACGGATATATGATAATACAAAGAAATTTATCAAATATCTCCTAGCATGTAATTTTTATGAAGTTATCTTGTTAGCAGCATGTGTCATCATCTATCGTGACCCACTCATGGTACCGTTTGTAGCTATACAAATTCTCTGGATAAATCTTGTTACTGATAGTTTCCCTGCTCTTGCTCTCTCAACACAAGAAACAGAAGCAGATGTTATGAAACGAAAACCCGTCGATGAAAGTCTTTTAGCGGGGATTAATGGATTTATTATTTGGGCGGGAATAATTGGTTTTTTTGTAGTAGGTACTATATTTTTTGTCTTTGTAGAAAATCTCATGCTCGCTCAGACTCTCGCTGTAGCATCCTCAGTTATTTATCAGATGATGCGAGCGCTGAGTTGTGGGCGATTACGGGCATTTGATATACGAGTAAATAAGTGGTTATTTTTTGCTATCACTACTTCTCTTGTCGCTCATTTTTGACTCCTTGCTTCACCATATGCAGGCACATTCAAATTTGTATCACTCTGGGAGTTCCAACCTATTCATTTTGTCTGGATACTTTGACTTCCTCTTATTGGCTATATACTGGGGGAATTGAGTAAATATAAAAAACTATGAAAATAGCATTCGCCTGTGACCATGGAGGTTTCCCATTGAGAGATATAATATTGGAATATCTCCTACAGGCAGGACACGAAATAATAGATTATGGTGCTCAAGAATTCATGCCTCTGGATGATTTTCCAGATTATGCCACCCAAGTATCCAATGCGCTTATTCATCATAAAGCAGACAGGGGCATACTAGTCTGTGGAACGGGGATTGGAATGTCCATCGCTGCAAACCGTCATCCAAGCATACGAGCAGTTGTGGCATATAGCCCAGAAATAGCCACAATAAGTCGTAGTCATAATGATGCAAATATCATCTGTTTTTGAGCGAGAACAATGGATATAAAAACAGTCCTTTCTGCTTTAGAAAATTTTTTAACAGAAAAATTTATAGGTGGAAAATATCAAAAAAGGAATGAAAAACTCGAATGTTCTTGTTAACCCCGAAGCACATCTAATGCTTGCTGCAAATCAGGTTTGAGCTCTGCGGTAAAATTATAATCATTTCCATCAAGACAAAAATGAAGTCTCCAAGCATGGAGGAATTGACGTGCCAGACCTAAGTGCTTCTCTGCCCACATGTTTTCTGATTCTATTCCGTATGTTTTATCTCCGAGAACAGGGTGTCAAATGGTAGACATATGAACACGAATCTGATGAGTCCGACCTGTTTCGAGAGTAACACGAACAAGAGAAAAACTCTTATTTTTATAACAAAAAACCTCTTCTATCTCATAGTGAGTTACGGCATCACGGGGTTCCAATGGGTTTTTAACTGTCATTCTTAATCGATCTTGTGGATCTCGACCAATGACTGATTTTATCGTTCCCGAGGCATTCTTTGGTTTTCAAACAACGAGCGCTAAATAAGTTTTTTCAACCTGATGATCATGGATGAGTTTTTGGAGATTTCTCAGAGCATTATCGTTTTTAGCGACGAGTATGAGACCACTGGTGTCTTTATCGAGACGATGGACTATACCGGGCCTATCTTCGCCAACTTCCCGATCGAAGTCGGTAATTTGGCCAATGAGTTGATTGACGAGAGTTCCGAAACGTCACTCATATCAGGCAGTAGGGTGAGTATTGATACCTGCATCTTTACTTACAACCAAAAAATCACTATTTTCAGCAATTATTTCTAATGGTCGAAAGTCCGGTGGAAGTGTCGAAGGAACAGACTGTATATTCATCTCAATAGAATCTCATTGTTTGAGGTAGTATTTTGGATTCGAGTACGTTTTACCATCTTTTTTATTTATCACTTTTATCTGATTGAGTGCAAAACCTTTTTGAATCTGCGAACGTGAATAAACGCCTTCAAAAAGAGCCGATAGAATCTTATCGGCTCTTGTTTTTTGATCTGACAGAATACTAAAAACTCGCATGAGTTAAAAATTAATTAACGTAGACATTTTTTGTATATTGAAATACTTCTTCAGGTTTGAAGAAACGAGCAATTTCAACATCTGCTGAATCAATAGAATCAGATGCATGGAGGAGATTGTAATCAATAGTACAGCTGTGATCTCCACGGATAGTGCCTGGAGCTGCAAATTGAGGATCAGTCGCTCCACAGAGATTTCTCACCTGTCTGACAGCGTCGATACCTTCGACAACCATGGCGAGGACAGGGCCGTCAGTCATATATTTGACGATTTTTGGGAAATATGGTTTTTCACTATGATGTCCGTAGTGTTCTACGAGGAGAGATTCTGACATAACAATAAATTTCATGCCAACAATTTTGAGAGATTTTGTTTCGAGTCGAGAAATGATGTCTCCGACAATACCTCGAGCGATAGTATCAGGCTTGAGGAGGATAAGTGTCTTGTGAATATCGAACTGTGTTTTACCTGCTTCACTTTCTTTTTTTCCTGCATTATGCATAGTGTTAAATAGTTATAAATAAAAAACGAGGCGAGTATATCGTTTCATCCTCAATTGGCAAGCTTTTATAATTGAAAATATAATAAAAAATGAGTATTATGAGTATAAGAGATTTTTTTCATGGTTCACAACTCTTCTCAACAGTCTTTCTCTTACGGGAAAAAAATCCTGCTTTTAGCCATAATTGGTGTATTTGCAGTGGTTTTTTCGAGTACATCAACTGCCGACGAAACAGTAGTAGCAGACCTAACAAAACTCGATAATCTCTTTTCAGTTGCGTATAAATGGGAAAAATCCAGTAAAGAATGATATAATTCAGAAGCATTTACCGATTTTACAAAAAAACTCAATGCAGCTATTCGTGCTCAGCAAAATGAACAACCTCTTTTCAAAGAATTGCTCGAACAATGCGAATGTGATGATGTGGTGCGAGAAGAGTTCGATGACTACATAAAATCTAATCAATACAAAGATGAAGAAACAGGAGAAATATCATTCGGTATAGCTGTATCAGATTATTTTCATGATAATTTGGCCAAAAAAGCAGTCTGACAAAATACAATAGCAGCACTAGAATCACTCATACAATGAATGATAAGTACTATCGTAGAGCAAGTACAGGAACAAATGGTAGCCTACGAAAGCGCATCTGGCATGTGACTCTACATGGATGGAGATATCAATAATTCTCCTTATGATATTCTTGACGATGTAGCTCGTATTGATGAGATTTTTTTCAATGATCCGATTGGTTTTGGGGATTTCAAAAATTCTACAAAGAATGATGCATCAGCCCTCATCACTGGTAGGGTCGCTCAAGGAACATGGGCCAGCGGAGAAAACTACAACATAGATCTTGCCTCTGATGTAGAAGAAGCTCTCAGTGGATGAGATAGCGAAGACGGGGCTTCTGGTAATGAAATCGCTGGAGATTGTGACAGTGGTTTTTGTACAACTATCGATTTCATAAAAAATACACATTATTTTCTCGGATGATCGGGGAGTACGAGTCCGTCATTCCAATGAATCTATGAACGTTGACTCGATTGGCTTATGCAAAAATGAGACAAGCTCAATCTAGCCTGCAAAGCACCACCTGCTATATTTCAATATGAAAGTGAGAATACTCTTATGAGAAAATTTAAAGACAGCTTTAAGTGAGTTTCCATTTCAGTCGATTGGCGACCATCAAAGCTCACTGCTGGTTTTATTGACAGAAATAAATCTACGAGTTCTGCAGATAAAGACAAAAAAGAGGCAGAGAAAAAAAGACAAACACTTGATACCCTAAAACGAACTTTCAAAAAATATGGTTTCAGTGATTATGCTAGATCTAACAATATTAAATGGACTGATCAGGATTCTTATGAGATTGCTGGCATGAGATATTCGATTGCTGGTCCTGTGAATTTTTGAAATGCAGCAGACGGATTGAAGAGAGGAACAACCTTGTACCGAGCTTCGCTCAAATCAAATGGTGCTGGTGATAAATCAGGGAGCCCTTTTGTAAAAGCACAAACGGTTGAAACAGTGAAACATATGGAAAAAGCTTTTGATGAACTGCTATCTCGAATCAGATTCATCGTGCAACACATAAAAGATCTCAATAAAATTCTGAAATACATCGAATGAAAAGATTATTGTCAAAACTAATCATGATTATGACTCTCTACACAAAAAAAATATTCGTCTCTCTAGCACTCACACTGTTTCTGAGTAGTAATATTTTTGCCGAATGTAGTCTCGATACAGTTCCTTCACCTGCAGTTGATTCATTTGAAAAAAATATCGATACACTCATAGAAGAGGTCAAAAAACTAGCCCCACAAGCACAGTGTTCGAAGCCTGCTCAATATCCAAGCTATCTCGATATTGCTATACCAGCTCAGAGCATTAAGGCACTTTTATGAAGCATGCAAGCCGTCAGCTATAACCTTGGCTCTATTACATCGGACATACGATATTATTTTAACTCTACAGGAATGACGCTAGCTTCTGTCCAAAAACACCAAAATAGTATCCTGGATATAAAAGGAAAAATACTCTCAGCGTGACGGTTTGTAGGGTGATATTGCGCCCAGAGAGTCCAATTCAAAGAAGATATAACTATAGAAGGATCTATCTATAAAACCAAGGATAGAACTCTCGAACAGGTACTCACGGATATGACTGGCCAAACATCTCATGTTTTGATGTTTTTTAGGCAACTCGTAACAAATACTGTTGATAAGGAATACGATGATGAAGCACAATTTACGATCGCTCCTGAGGGTTTCGCCAACGAAATGAGAAAATTTTACACATCAGAAGCATTGCAAAAATGTCACGATGAAGAGCCAAAAAACGTTGCCATAAAAGAAGCAATGAAAAAAGCTTTTACAGTGGGCTGGAAATATCCTCAAGCCATCCAAATATGGAAACAAGCTTTTCAACTTTTGCTCTATAGCGCAGGTGTCTGAGAGTCAGATGCTTCAAAAGATGCACAAATCAAAGCAATTGTTTCTGCTCAAAAGGGGGGTGTAGGAAATTCACGATTTGTCCTCAATAGCCAGTTTTTCAAAGAATTCAAGAGTAGACCCAACCAGACAACAGAAGAAGCAGTAAAAGAATCACTTGAAAGGAGTGCAACAGAAACCGCTGGTAATAACTCTTTTTTCTGGAGATATACGATGCCCTGGACAGCACAAAAACCAAGAGCTGCCATTGATACACTATTCAAGATATTGATTGCTCATGTAAATGTGGCTCCACCTGCATACGCAAAAGATCCAAAAGCTCAAAATACCATCGATTTTGCAAAAACCCAAACATCAGGAACCTGATTTATCGACATGGAAAAACAACTCTACGATCAATATGCCTTAAGGAGAAGAAAGGTCGAGGAAAACAAACAACAAGACCCAAAAACCGTTACAGGACTTGTCCAAAGCCTAGAGGAATTATGAAATATACGTGAAACAGTGGAGGAAAATATGAAAATCGCCTGTGCAAATCTCGATAAACAAGGAACAAATGTCGGGGATGCTGCGCGGTGTAATGACTTTATAAAGAATTAATAAAAGTATTTTCTTCTGGAAAATCGAGCGTTTCAAGAGAAATTTTAAACGCTGCAATTTGCTTTTTGAGAAGCTCTAAACCAGCTTCTTCATACGAAAAGATACTTCTATTTACTGTATCTCCTGTATTTCATTCGACGAAATCGAGTGCACCGCGAGAGAGTATTTTATTCTGATTAGAACCGTCCCAAAGGAGACGATAAAAATAGAGTTGTCTCTCATAGTCGGCGAGCTGTTCTCGTCCTTTATCTGGCTTACCAGTTTTAAAATCGACCACCTGCATTGTCCCATCGGGGAGGTTTTCTACACGGTCAAATACACCAGTCAGACGCATACCAGAAACGACCAC
>CAZJBQ010000001.1:148895-151863 GCA_964544625.1 uncultured Candidatus Peribacteria bacterium | reverse complement strand
TCCAAAACGCTCTTCTACAAGGGCACGAGCCGCGAGAGGACAATCTTTTTTCGAGAGATAATTCACTATGACTTCCTCGGTTTTTTTGAGAAAATCTTCTTGTTCTTTTTTAGTGAGAATTTCATGGAGGAGCACTTCCTCTACTTTTCACATCCAGAGCGTGTGAGAGGGGAGGGAATTGTGTTCATTGAAGTACTCACCCATATAAGCAAGAGCAGCATGTACAGCGGTACCAAAAGAGGCGCTTGGCATTTTGCCGGCCGGCTGACGTATGAGGTATTTTTCTAGGAATTCTCGCGGAGACTTGAGCCAAGTATTGAGGGCAGTCACTGAGAGGTCATAGTTTTTTGCCCTTTTCTGGAGTTCAGTTTTTGTTGCCTCAGACCAGTCTATCTGTGGAAGATGGGTGGTTTGGGCGATTATGGCATTCACAGGTTCGATTTGAATATCTATTTTTTCTCGTGTATTTTCTGGTATTTCTGTGATAAAAGATGACGGCTGTAATCGCATATCTCCATTATCGGATGCAGAAATAGTGAGATATTTTTTTGCTCGTGTCATAGCGACATACCAGAGACGACGTTCTTCTTCGAGTTTTTGATTCTTTTTTTCGGATTTATCGATGATATGTTTTTCAAAGAGTGATACCGTGACACTGAGTTTCGATGGATCGCGCGACGATTCCCAGTTTTTACTCGTCGCATCATAGAGAAACACAGCCTCGAACTCCAAGCCCTTACTTCCATGGGCTGTCATAAGTTCGACAGCATCTGATTCCATACGGATAGGCTGAGTCGTAGGGGAGAGTCCATAGTGATCGAGATCGACGATATAATCGATGAAATCTTTGAGAGTGCTTTCTGGGTGAAGTGATGCAAAGGTCTTTATCTCATCAAAAAAGGAATTGAGGATAGAGAGGCGCTCTATTTTATCCTCTTGTGCCAGCGCGAAAGTCCTGTAGCCTGATGATTCGAGAAAAGACTCAAAAAATTGAACAAGCGTTTTGTTTGCTGCGTCTCGTGTAAACTGAGTGATTTTCCCTGCAACACTTCTCACATACATGTCATCATCTTCGAGAAATGCTTGAAAAAGTGATTTACGATATTCGCCATTACTTGCTCGCATCTTGCTCTGAAGTGAGAGGAGATAGTGCAGATCGAGACCCCAGAAATCAAAGAGCATGACTTCCCAAAAAAGCTCATTTTGATACGAATTATCAATTATCTTGAGAGTTTTTAAGAGTTTTTGGGCTTCTGGATGGTGAAGGAGATTTTCACCCTTTTGTTTATGGAATGGTATCTTTTCACGCTTGAGATATTCGACGAGGTGAACCGGATTTGCATTTTTTCGATAGATGATAGCTATCTCGCTCCACGGTATTCCTGACTCATGGAGAGAGCGTATCTGAGAGATAACCCCTGCTATTTCAATCTGTGGATCAGAAGGGGTAAAAAGAGCAATCTTCTTTTCTTCTAAATTCGCATTTTTTATGAGATGTTTATCGAGACTCAGAGCTTTTTCGAGAGATTCAGTATTGTTCCGTATGAGCTCACGAGAAGCATCGAGGATAGTTTGAGTCGAGCGATAGTTTTGAGTCAATGGTATGATAGAAAGGCCCTTTTCACGATATTTATCACAGAAATTGATGATATTTTCCATCACAGCACCCTGAAAACGATAGATAGATTGTTCATCATCTCCGACGACGAGAATATTTGGTTGGTCTTGTCCATCCATGATGAGATTGACGATACTCGATTGGAGACCATTCGTATCCTGAAATTCATCGACCATAATAAACTGGTATTGTTCCCGGATAAGAGCGAGAAATTGAGGATCATCGCGAAGCTGATTTCTCACGAAGAGAATCATATCGTCGTAATCATATCGAGATTCTGCTACCAGCGCTTCTTCGTATGCCCTGTAGACATAAGTCAGCTCTCTCTGGCGTTGAAGTCGCTGTTCTGTATCTGCGTACTCTGCTTTTCTCTCACCTTTTTTTCACCATTTTGAGTCTTTCTTATAGTGCAGTTCTTCATTATTGGGGAGATCCGCAATGGCTTCATCAATTTTTGTACGAAAAAATTCGGGAGATATTCCTTCTCGTTTAAGTTGGCCCACAATACGGATGACATCACCCATATAGAGCTCTGGGTCATGTCGAGGCTTCAGATAGGTATATTCACCGTCAATCAAAATCTTTGCAATCATACGACGTGCATCGAGCTCTTCGAGCATCTTCATTCCAGGAGAACGAACAAAACGCTCAGGGTATTCTTCGTCTATGAGTCATTTACAGAAACCATGGAATGTCTCAATATTCACTCGAAGCGCATCTATACCAATAAAGCTCTGGAGTCTCTCTCTCATAGCAAAAGCTCCTGCTTCTGTATAGGTCAGGGCAAGGATATTTCTCGGCGTCACGTCTGTTTTTGTCAGAATGTTAGCGATTCGGAGGGTCAGGAGCTGCGTCTTACCGGTTCCAGGTCAGGCAATAACTGTTACAGGCCCGTAGATAGTGTCTACGGCGAGTTTCTGGGCGTCATTCAGACGTGAATAAGCAGATTCAAAAGGATTCATAAGATACACAAGAGTGTATCCAAAAGGGGAGGGAAGTCGAGACTAATATGTATCGAAATAGCCACTCGGTTTACCACTGGTAGAGGAAGGGGTAGATCCCGTCGTCAAAACTCAAAAAATGCTCGGAATAAATATAATCAGATATCCTAAAACTGTCAGTATTATGAGAATAATGGTCAAAACACGAGAAACAACAGGAACATATGGGCTCAAATTGAGGAAACGCTTGAGTTGTAGAAATATCACGCCAAAAAATATCCAAGCACCAATGGCTACAAGAGTAAAGTATATAAGAGCGGCTATTTGTATTGACGACATAGTAATATGCCTATTATAGGGAGGTTTTTCTGTTCGCAAAATATGATTTTTATTTGCAAACAGAATCTTA
>CAZJBQ010000001.1:140466-148885 GCA_964544625.1 uncultured Candidatus Peribacteria bacterium | reverse complement strand
GAGTATATTCAACCAACTTTATATGGCTACAATTCAAAAGGGAAATACCACATTCACGCTCCTCGATGAAATCCAGGCAAAGCATGGGAAGCTCATAGAGCTCATACTCGCTACTGAGTCTATGGACGACAGTGAACGCCAGTACTGGTTTGATATACTACCATCAATGAATGCAGATCAGATACAGAGACTCTATGACATTCTCGAAACTGAACGCAAGAAACTCGATGAATTAGAGAAAAAATACCAAAAAGAAATCGAATGACTCAACCAGAAACACATGGTAGAGTGGCAGAGCTATGAGATGAAAAAGCAAAAAGAGACTATTGCTCAAAAAGAAGCAGCTGATACAGGGAATAAGAAAGACGACGCTCAAGCAGTCCTCAATAACTGGTAATCCAACTTACACAGCATTTTTGAGAGGGAAGAGGTGATTATCCTTCGCTTCCAATAAACCGTATGAGTTATTATCATATTCTACGAAATAGTACCCATTTCATTTAGCTGTTGGAAGAGGGGTGCTACCGAGTCTGAGATGTTTTTTAGATGCATCATCGAGTTGTAGTAATGGTATCTCTGGAAACATCTCCTCATGTGATATTTCTACATACTCTATATCGTTATGAATAGTCCAATTTCTCGAACTCTCGAGAGAAAAATGTCATATAGATATCCTCTCTAGAGACCCGAGATAACCTCCGCAACCCAATTTCTCACCAATATCTCGAGCCAGAGAACGTATGTAAGTACCGTGTGAAACAGTTATTTCACATAGTAATATCGGCCATGTATAAGAAATGAGGTTAAAGGAGTGGATAGTCCGTAATTTAGGCTCCAATATGATATCCTCCTCACCTTTTCTCATCCGATGATATGCGCGTTTACCATCCACCCATATAGCGCTATAGAGCGGCGGAATTTGGGAGATATCCCCTATGAAATTCTCTCGTATGATCGTTTTTATTCTTTCTTGCGTAATACCTTCAATAACATCTTGTTTGATATCAATTTCTTGTACAGGCTGTTCCAAATCATAGGAAGAAGTTGTGCCATCAAGACGAATACTTGTTCTGTAGGTTTTTTGGAATGATTCGATGAGAGGGAAGAGCCGAGATGAGCCATTCGTACCTATAATCATGAGACCACTCGCGAGAGGATCGAGCGTACCAGCAAATCCTATTTTATCGGCTTTTAAAACTCGTTTAAGGATCTTCACGAGGAGATTGCTCCCGATTCAAACCGGTTTTTTTGCAAGATAAAACATTGCTAACTAAAATGAGAATATAACACGACCGATTATCTCACTCTGTGGCACATAGCGTGTTTTGGCTCTATCGCAGAGTGTTGGATCGCTGCATCAACGAGAATCAATAGAGTTCTCACGATTATCACCGAGAACAAAATATGAATCTCAGGGAATATTATACTCATAAGGCGAGAGGTCTATACAAGAACCTGGTAGACAAGTGCGAATATGCTCAGTCAGATATCGCTCCTCGAGTTCCTGAGAATTAACCAAGACTTTCCCATCAAGAATTTTCAATGTATCACCAGGTAATCCTATGAGACGTTTGATTTTATATTTTTCGCTGCTCTCTGTATCACTATAGACAACTATTTCTGATCGATGAAGTGGGGAAAAATGTCGAGAAACTCTATCAACCACAACAATTTGCTCAGGTCCAAGATTGGGAATCATAGAGTCGCCACTCACACGATATAAACGAATCGATAAAACCGAATAAAGCACCGCAAAAAGAAAGATACAGGCAAAAAATCCAGAGATAAAACGTTTCATATTATTTGAGCTCTGAATAGGTGTGAACATTCTGAATATTTGACCATCGAAAAGGTACTACTTGTTTCAGTGTCCCAATAATAGGATATGGGAATATCTGTTTGAAAAGATCAAAATGCCCAAGAGAAAGTGCAACTCGTCCGGAAATAGCAGAAATTGGAACAAATTGGGCTGGGGCAAAGGCTTGAGTACATCAATCGCTATTGAAACATTTACGAGCATCGAGAGACTGTTGTCGATTATCCCCCATAAGGAAATACCGATCTTCTGGAACAACGAAATCACGAGATTCATTTTCATAACCAGCACATGAATAATCGAGACAAGTATGACCAAAATTTTTCCCAAGATACGTTGATTCATCGAGCTTAATAAATGTAGTTGGGTTTTCTCGGGGAGCCACAAAGACAAAACCATTTTCCACTCGTACGACATCTCCCGGTGTACCCAAAATACGCTTGATGAGATAACGTTTTTCAGGTCATACTCTTGGACTAAAAACAACGACATCGCCTCTTTTTGGTGTTGTGAATTTGAATGTCATTTTATCTACTAAGATAAACTCGCCATCTCCATAGTTATTTGATCCCATAATAGTCCCTCCATGAAAGGTTGTCTCCATAGAAGGTCCAATAATCTGAAATGGTGATAGAACAAAAGAACGTATGAAAAATACTATGATGAGCACAAAAAATAAATCTAGCCAAACATCGAGGCCTGCATATTTTATTCTTTCAATACCTTGTTTAAATTTATAGAAAAATAAAAGAGGAAATATTTCTCCCAATAAAAACCACCAAAAATCACGGCCAGTATATTTTTTTTCCTCATAAATATGATTTTTTACTATGTCTCGAGCATACATTCCAAGAGCTATGAATACAATCACAAGAATAGTAATCAAAGTAATTTTTACTAACACATGAACCTGATAGACACCAATAACAGAGGCTGCAACGATAGCAATAAGTACATAGAAAAATAACTGATCTATGAAAGAAACATTACCACCGTAAATATACGGTTCACTGTCTCGCTTGAAACCGTACAAAAGTAGGGGAGGAAATACGAGAGCTAGGAGAGTGAGATACTTGCTCCGTCGAATTGCATGAAAACGCTTGCTGACAACGGCTGCGAAAATCCATAACCCCAAAATAGCCCCCAAGACAGAACAGAGATATTGTATCATTCACCATACATCGGTTCCTCCACCAAACAAACTCCAATCAGTTCCTCAAGTAAGAGAATCGAGAGATACCAACAATAACAACAGGGAGTACGCTAAACCATAAATATAGTCAGCACGACCAATTTTTCCTTCAAAAGAGAAAAGGAGATTTTTCAAAATGTTCATTGCACGATTATAGGGATTTTTAGTGGAGTACAAATAGTTCTTTTGAAGTGAGTTTTTTTCAAAATTTATATAATGTAGAATATGATAAACAAGAAATCAATTCTTTTTTTGCAGAGCGTCATAGGAGATATCTATTCAGTGTCCAAATTCAATGAATGATTTCAAAATATTATATACAAAATCGAGAGTAAAAAATGAAGCTATTGTCTCAGGGTCAGCAAAAGAAACTCCCCAGAACATGTAAAATATGAAATTGATATACTTTGATCGCTCAAAAATCTACCAGTAATAGAGCTTGAGAGCATTGACGGTGAGTACATATTTTCTGTAGAAGATAAAGTTGCAATTCTATATAAATATATTGATGGCTGTATCCAGGAAAATAATACACCTCAAGAGCTCAAAATAGTGGGAAATTTTCTCGGCTCTTTTCATATTTCAAACCAGGGAGTACTATGTCCTATAGGGCATCAAGAATTATATAATTTGTCAGATAAAATCATACAAAAATATCAGAAATACATATACAATTCAGACGTTCCCAATAGAGAATTATTACCTAAAGTCATAGCAGAAATACAAACAAATAGACTCTCTGAGATGAATCCAAAAGGCCCTATTCATGTCGATTTTAGCCCGAGAAATACACTCTGGAATGATGGTGAATTGGCTGCAGTGTTGGATTTTGATAATGCGTATCATGGTCCCTATATTTTGGATATAGGAAAATCAATTATGTTTTTTGCTTCTTCACATGGAGAGTTTGATGTTATGAAAGCGAGAGATTTTTTTGATGGATACAGACAACGACGATCCTTAGCTGACATAGAAAAAAAAGAAGTATACAGAGCAATTAAATTTGCTTTTTTGAGTCATATTTTTGTCGACTACTATATGTTTGCAAAAAATGTTACTACAAGGGAATATTTTAATTACATAATTCATGATTTATATATTTCATATATTGCTTTTCTAGGACAATTGAATTCAGACCCAGATTTCCTAAACACGAACAAACCCACCTAGGTAAAACATATTTTATCACATAACATACATTATGTGAAAATAGATTTGGAGGTTTTATCATCCCCTCTATAATATACGTATGTCTCTTTTTGAAGCAGTCCAAAAATTTCTGATGTATCTGACTATCACTCGTGGTATGAGTCCTCGAACCGTCGAACAATATGGACGACATATGTGGGCGTTCCTCAACTTCACTCATCCAGAGATACGAAAAATTGTGCCAAAAGGTTTCGATTTGGCGCGCCTGCCTGCCGGACAGGCAGGTTTTTTTTCGTCTCAGGTATCTATACAGCCTGAGGGTTCGAAAAACGCGTCTTTTGAAACTCTGAAACAGCTCGAAAAAATGTCATGGATAAAAACGGGAGACATAGACCAACATGTCTGTGATCATTTTCGACTCTCTCTCGCGCAGTGAAAAATTTCAATTACGACGGTGAATGCCTATATGATCTCTCTCAGAAGTTTTTGACATTTTTGTAAAAAAAGTCATATTCCACTTGGTTTGGAGTTTAGTGATATAGAATTGCAGAAAAATCGTGAACGGAAGGTCGAATACCTCACATGAGATGAATTGCAGTCTATAGTGGCCTCTATAGGCACTGAAGATATTTCTGACCTTCGCGATCGGGCCATTATTCTCACTATTTTTAGCACTGGTTTGCGCGTCTCCGAGCTCACAGCGCTAGATATAAAAAACGTGAATTTGGACACCATGGAGTTCGCCATACTCGGTAAAGGCCGTAAAGTACGCGTTGTGTATCTCACCGAATGGGCTTGCGAGGCAATCCGGGCCTACCTGAAAAAAAGAGAGGATCACTTCCCTCCTCTTTTTCTCAAACATGGGAAAAAATTCTCCGTTGATGCTGGCGCTGACGATGTACGATTTGATCGTTTTCTCGTGACCAAGATGATTACCGCTCGTGCGCTCAAAGCAGGTATCGTAAAGCCGGTTTCCGCTCATACCATACGACACTCTTTTGCCACTACCCTCCTCTGAAATGGTGCTGATCTCCGCTCAATACAGGAGCTCCTCGGACATAAAAATATAGCCACAACACAGGTCTATACACATGTCACCAATAAACAATTACGCGAGGTGCATCAGAAGTTTCATGTGTAGGAATATTTTGATTCTAGCAGTTTCGTCTATACTGCTGGCATGACTTCCCTCCCATCAAATCTCCTCGGTGTTTTCGAAAACATCTCCCCTGCCGACCAAGAAAAAATCGTTACTGGTTGGTCTCATCCTCGTAGTATCGTCTCTTTTCGCGTGAATCACCTCAAGTGTACTCGCGTTGAAGTGATAGAAGAGCTCAAAAAGGCATCATTTCCCTACTCTGTTTGGACACATTCGGAAGATGCTTTTTATATGGATAAGGAACACGAATATACTCTTCGGGGTCTTGAAATCTACAAGACTGGTAAAATCTACGTCCAGAGTCTCTCAAGTATGATACCCGCTCTCTGTCTCGACCTCCAGTCTGATCAAAAAATCCTCGATATGGCAGCTGCTCCAGGATCGAAAACGACACAAATAGCCAGCATGCTCGGTGGAAATTGCAAAATCACAGCGCTTGAAAAATTCGGTGTCCGACTGGAAAAACTTGTTCATACTATCAAAGCACAAGGCGTAGAAGAATGTGTCGAAGTCGTCAAAATCGATGCCACAGAAGTCGTCGCTCATTTTAGTAAAGACGAGAAAGGAAATAAAGGTGCAAAAATGTTTGATCGCATACTCCTCGATGTCCCGTGTAGTTCTGACGGACGTATCAACCTCGAAGATGAGAAAACATTTTGCTGGTATAGTGGTGATAAATCTCGCTCAAAATCACTCCTACAATACGAGATGCTCGAACAAGCTCGCAAGATGCTCGTTGATGGTGGGAAAATCGTCTACTCGACATGTTCTATCTCTCGCCGTGAAAATGAAGACGTCGTCCAGAAATTCCTGAAAACCCATCCAGAATTCACCCTCCTCCCCTCACCTATCGCTCCAGACTATACCCTCGAAGACAATATGAATCGCTGGTATCCAAGTCCTATGATGGAAGGGTTTTTTGTGGCGATTTTAGAAAAACATACTTAACTAAAAAAAGTTCTATAACTTTAAAATTATTTGCTTGGAAATGTTTTAATGTATTTCTGGATGATATTAATTTCCTTGTTAATAAAAAGAATCATAAATAAGTAAAATAACATTAGCCCCAGGAGTTCTTTCCAATCTCTTTCGAGTACAAAATTCTTGCTCAATATTTTATTTATAATATCAAAACCAATCCCGAGGCATAACAGTATTGAAATTAAATTCCCTGTTATAGTGAAATCTATCTCATTTTTTCAACTATCTGATTTTTTTATTTTTCAAACAATTTTAGATTTAAAAAACCAGTATTTAGGTGAATTTGTAGGAATGTTTTGTGTAACATGTACTATGTCTCCAATTAGATTGACAGTATAATCTGCTCAAAAAATTTTCTTTAATTCCAGAATAGTTAAGTCAGCAAATATCTTTATTTTTTTGTAGGGTAATAACGTAAACATAAAAATAGTTTTAGAAAATTTTATTTTAAAATATACCCCCTCCCCTTCATCGTAATGACTCTCCCCCTCGGTGTTCTCTCGATGAGTCCTATTTTTATCAGGAATGGTTCGATGACATCTTCGATCGTCGCAGCTTCCTCTCCTACCATCGCAGAGAGCGTATTGATACCAAGAGGATTGTTTCCATTTTCTCAGAGGAGTTTGAGGATTTGTCGGTCGATATCGTCGAGACCATATTCATCGATATGGATTTCTGAGAAGAGAGTTTTGAGGTCTGAGAGCTTGCCAAGTGTGTGATAATCACGGACGATTTTGGTGAGGCGATTGGCAATACGAGGTGTTCCGCGACTGCGTTTTGCGACTTCATGGGCTTCATCATTTCCGAGTTCGACACCTAGGATTTTTGCCGTTCTTTCGACGATTTTTGCGAGGTCAGCATCTTCGTAGAGATCCATCTTCCACACATTTCAGAATCTATCACGGAGTGGATGACTGAGAGATGAGAGACGAGTGGTTGCACCGATAAGGGTAAATTTTGGGAGATCCATCTTGACCGAAGTCGCACCAGGGCCAGTACCGACCATGATATCGACCTGATAGTCTTCCATCGCAGAGTAGAGGATTTCCTCTATCACGGGCTTGAGTCGGTGGATTTCATCAATAAAGAGGACATCACCTGCTTGGAGACTCGTGAGCACAGAGAGCATGTCAGCAGGCTTGTCGATGGCAGGGCCAGAAGTATGGCGGAGATTCGCACCAGTTTCAGCGGCGACGAGCATAGCAAGGGTTGTTTTTCCGAGTCCTGGAGGCCCGTAAAAGAGGATGTGTTCGACGTTGGTATTTCGGACTTTTGCAGAGTCGAGGGCGACTTGGAGGTGTTTTTTTATCATCGTCTGTCCGATGTATTCTGAGAGCTTTTTTGGACGGAGAGACTCTTCCCCACTATCTTCTGTCGTGGTCACAGGTTCTATGAGTCGTTTGTGGATGTCTTTTGAAGTATCTTTGATGGCCATGACGATATTCTAATTAAAAATTAAAAATTAAGAATTAAGAATGTCGGATTTTTTTTGAAAAGATTTGACAATTATTATATATTATTTTATAATATCAATGTAGATTTTTCTACAACTTATCTTTTAACCATTTCTTTATATGCAAAAAAGACCTGGTGAGCATCCTGAAAGTCACGGCTTATCCGTACTTCCTCCGTATACTGCAACATTTGAAGATATACGTAGTCAACTCGAAAATAAACCAGAATGAATTAAATTAAATGATGGACGAGTGATTTCATGGGAAAAAGGAAATGGTTATTCTGCGGTACGAATTGCAAATACGGTACAAGGTGGTTACTGTGAAATACGACAAATGTGAGACTGATCTTATATTGATCACACTGTAGATAGCAGATCTTGAGAACTTCCAAATCAACCAATTAGCCGAGAAGAAGTCGCAAAGAGATTACAGGCTGATATTATGCCTCATCTTCCAGTAAACTGAGTTCAAGGTAGATTCAAACATCGCGCTTCAAATGTATTAAAGAGAGCAGCTTAATAACTCTTACTTACTTTACCCCTTCTTTATTGGAGGGGTATTTTTTTGCAATATTTTCGTACAATAAGCCCTATGAAAAAAATCATCCTCCTCACACTCGCTGATTCGTGGCATCATTTTGAGAAACCAATTACCGAATACGAAAA
>CAZJBQ010000001.1:135279-140456 GCA_964544625.1 uncultured Candidatus Peribacteria bacterium | reverse complement strand
CTAAAGCTCGTCAGGCTAAATCGAAAGCGAGAATTTCTGAATACGAAAAAAGACTTCAAAAAGAACTCACTATCATCACATTAAAACCCCACAAGTCTGGAGAAATTGAAACCATTCGAAAACTGGATACCCAGGATGTGATAGAAGAACTCGAGAAATATTCTGACAGCTTCGTGATGTTCTGTGATGTGCTTGGGAAAAATATCGGTGACACAAAATCGATGAGTATGTGGTTATCTCAGAAGATACAGCAACACAAGAACATCATCTTTGTTATCGGTGGTGCCTATGGACTGGATACCAATCTAATGAAACCGCATGTCGATTATATTCTCAGTTTCACTGACTGGACTCTCCCCCACTGACTCGCCGTCCTCATGCTCATCGAGCAGCTCTACCGCACGACCAATCTCCTCGCTGGAGGGAAATATCACCACGAATAAAATGTATCGTCATCCTCGGGCTTGACCCGAGGATCCAGACAAATTATTTTTCTTTTTTAAGGATCGTTTCACCTAGAAAATCTCTTGGATTCCACATATTTTTCACTCCACTTTGTTACGTTCAAAATTCTGGAATGACGGCTACTTACTTTTTTTTCGTTTTCTAGGAATCAAACCATCATCATGGCTGACTTTTTTTATGGGGTTTTTCTCATGTCCGTGAGGTATGTGATCGGGGTGTTCTATATGGGCAGAAGCTTTTTTATTATCACTCCCCTCTGTCGCAGCATAGGCTCCGACAAAAGAAAAACAGAAGAGAAGGACAATAAAACGAATCATATATGTATACTATAACATATATAATACATAGTGTCAATTATCCTACTTACGCCGTAATTTTTGCCCCAAAATATAAGCAATAATAATCATGAGAAGGGAAAAAGCATGACCGAGAGTCAGCCAATCTCCCAAAATATAACCAATCTGTATATCAGGAGTTCGGAAAAATTCAGCAAAAAATCTCATACAACCATACCCTCCGAGAAACCACACTCCGAGCTGCCCCGAATAAACAATATTTTTCTTCTTCCAAAGCAAAATAAGGAATAAAATAATTCACTCCATAAAACCCTCCAGGAGTGGTGTAGGAAAATATGAAACTCATCAAATAGTGCGAGCAAAAACACCATCATAGCCAGGCATACCCATGAGTTCACCATTGATATAGTTTCCAATTCTCCCGAAAAACAGTCCAATAGGTACTATCCAAACCAGTTTATCTGCAACGATGAGAAATGGTTTTTTGATTTTTTTCGCAGCCAAATACCAGGCCACGATAACTCCAATAGCTCCGCCATGAAATGACATGCCACCCTGCCATGGCATAAGTATTTCAAGAGGGTTTTCGAGGTAATATCCAGGATTATAAAAAATGACATACCCTAGACGACCTCACAAAATAACACCAATAACCGTGAAGAAAAAAAGAGTATCTGTATCCTTTTCAGAAAATTCTCTCCGAAATAAAAAGAGTCACACCAAAAAACTCACTGCGTACATGAGTCCATACCAAGTTGGTGACAACGCGAGACCTCAGATATTGACCGTAAAAATATTCATTGCAAGAATGCTAATTTTCCTATACTTTCCAAAGTTTAATGAATTACATCTATTAAACAAATGAAACATTTTAAATTTTTGTTATGCGTATACTCATAAAAATATCAGGAGAGGCACTCAATCGTGGCAAATCAGTCTCCATCGATCATGATTATGTCCGCACTCTGTGCTGACAAATAAAAGAACTCGTACAAAATGGTATCGAGGTAGCACTTGTCTGCGGTGGTGGAAATATTTGCCGAGGAGAAATATTTGCTGAGCATGGCATCTCTGCAAATACAGCCCACGAAACTGGTATGCTCTCGACTGTAATTAATGGCCTCATATTACAGGATTCTCTCATTAGTCTCGGGCAAGATTGTGCTCTCTACACAGCACGACAAATATCAGCTAACGCAGAGATTTTTCAAGCACGAAAAGCACAGAAAGATTTCTGAGATAAGAAAGTAGTTATCGTCGCAGCAGGGCTATGACTCCCCTATTTCACTACTGACACAGCTTCTGTGCTTCGATCAATAGAGCTCGGATGTGACATGATGATCAAGTGTACAAGTGTCGATGGCATCTATTCAGCTGATCCGAAAAAAGACACCTCTGCAAAAAAATATGAAACTGTGACCTACGATGAGGTGTTGGCAAAAAATCTCCGAGTCATGGATCAAACAGCTATTGCTCTTGCTCGAGAACATGGTCTCAAGATAGGGGTTTGTCACATAGATACACTCCCCTCTCTATCAGCCCTGAGTAGTGGAACATTTGATGGCTCAATAATCCAAAAATAAAACAATAACAAAAATCCTCTCAAAAATGAGAGGATTTTTTTATATTTCCCCTTCCACAAAAGAAAAAATCGATATAATTCACCCAATTAATTCTTATCGCCAGAAGAGTATTATGTATAACCACTCAGAAATCGAATCAAAATGGCAGAGATATTGGTCAGAACATGACACGTTTGCCTGTACCAATCCTGAACTCGAAAATAGCCATAAACCAAAATTTTATGCGCTCGATATGTTCCCCTATCCGAGTGGCGCAGGACTTCACGTCGGTCATCCAAAAGGATACACAGCGACTGATATCATTGCTCGCTACAAGCATGCAAAATGATTCCACGTTCTCCATCCGATGGGATGGGATGCATTTGGTCTTCCTGCTGAAAATTATGCTATCAAAACAGGAACACATCCAGCCATTACAACGGCTGCTAATATTGACCGATTCCGTGAACAGCTCAAAAAATTTGGGTTTGCATTTGATTGGAATCGCGAGATAGATACGACAAGTCCAGAGTACTACAAATGGTCTCAGTGGATATTTCTCAAACTCTTCGAAGCTGGACTCGCCTACGAAAGTGATAAACCTATTAACTTCTGTCCGAGCTGTAAAACTGGTCTTGCCAACGAAGAAGTCGTCGATGGAAAGTGTGAACGATGTGGGACTCCTGTTGAGAAAAAAGCAATCCGCCAGTGGATACTCGCAATCACAAAATACGCAGACAGACTCCTCTCTGATATCGATCGTCTTGATTGGCCAGAAGGCATCAAAGAGATGCAGAGAAATTGGATTGGAAAGAGCGAAGGATGCCAGTTCTTTTTCAAGGGCATCGATTGCCCTGATGTAGAAGTATTTACGACGCGTATTGATACTGTCTTTAGTGGTGCTTTTGTCGTCATCGCACCTGATCATCCACGAGTACAAGAATACATCCATGCTGACCACAAAAAAGAATGTGATAAATATATCAAAAAAACACAAGAAGAATCTGATATCGAGAGAACAAAACTCGATAAACAAAAAACTGGAGTCTTTACAGGATCATACGTTACAAATCCTTTTAATGGAGAAAAACTTCCTGTCTGGATTGGTGATTTCGTTCTCTGAAGTTATGGAACAGGCGCTGTCTTTGGTGATGCGCACGATGAACGAGATTTTGTTTTTGCAAAAAAGTATGGAATACCTCTCAAACAAAGTATAGCCTATGAGTATAACTTCGATGGGGTTTATACTCCAAAAAATGGTGTCGAAACGTTAAAGAGAAAATGCGTTGATGTTATTTTGGAAAATCAAAATGGCGAATTCTTCTTGATAGAAGAGTTTAATGCTGAAAATAATTCTCATGCTCGACATTTTGTTGGTGGTGGAATTGAAGAAGGCGAAACAGAAAGAGAGGCAATACTAAAAGAAATAAAAGAGGAATCTTGATACGTTGATGTAGAAGTGATTGCTCCTGTTGAGATGAGCTATGTATATTCAAAATGATACAGACACACTAAAAATAAAAACCAGGAAACTCTGGCACAATTTTGGCATGTTAAATTAAAATCAGAAGAAAGAGTTTCTTGCGAAATTGATGAATGAAAACACAACGGAAAATGGTATTCAAAAGATCAAGTTGAAGAATTGATTAATTGGTGAAATCATAAATTAATGTGGCAGACATTCTTACGTTGACCACAGTATGCAATGACGGACGAAGGTGTCCTCGTAAATTCATGAGAATTCGACGGTCTTACCTCAGCAGAAGCTCGTAAAGTGCTCACAGAAAAAGCAGAAAAAGAAGGCTTTGGGAAAAAAGTTGTGAACTACAAACTCCGTGATTGGATTTTCTCTCGTCAGCGATATTGGGGCGAACCTATTCCGGTAATTCATTGGGAAGATGGCCGATCTACAACGGTGACAGAAGATCAATTGCCTCTTGTGCTTCCAGAAGTCCAAGATTTTAAACCTTCTGAAACAGGCGAGTCACCAAAGAATCACTTCCGACAACCAAGCATGATGATTGCTGGATTGATGGCGATATGCCCAAAAAATGAGATAAAACGCTCGGGAAAATCACTCGAGGTATTTCTGGCTGGCTTCTTCCTGATTGGGATTTACCACTGAAGCTTCCAGAGGTAGAAAAATACGAACCATCGGGCGACGGAGAATCTCCTCTTGCCACTATCCCCTCTTGGGTCCATGTGCAGCTCGGGAAAAATCTCTCAGGCTATCGTGAGACCAATACGATGCCACAGTGGGCTGGTTCTTGCTGGTATTATCTGCGCTTTATGGATCCAACCAATAGTGAAGCAATTGTTGACACTGCTGTCGTCAAATATTGGGGTGAGGTCGATAGTTATATCGGTGGTGCTGAACATGCTGTTCTCCATCTTCTCTATGCACGTTTTTGGCATAAATTCCTCTTTGATATAGGTGTCGTCCCAACAGATGAACCATTTTTCAGACTTCGAAATGTAGGTCTCATTCTCTGACCAGATGGGAATAAAATGAGTAAATCAAAAGGCAATGTTATCAATCCCGACGATGTCATCTCTGAATATGGTTCTGATACACTTCGTCTCTACGAAATGAGTATGGCAGATTTTGCCGATGTGGCTCCTTGGAACACAAAAGCTATCGTTGGAAGCTATCGATTGCTTGATAAAATTTATAGACTTTTTACCACTGATTCAACGACAACAGAATATCAATCCTGGACTGCAAAAGAAGATCTGAGTGCTATCAAAACAATGCACAAAACTATCAAAAAAGTAGGCGAAGATATCGAGAATATGAAGTTCAATACAGCGATTGCAGCTATCAATATCATGGTCAATGAAGGTATACCAACTG
>CAZJBQ010000001.1:128159-135269 GCA_964544625.1 uncultured Candidatus Peribacteria bacterium | reverse complement strand
GCAGAACAAGCACATGAATGGAAATCAGTCCTCGCTCGCCTCCTTCAACCATTTGCTCCTCATATGGCAGAAGAATGTTGGTCACTCCTTGGAAATGAGGAATCAATTTATACAACTGAGTGGCCAGAATATATCCCAGCAATGACTATCGATGATGAAGTACAAATAGCGATCCAGATTGGCGGAAAACTCCGAGGGACGTATCCATTTATGCGCGGGGTCACAGCAGAAGAAGTCCGCATGACCGTCGAAAATAAACCAGAAATAGCGAAATGGCTCGAGGGCGTCACTGTGGTCAAAGAAGTCTTTATTCCAAATAAAATTCTTAATATTGTTGTAAAATAATGCTCTCTCTCGTCTCAACACCTATCTGAAATCTCGAAGACATAACCATCCGAGCACTTCGTACACTCAGAGAAGCTGACCTCGTTATCTGTGAGGATACTCGTCACAGTGGCACTCTTCTGAAGCATTTTGAAATATCAAAACCGCTTCAGAGCTTCCATAGTCATAGTACACGCGAACAAGCAAAAAAACTCATAGAAAGAGCGCAAAACGAACACGTAGCTTATATATCTGACGCGGGTACTCCGGGGATATCAGATCCTGCCTATCTCCTGGTCCAAGAAGCTATCGAGCAAGGCGTAAAAATAGAGGTTATCCCTGGTGCATCTGCTCTTTTGACAGGGCTCATAGGCTCAGGTCTCCATATGCATGATTTTCGTTTCCTTGGATTTCTTCCACTCAAAAAAGGACGACAAACGCTTCTCAAATCACTCAAAGACAAGGATTATACAGCTATCATCTATGAATCTCCTCATCGTATAGAAAAAACTCTCTCAGACCTTATAGATACTTTTTGACCAGAACATCATGTTTGCTTAGCTCGAGAATTAACAAAAATATATGAGACATACCACCGAGATACGCTCGAAAATTTGTCTCAAGATGCAAAAAAAGGTATTTTTCGCTGAGAAATAGTTCTGATATTTTAGTATTTCTATGATAAAAAAACTTATTCCTTATCTTATTGGACTCCAAATGTGTGTCTGATTGTTTCACATAGGAATAGGATTAGAAATATGGAAACTCACTGCGGTATTCAATTATCAATCCCTTTTTATATTTTTGCTCGGTTGCACAACGCTATGAGTCTATCTCAGACTCTGTGTAACACCATTAGAACAACGGTCTTGGAAAATAATCTTTGAACACGCTATTCTGATAGGCATCATAGCGTGGTTTTTTTATGATCCTTGGGGTTTCGAATGGGAAATTTATCTCGTCACATACCTCACCATAAATATCGTACTTCTGCTCTTGATCATCATATTTGAGTCACAATATGGTCTCTTAACATGAGGTGGTAATTGGTGAATACCCGATTTTCTGTGGAAAATCTGATCTCTTGTAAGCCTCTTGAATACAATAACAATACCATTGATTTTTATATTAACGCACGAGAGTCTCTCGACGGTTTGGGTATTTTTTGGTGTAAGTTGGGTTTTCCTCTGGAAAGAAGATCTTTCCTAACAAACAAAAATGCTCTGCAAAAGACTTGCATATCAATAAAAGATATGGTATTTTTATTAAGAAAATGATAAATATACCGCAAATCCCTGACATCTACAAAAAAGGATTGCTCTTTACAGTCGTCCTGGCAGCAGCCATATTGCCTGTATTTTTTTTCATTTCTTCCAAAAAAAGTACCGAGGCTGACCTCATACGTATTGCTCATCTTTCTCTCATACAAGAACGAGTCAATGACGCTCTGCGTAGAGGCGTCAATATACCGCTTCCACAAAATGCGCTGGAACTCAATTTCTGACAGGTAAAACTCGGGTATCAATGAAGGGCAGGTAAAGATCTCTTTTTAGCTCTCAGAATCGAATTCCTAAAAGATCCAGACACTGGTGAGATGTACCATTATTTCATTCGTCCAGATACCAAAGATTACGAAATAGTGAGCTTGCTCGATGACAGCAAGTATGCTAATTTCAAAATAGGCGAAACACCGGCCTATTCACTCGGATCATCAAAAGGTAATGTCCTCGTCATCAACTCAGGAAAAAATGCTGGAAAACTCGTCAGTTCTGTCCTCACAACAGGTCAGAAAGTCGATCTCTCAAAACCAGATAAACGAAAACAAATCGGCTGGGAAGCGCAAAAAAGCTGCCAAGAAATAAAAAGCAAAAATCCTGACGCAAAATCAGGAAAATATGTCATAGAAATGGATAACAAGCTCATCAGTGTCTACTGTGATATGAGAACCGAAGACGGCTGATGGATGCTATTTTATGCGAATAATGGGCATCCAGCATCTGAAATAAAAATGTCATATGTAGAAATGCGAGAAGCGCTCGACAATGTACCAGTTGATAATCTCGCAGAATACGATAATCCAAATCTGGCAGGATTACTCAATTATAGATATTTCATTTGACTGGGCGCGAAAGAAGTCCTCATTCGAAATAGAACGGGCGATCCAACCAAATGGGTCAAATTCACTTTTAGTACTCCAGAAGCACTCGAGTATGCTCTTGGTGAGAGAATACTCGGCGAAACAGCAAAATGATGTTCCAAAATACCAGTTGGAGGAACCTGGAGTATCATAAATCAAGACGGAAAAATAAAATATGATAATCTCACACACATCATGAACCAAAAATGAGTGAGCTGGGGCGTCAGTCATGAAAATACGTGGTGCAACGATTTCATAGGAAATGCCAACCCAAACATAGCATTTTATAGTTCCCGAGCAAAAGAAGACGGTGCAAGAACTCGATGAACAGATGGCGTATGAGGAGCATGGGGTGGAGAAAATGAATATAGATATTTCATACGATAAATGGTATGAAGATAACAAAATACATACTTTTTCTCTGGGTTATCATGGTAGGTATGCTCGTGTTATATACCCTCTGAAACAATCTCACACCTCTTGGGTATGATCATGGCGCATATAGACACTACATATGACTCATAGAAACATACGGGAAAGCTGACGAGATGGTGGTACAATTTGAGTCTTTCTTTGGAGCGTTTACTAGGGTACTCACAGTGGCCCTACCGTCTGACATTATACTCACTTGGTGATATCTAGCAGTGTATGTAGCAACAAGCATCTGTGTCTTCATACTTGGGAAAAATAAAAATAAATATACATTAGCATCGTATGTTTGAGCTATCTTGATCATTATTTCCACAGTTCAATACAAGGTATTCTGGTTATGACTTGGTAAAGAAATGTTTGCAACAATATTTCTGCTCTTGAGCATAAGATATTATAAAAAGCCTGCACTCTATATCATTTTAACTGCTGCATGTATTGCAGTCCATAGATTAACAGGAATTTTTGCTGTTGCCTTTGCTCTGACGATATTCATTACAGACAAAAGAACGTGGTTACAAAAAATATACATTCTCATAAGTATAGTCATAGGGGTACTATGCTATATGCCCGCAATAAAAATACACGTATTGCCTCTTATTTCATGAGATGTAACACAACACATACTCATATCAGGGAGTTCAGGATCTCTTTTCCGAGAAAAAACATTTTGGTTCGCTGAAAGTTTTATGTTATTCGTGAGCATATGTATCACCTATTTTTATCACAAAAAAACAAAAAAATACGTATTTAAAGGGAAAAAATATTATTACTTTCTCATCGCGGCAGTCCTCATTATTTTGAGAATAACTGGTCACACAAGAATTTGAGCATTTTTTGATATATTTTTGATAGTATATATCGTGCAAATGGCGACATTTGTAGCTCGTAGGGGGTATATCATCCTATTCATAACATTGTATGCCATCGTGTGGTCGGGATATACGTATCAGAATCATACACCGACAATTTCCAGATGAGATCTATCAGCCATAAAACAGATAAAAGAAAATATGGTGGAAAGCAAATATCTTATAAACTTAAGCAGAAGTTACTGAGCATGGATTTTAGGGTACTCAAATCTCGATATAGAGTCACTCTACACCATAAAAATAAAAAAACCAAGCTGGAAAGAAAAAGCACAAACAACAAAATACTCCGAGAGTTTCTGCTCATTGCTCAATAAAAAAAATCAAACAACCTACATATTCATGGGACGATCAGAAAAAGGAACATTTCCTCAAAAAGCCTCCTGTATACAGGAAGTAAAAAAGTTCACGAATTGAGCAAAATTATTTATCTATCGAGCCAAATAGAGCAAAAGAGCTGATCAGACAATACTCGCTGTCTCAAGACGAAGAATCTGATTACTGAATTTCCATAATGTAAACGATTTTTGCCGAAAAAAATCCTCTTCCCCAGGAGACCATCAGCCCTCAGGTCAAACCCAGAATCCAATATTTTTCATCGATAAAACCGGACTTTTTATATCTTTGGCATGTGGATATCAAACAATATGAACCATTTCACCGTATTCATGAAGAGTATCAACCACACCCTGTTGAGTATACGAAATTTCAAGAGGTATATTACCACCGGACTGCTCAAGGGCTTCTTGTGCAATTTTTGCTATTCTGAGTCGTTTCTGGTCAGAAATATCATTTTTTTGCGATCTATCAGAGTTAAATAAGACTAATTTCTGAACACCGACTTCAACCAATTTTTGAACTATCAGTTCAAGTATTTCATTCTTGTGAGGATATGCCTGAAAAACAGTAAGGCGCACTTCTAGATGCTGAGAAAGTGGAAGTATCTGTTTTTGAGTAAAAGATATTCTGGCATGAGAAATATCGGTAAGTTCATAAACAACATCCGGTGTTCACACAGAAAAAAATATGAAACTATCACCAACTTTCGCTCGAAATACCCGACGAATTTGATGAATCAAATCGGGATTACTAATATGAAGTTGCAGACCTGGTAATGCTGAAAGAAAAAATCTATGCATAAAAAATCCCGCTCATATTGAGCGGGATTCGATTTCTGTCAAGGAAATAATATTTATTCAGCAACAGGATCGGCTCCTGCATCGAGAGAAGCGCTTGTTGGAGTTTTGATATCTAGTAATTCTATTTCGAAGTTCAAAGCCTTGCCAGCGAGAGGATGAGGATTTTTTGTTTTGACAGTAATATCTGTAGCAGTCCTATTTATGATCTCTTGTTTAGGCTTAATATCTATCTCCATAGTATCTTTATTAATCTTTTTGATGGTAATAGTATTGTCTTGAACGACTGTTTCCATCCCGACTGTGAGAGTCTTACCATAAAATGGTGCTTTTGGATCATTGATAGACACGAGAGCATCTTCACCAGAAACTGAGAGGACTTTGAGAGTTGCTTCTCCTATCTTTTTCTCAGTACCAACTGCTGAAGATCCGAGGAGGTTCTCAACCTGAACTCGTGATATTTTTTGTTCCAATTTACCAGTGAGAGCATTGGTAGGTATAGTTTGAGTAATAACTTCTTTATATTCAGAAAGTGGAACAGTTTTTTCTATATATTCTTCACCATAAGCATCCTTCGCTTCAATACGAATTTTCTTCGTTTCACCGAGCTTCATACCGAGTACGCCAGCTTCGAATCATTTAATCATATTTCCCTTACCGATAACGAATTGGAGAGGAGTTTTTCCTTCTTGACGAGAAGAGTCAAATTCAGATCCGTCATCAAGTGTACCAACATAGTGTACTGAAACGGTATCACCATCGTGTGGTGTAGTTGGTTTTGTTTCTCCAGAACCACCAAAAGGCATTTTAAAAGAGCAGGCTACCAAGAGTGTGGTTAAAAATATAAGAGACAATAGTTTTTTCATAAATGAAAATAGAAAATAAAAAGTAAACGAATTATATATATTTTGTCGAGTAATAAAATCACTTTGCTTGATTTACTCAGAGTATAGTGTTGGCAATACTCTAGACCGTGCCTCGTCTCAATATAACTATCTCTCGTCCGACAGATTGACCAGGACGAACATGTCGGAGATAACGCTTCCCTGACAAACAAAGTGAATCAATTTTCCACAAAGGACACAGTTGCAATACATCGGGCATAAAAACAATTTCTCGTCCTACATTCCAATATGGCAAACAAAAAGTCATACTCTGAATATGAATGTTTTTATGAGCAGACGTCAGAAAATCACGATACAAAATGGTCAATTCCTTGCGCTCCTCTAAAGCTGCAGGGAGAGTGAGATTTGCGGAAGTGAAATTTTTTCAGAGCATTCCCTCAGTCACTATAACAGTTGGTTGAGAGAGCTTATGGTGATCAAGCTTCCGAGCGTCATGTAGAAATATGGTAGCATGGACATTTTTCTCAGAAGTATTCTTTATCGTTGTCTGAACCATACCATTTGCAATATCCGAACCAAGTAAAGAAATGTATCCAGCGTGGATAGACTCTATAAGCGTTGTTCCAAGGCCACAAAATGAATCCCAAATTTGGAGTTTTTTATCACCTTTAGTTGCCAAATTGATCATTATCTGAGCGAGTTTCGGAGGCATCATGCCGACAACCATCGATCGTTCACGCCCCATATCACGTTGAGAATAAGCATCTATATCCTGTACCCAGACTGTTCGAGCAAGAATAAAACCATTTCTAGAAGGTATTATCATGAGTTCGCAACCATTTGATATCAATTTTTCATGGAGAGTTGTTGCATTTTTCACTCTACCATTGGGCTCATGTTGTACGACTCGAACCGAATTCCCCCGCTTTTTGAGTGCATCTTTAATTTTAAAAGGTAGTGAGGAAAGTGCTGGAACAAAAGTATCAACTGCGATACGGAGTTTTTTGTCCGGTACTATGAATCATTCGACTATGGCCAATGCGGAAGGCAAAATATCAGCTCTAGCAATATTGAAATAAAGAACCTCTGCGATCTTGATAGTCCCCCCGAGCTCTTTTGCTCGAGAGAGAATAGCCTCTTCTTCTGAATCTAAAAAAACAAAATCACCTTCTCGTACAACACTCTGAAAAAGACATTTCAGTTCTGCAAAAGATAATTCAGGATCACGTCCAAGCTGAAACACATATTGAGCCATATAGCGGATACTCTAAGAGTTTTTTCAGGAATACAAAAAAATCCTCTCTTTCGAGAGGATTTTTTAATTCAAAACGAATTAGATAGACTCTTTGAAAGTCTTACCAGATTTGAAA
>CAZJBQ010000001.1:95925-128149 GCA_964544625.1 uncultured Candidatus Peribacteria bacterium | reverse complement strand
ATGGTTTCTGTGGATTAACACCCATTCGAGCCTTGCGGTGAGCAACGCGGAATGTACCGAAACCAGTAATACCAACAGTATCACCCTTTTTGAGGGTTTTTGTAACAACGTCGATAAACGACTTGAGTGCTTTAGCAGCAGCATCCTGAGAGAGGCCAGCGGCAGTAGCCATAGCCTTAATAAGGTCCTGTTTTTTCATAGAAAAATTGGTTAAGAAATACAAGGACAGGGCAAGACTACGCATGCAAAACGAAAATGCAAGAATTAAAACCGATTTTTAGGCTTAAAAAGGCAGTTTTTCACTTTACAAAAAGTAGAAAAATGGTTTAGGATACAGAAAAAGGGGGTAAATAGTTGAAAAACTCCTCGATGAATGGTAAATTATTCAGGACATCTATGAACAATACTACACATTCCCCCCTACTTGATATCCTCACTCAACCGATTACCGGTGATGCTTTTGTGATAAATCAGAACAATAAAGAACAAAATTACGGACAAATATTTGATAAAGTAGGCACAAATGCAACAAAAGATATACATAAAAATCTCGACTCACAGCCAACAGATATAAATACTGCAACAAAAGAAGACCTCCGTGAAGGAGAGAGGATCTATCACGAAGCACTCGTATATATAAAAGACGCTATCGCACCTGCGATGATGAAAATAGGACCGCGAGATATCCAAGTCAACGACACTTTTTGTAAAACGCTCTTTACATACGCTTATCCCGACTTTTTAGAATGAAATTGGCTCTCCCCTCTTATAAACTGGGATAGTAAATTCGACGTATCAATGTTTATATATCCTACAGATGCTCAACAGGTTATGAAATACCTCCGTAAGCGTCTCACAGAACTGCAATCAGAAAAATATCTCAACCAAGAACGTGGGCTCACGGCAAATCCATATACTGACGCGCAATTGCAAGATGTAGAAGAATTACGAGTCCTCCTCACACGAGGTTCAGAGAAATACTTCCATTTCTCCATCTATATAACACTTTACGCGGACGATACAGATAAACTCAATAAAGTAACGAATGATATCCAAAATATGCTCCACGGACGAAATATCCTGACAAAACCAGCATTATTGAGAGCCGAACAATGATTCACAGCAACAGGACCATTTTGTAGAGATGAAGTATCAGTATTCCGAAACATATCAACTCGTGGACTCTCGACGACATTTCCCTTTACTTCTGCCACGCTCTCTCAAGATGATGGAGTACTGTACGGAATTAATACTCACAATAATTCACTCATTATATATGACCGTTTCCGTACAGAAAATGCTAACATGGTAGTGCTCGCTAAGTCATGAGGGGGTAAATCATTCGCAGTTAAACTCGAAATCCTCCGATCGCTCATGCTCGGAACTGACGTCATCGTCATCGATCCCGAAAATGAATACAAAAATCTCGTCAATACTGTAGGATGAAGCTATCTTAATGTCAGCATCAACTCAACGCAACGAATCAATCCATTTGACCTCCCCCTCCCCTTCAAGGATTATGAGAGTCATCCAGGAGACCTCTTACGTGGAGCTATTATCAATTTGATTGGTCTTTTTAAACTTATGCTCGGGACATTGAGTCCTACAGAAGAAGCTCTTCTAGAAAAAGCCATAGTAACAACCTATAGTCTCAAGGGTATAACATTTGAAGATGACGATATTATCGGAAAAGAAATACCTGTTATGCCAGACCTGCTCTCCGTCGTTCAAACAATGGAATGAGCTCAATGAGTTGGCCAGCGTCTCGAGAAATATGTCAGTGGTGTTTTTGGTGGATTATTCAGCCAACCAACAAATGTGACTCTCTGAGAAGGGCTCCAAGTCTACTCAGTACGAGATCTCGATGAACAACTCCGACCTATCGCCATGTATATAATACTCTCTTATATATGGAATGTAGTTCGATCGTCAAATCGTAAACGTCAGCTCGTCGTGGATGAAGCCTGGAATATCATGCAATACGAAGATAGTGGTCGATTCCTCCATGGTTTAGTAAAGAGAGCACGAAAATACCACCTCGGAGTAACCACCATCACTCAAGACGTAGAAGACTTCGTCAATAGTGAACACGGTAAAGCAATAGTCACCAACTCGTCACTCCAGCTCCTCCTCAAACAATCACCAGCATCTATCGATGCAATGCAAAACGTCTTTAAACTCACAGATCAAGAAAAATACATACTTCTCAATGCCCCAGTGGGACAGGGATTATTTTTTGCTGGAACAGAACACGTTGGAATACAGATACTGGCGAGTTATTTCGAAGAAAAAGTGATTACAACAGGTCTATAGTTTAGAACTTTTCCACTTCTCCGGTTCAAATGCATCCAAAATAACTATTTTTGGAGCGAGATGGTTCTCATAAAGGTAATGCTCCAAAGAATCACCGTTGAAAGACTGCTGATCGTAACCAAAACACAGAATATCTGGCCTTTTATCTTTTATAACAGCATAATAGTCTGTTTCTGAGCCCAGCAAAACCTCGTCTGCCAAGTGTGAATCGATTAATTTTTGCACACGAAATTCTTCATTTTCTCTTGTCGGTCTTCATTTTACAGTTTTCGTTGTTTTATCTCGAGCAACGACAGTAATGAGATAATCACCATATTTCCTAGCTTCTTTGAGATAATATTCATGACCGGGGTGAAGATGGTCAAAAGTGCCAAACGTCATAACTACTTTAGAGTCCCCTCTATTCTTCACTTTTCCCATGATGGTGTGTATGATGATGGGCAGATGTTGTTTCTTTTCCATTCTCAGAATCGAGCTTGAGAAATTCTTCTTCGAATACTTTTTCAAACAGAGTTTTCTGAGGACGGATAAGGAGGTATATAAATATACCAAGCGGAGTGAGGCCTAAAACGAGGAGTATGCTCAGTATCTGAAAAGTGACAGATCGGGTACGGTTGGTAATGTCACGCACTACCCATACGACAATACAAAACCAAACGACAAAAAGATAGACTATGATACCTCTCAAAACCACATTTGGGTTTATCATTTGTAGGAGTTCTGGATTTATAAAATCATTCATAATCCGGATTATATTTTAATCACAGAAAAGGTAAAATCAGGGTCTAGGACTTTTTAGGTTTTTTTGCTTTACATATACCAAGCGAGAATATAATCAGATTCTGATGATGAAATATACTCCACATCAGACACAAAAGCCACGAGGCAATTCATCATTTCTATTCTCTGTTTCCAATCCCCTGTTCAGGGGATTTTTTTTAATCATTTTTTTATGAATACTCATTGAGAAAGTACAGTTCAAATTGCATTCAATGAATGAACTATCATATTTGACCGAGAGATAATTACTCAATTAGGAGAAGGAACTGGCTTTACGATAAAAAAAGTACCAAAAAGTGTCGCAGAAATACTGGCCATTTTACCATCGAGCGATTTTTATTTCGGAGAATGAGAGAAAGTTATATCCAATCTCCCATGAAAACCAACAGAATATCTAAAACCAACCACACCTCGTTCAACAATCGCAAAAGCAATATGGAAATATCGTGCAGGTATGAAAAAAGCTGCCTAATTATTTCTTCTCCACTCCGCTATTTTTTTATGATCGCCAGATAAGAGCACTTCTGGTACCTTGTAACCCATAAAATCAGCTGGACGAGTATATTGAGGGTATTCTGGTTTACCTCTTAAAGCATCAGAAAACGACTCCTCATGAAGTGATTGATTATTTCAGACAACGCCAGGTATGAGTCTCACAACAGCATCAATAAAGACCATAGTGGCCAATTCACCACTACTAACAACAAAATCACCAATAGAGTACTGTTCAAAGGTAAACATCTCAAATACACGATGATCGACTCACTCATAATGTCAGCAAAGTATCAGAATGTCACTATTTTGAAGCTCTTGCGACAGTTGTTCTATTTTTGGCTGCCTAAGCCTCTCCCCTCTTGGTCAGAGATAGATTTTTTTCATTACTTTTTCTGGATCGATACTCGTAATAGCTCGATACATGGGCTCTATCTCAATAAGAGCTCCTGCTCACCCGCCATAAGGCTTATCATCCACCCTATGTTGTGCTTGAAGTGAATAATCGCCGAGATTATAAAAAATAGGCTCAAAAAGCCCTTTTTCTCGGGCAATACGCATAATACTCGAATCAAAATACGAGGTAAATGCACCAGTAAAATTCGTTATTATATGGATTTTCATTGGATTATTCTAGTGAAAACCAAGAAAAGTCACTAAACCTCTAAAAATTAGACTATTTTATCAATAACGCTCGAGGTAACGTTTGCATACACTCGAGACGTATCACCATGTTCTTGGTATAAAAGTGATTTAATGAATTTTGTAAGCGTGTCTCTATTACTGAAGTCAAGATAGTCATTAACACCGATTCACATTCGTTCTGCAATTTCTCGAGCAGCATTGGTTCAGAGCTTATTACCTTTTGTACCATCCTGAGTCCATCAAATAGAATTATTAGCAATCAGGTCGCTCACAGTACGGAGCTTATTATAATTATATCTATGAAGTAAAAGACGTATTCATGAAGCCATTCATGCTTCCGGACTCTTAAAAACTACCTGGCGATTTCATTGATCTTTATTTTTTGAAGGTTCAACAGCATCAACGAGGATTCTCTTCTGAAAATCAGAGTTAGTCCATTTGATATTAAATGGATTATTATTTCGGATACCAGCCGGTGCTACCGATAAATCTATACCATGAGCAGCTAAAAATTCTCCGGGGGTTCGAGCAGGAAAAGTTGGTTTATCTTTATCCGAAATTTGATTTACTTGAGCTTTTGCTTCATTTCTAATTTCAACTTTTTTTTCACTTGAGCTAGATTGTATGGCCATAAGTTCTGATTCCCATTTTTGTCGAAAAGCAGAGTTATTTTTGAGAAATTTCAAAAGTGCCGTATTCTGTTTTTCAGTTCATCGATATTCTCAAACAACTGGTATTTGAAACTCTTGAGAATTCTTGAGAAGGAAATTCTTCCTGGACTCAAAATCTACAGGCGCTATAAGTGATTTTGAAGTAAATTTTTCCATATTTAATGACCACCAAATTCAAATGTAGCCTGACATCACTCCATTTTGGCCATCTGTAAGACTAATTCTGGAATTCTATCTTTCACTGCACTTACAGGGATTTTTAATAAATCACCAGAAAATCCCATACGGCTAAGAACTGTTCTCGTATACTCATTTGGATTATTACCGTCACTCTCGGGAGCCCAGGTGCCGATAACATCACGAACATACTGCGCATTTCTTCCGCCAGTATATCTTCTCACAGCTTCACTTTGCCCATTGAGTTTTTTCTCCAAATCTTCTACCGCTATTGTAATACCAGCCTCATAGCTCGGACAAATAGAATGTCATTTATTGTCACCTGGGAATCGAGTACTCTTGATATTGAGAGGATTTTTGTTTCTGTCAGAAAGATTTTTAGGGTGAAGGGGTGGTGTAATAGTAACAGAGGTCCCCTTAATATCAAAAGTCTCTTTTCATTCTTTATTTTGAGCAAGATCCGCTGTTGTTCATTCAAAAAATGGATTTCTGTATACTTGAAAACTATTACCAGCTGTTCTTTTTGTATAAACAACACCTCACTTACTACTTGTGGCCTCTATGGTCTTATAAGTGTTACTACCAGGTACTGGATCTTCTGCAATAAGAGCAATATGAGGGCTCGGCTCACCCATGATCAAAAAGTCTCCTTTTTTCCCTTGTGTGTCTCACAATCTATGTGATCTTTGAGCAAATCACATTGCTGTAGTATCGAATCATTTCGGTAAACATCATTCATCTATCAATGAATTAACAACGAGCTGGGAACAATCTATACCTGTTTCTTTGCTCGAACCATTTGCGCCATATTTATAAGGCCATCCGAGATATTTTTCAGCTGATTTAATCAGAGCATCTGGGGTGGTATTTTTCATTTTTTCAAATTTTGACGTTCATCCATCAAATCCTCCACCAGCAACATCTTTTCATGCGTTTCACTGTTTTAGATATTCCCGCCAAAATTCACCACTTTCCCCACCCATCATAGCTCCTATGGGGGCTATCATATCAGCTAAAAATTTAACAAATGGACTCAATTTGCCAGATCATCGACTCAATTTATTAGCGGTAGATGCCATTCTAGTATAATCCAAGCCTGTTGCTTTTTTTGCTGCCTGATTGAGAGCATCTTGGAATTCTTTATCAGTCTTGAAATCTTCTCTAGAAATACCGCCCAGCTCACCACTTTTAAATAAATCTCGAGCTGTTTTAATTGAATCTTGAAATGAATCAAGTCATGTAAAAGGAGCTCAGCCCAGTATATCTATGTATGATCCGCCCAAAAAATCAGCCATTTTCTTAATATCAGTTTCGCCAGGAAATATTTTTTTGAATTCGTCTATATTTCACTGAGTAATACTTAATAAAGTCTTACCTAATTCAGTTTTGGGATTAATGCCCGTAGCCAAAAATCAATGATCTTTGATAGACTCAACTACTGTAGACAGTACGGATGGATCTCGTTTAACTTCATCCTTAAAGGAATCTAGTGTTAAAAAGGCAGTATTTTTTTTATCACTGAAATCAGTAATTCCTAGATATTTTTTAGCAATTTCTTGTAATTTCTTTGGGTCTTTTATATCAGCATCTGATGTTTTTGCTAATTCACGTAAATATTGAAATGTTTGGTATTGTTGAACGATTCTTTTCTGCTCAGGTGTTAAATGAGTAATATCTATTTCAGAACCATTTGGTCACTTTAGACCTTCCAAGGCTTTTTTCTTATCCGCATCAGAAACACCATCAATATTAACAGTTTTGGAGAGTACTTCTCTGTGCAAAACTGCTTGCAATTCTGGCTCAGCTTTATCAATTTCTATTGATTTTACAGCATCATCAATTTCTGCATTATGTTTTTCTCACAGCAAAACAAGAGTTTCTTTTTCAAGTGAAGCATTCTTTTCAGCAGACTTTTTTACCTCAGCATCAACTCATTCTTTTTTACCAGTTTCGGGAGGGTTTGTAGCCTTCAAGTCCTGACCTGCTTTATCACTTGCCTGTCTTTTTTCTTCCAATTCCCTACGAGACTGCCCTAACTCTGATTTCTTTCATTCAAATTTCACTCTTGCAGCATCTCTCGTCTCTTTTGTTGTTTTGGGCTTTTCCGTTTTTTTATCAACAGGAGTATCAGGAGACTTCTTTGCGTCTGGGGTTTTAGGAGGGGTGGGTACTTTTTCTTTATCAGCCATATAACACATACTACTCTACCCCGCATATAAATGCAAATAATTTGCAAAAAACAAAAACTTCGCGAAGATACCCTCAATATTTTCTCTCTTTTCCTTATGAATCTCGGCATTGTATGACTTCCAAATGTTGGTAAATCCACCCTCTTTAATGCTCTCACAAAAAGTTATGCAGCAGAGGCAGCAAACTTCCCTTTTTGTACTATCGAACCAAACACTGGTATAGTAAACGTACAAGATGAAAGACTCACCGCTCTCGCAAATACGATTCATTCAAATAAAATTGTCCCTGCAGCCGTTGAATTTGTCGATATTGCTGGTATCGTCCGTGGCGCAAGTACAGGTGAAGGACTCGGAAATAAATTTCTCGCCAATATCCGTGAAGTTGATGCTATTCTCCAGGTTGTACGAGTGTTTGAAGATGGTGATGTTCATCATGTAGACGGAAGCGTTGATCCGAAACGAGATATTGAAATCATCAATGCCGAGCTCATTATCGCCGACCTCGATACACTCACAAAACGAAAGGATGGTGACGTGGCAAAAAAAGCTCGAAGTGGCGATAAAGATGCTATAAAATTGCTCGGAATTTATGAAAAAATTCACGAAGCACTCAATCAGGGAAAACTTGCTATCCAAGTCGAGCTCTCAGATGATGAAAAGAAGCTCGCAGCAGATCTTCATTTGCTCACGATGAAACCATTTATATATGCTGCGAATCTCAATGAGTGAGACCTCAAAATGGACGAGAAAACTCTCCGAGAAAGAATAGGTATGACTGATTCAAAAATCCCCGTTGTTCCCATCTGTGCAAAAATCGAAATGGAAATGATGGAATTTGGTCCAGAAGATCGTGCCATGTTTCTGGCTGACCTCGGACTGACAAAAAATCCTGTTGATGAACTTATCAAAACATGCTTTTCTACGCTCGGACTTCAGTATTTTTTCACTGTCGGTGAAGTAGAGGCACGTGCATGGACCATTCACAAGTGAGACCGTGCTCCTCAGGCAGCTGGAAAAATCCACTCAGATTTTGAGAACAAATTTATCAAAGCTGAAACTGCAAACTGGAAAGATCTCGTCGACAATGGTGGTTGGGCCGGTGCTCGTGAAAAAGGCCTTGTCCGTATCGAAGGAAAAGACTATGTCATGCAGGATGGCGATACAGTAGTATTTAAGTTCGGAGGGTAAAAGTATGACAGAATGACTTCATCTCCAATGTGACTTCTGCGAATCCCCTATCCAAGAACCCGGGGGACTTTTAAGTAGTCCTATTCCTTGAGATAATAATAAACACCTAAAACAGCACCTATGTCTAAAATGTTCTCAAAAGGCTAATCAAGTTCTTGATTTGACCAGTATGTGAAATTGAAATGCTGGCTTTTATTGGTGCCCACCAATTTATCCATGACTTTGGCACATACATATAAAAATGCTTACCTCGGAAGAATTGGAACTCCTAAAAGCACAATTAAAAGATATTTAGTTTTAAAAAACCTCCTCATTTCTGAGGAGGTTCTTTATGAGGAGGTCTATTACTTGATTTCACAAGTAGCACCGGCTTCTTTGAATTTAGCGACAATTTCGTCAGCTTCTTTCTTCTCGATATTTTCCTTGATGTTTCCACCAGATTCAGAGAGAGTCTTCGCTTCTCCGAGACCGAGACCAGTGTATTCACGAACGAGCTTGATGACACCAATTTTGTTAGCACCAGCATCCTTGAGAACGACTGAAACTGTTCCGCCTTCTTCCTCAGTAGCACCAGCAGCAGCACCAGCAGCAGCTACAGGAGCAGCAGCTGAGACACCAAATTTTTCTTCCATGGCTTCGACGAGCTCAGCGAGTTCGACGATTGTGAGTTTCTCGACGAGGTCGAGTACTTTTTGTGCGTGATCTGACATAAAATTAAAATAAAAGAATAAATATTACGCTGCAGCGGCGAGATCGCCAACTGTAGACTTGTTTGTCTCTGTCATTTTTTGCTTCGCGCCGTCAAAGAATCGAGCGAGAGAGCTCACAGGTGATAAGAGAGAACCCATGAATTTCGCAAGCAATACGTCCCGAGATGGGAGTGATGCGAGCTTTTTAGTTGTCTGAGCATCCTGGAGAGAACCGTCGAGGTATGAACCCGTGAAAACGAGTTTATCATTCCCGTCAAATTCTTTCGCGAGTGTATTTACAACAGATAATGGTGCTACAGCATCATCGAAAGCCATGAGAATGGCTACTTGACCTGGGAGCATATCTTCTGGGATATCTACACCTTTGATTTCCTTGGCAGCGATTTGGATGAGTGTTTTTTTAGCAACAGTCATTTTACCACTGACAGGGAGGAGTCCTCGGCGAACCTTGCTCACCTCAGCAACAGTAATACGGTTACTCTGGACAAGAGCAAACGATTTAGCACGAGTGAGATCAGCCTTGAGTTCAGCGAGAGTCTCAGACTTTTTTGTTTTTGACACAGTCATAGGACAAAAAAGATAAGAAATAAAATTGTCGAAGTACAAAAAAATACGCGGAAGAGGCGTATTTAACTTATTTTGAGATAAGAAAAGGGTTTGCCTCGGTAGGTCTTGTATGATTTATTACAATCAACGCCTACTGTCTTCGACCTCACCATAATAATGATATATCAAAAATTTGCAAATCATTTTAAAGTATGGTTATATGGTAGTATGAAAACAATAAAACACATTTTTCTGGTCATACTTTTTTTGACCTCTCTTACATTATCTGGAGTAGCATCTGCTCAATACAACCCAGAGCAAACTGACCCTTGTCAAACAGAAGGTACAGTCTGCGGATGTATGGATGAAGAAGCGGAAAATTATAATCCAGAAGCCAATATGGATGATGGGAGCTGTTATTATAAGGAAGGATGTACCGACGAAGAAGCGTCTAACTATGACGAAACTGCCTACACTGATGATGGTAGCTGTACATACAATTATTATTGTAGAGATCAGGATGCAAATAACTACAGTGCTCAACAGCCTGGAAGGGATGACAATAGTCTCTGTACCTATAACTACTATTGTCGTGACTCATCAGCTACAAATGCTGACCTAACCTCTCCAGGTCGAACTGATAATAGTCTCTGTAACTACGACCTCTACGGTTGTATGGACCGTGGAGCGAAAAATTTTGACGCTTCAGCTAATGTCGATGATGGGAGCTGTTATTATACGTGTGAAGGGCAAGACTATGAAGAAGATAGATGTGCAGCAGTATGTTCTGGTAATCACTGGGGCTGTATCTATGGTACATCGACCGCTAACACTTCTCCAGTACCACCAAATACAGTATACACTTGGACATGTAAAGCAAAAGAAGGTCCTGCGACAGATGACTGTGATGATGATCAAGGAAAAGCAAAATGTGATAACTCTACTATAAATGGTTGTTTACAAGGAAGTGGAAGTGGGGCAACAAAAACAGGAGACTCTTGGAATTGGACCTGTGAATATAATGGAGATACAGCGAGCTGTAGCAAATATGATCCTGACATCATCCCTCGATGTTGAAATACCAAAGACTCTTGTAATGTAGGTTCTCTAGCAAATAATAGCCAATCAGAAACAGCTACAGAATACAGATGGTGATGTACCGGGACAAATCAGTCCATCATGTGTTCTGCAAAAAAACCTGGAGAATGTAATAATAATATAAAAAATGGCTGTTTGGTAGGAACACCTACAGCATCAGCATTTAATTTAAAAACAAATCAGTGGGAATGGATCTGTCAAAACAAACCTGCACAAGACTCACCTACCTGTAAAAAGAATGCCAATACTGATTGTGAAAGTAGTGTACTCTATGGATGTACAGATGGAGGTACTGCTGTCGATAAAGACAAGGCAAATACACCTGGAAAATTTAACTGGAAATGTAAGCTCAATACACAGATATCAGGTCTCTGTGAAATGAACAAAGATCCAGCATGTGATAATACCGTAAAACATGGGTGCTTACCAGGCACAGCTATTAACTTACGAACTAGCCTCGATGGTCAATATGATCGATGGGAATGTCAACTCGATGGAAAAACATCAAACACATGTGAAAGATTAATTTCAGGATTCCGTCCACCAGTATGAGTTAATAGATGTTCTGGCGCAGTACTAGAATCAGCAACGAATGATATGTCAGCACTGTGTACAAATGGAAATTTTTCAAATCCATCATACTCACAGAAAAATGAAAATGGTGTTATATCTAACATAATTACTGGTCTTTGTGGTTCAAATATTTGTACAAATAACTTTTGAAATTATGTCAGAATTACCGCACCAGATGGAAGCAATAATCAGGTAATACAATCAGGTGGCACTGCGACATTTCGAGTAACGGTGAGAAATATCAATATAAATCTCAATACACTCACCCTTTCAACAGAATCTCTCAAAAATGTCACAGTTGAGCTCCCATGAGCACCAGATTGTGATAGATCGATAGCACAGACAGCTATTCTCCATGCTGCAATATTCCCTACTTTTGACCCAAATGAAACATTTAGCTATTCTTGCAGTGCCTCAAATGTAACATCAGACACATTTACAAACAGTAAGGCAACTATTCGTCTCTCTGCCGAAAATAACTCTGGCAATTCAATAGAAACAACAGATACAACTAATGTGACTATTACGGAAGGTGTAACAAATAAATGTCTCGATTCTGATGGTAATGGAAAATATGATGCATGTAGCATAAACGGTAATGGACCACTCTGTGCATGAAATAGCGAGTGTACATCACTCCCCCCAATTACGAGTAAATGTCTCGATTCTGATGGTAATGGAAAATATGATGCATGTAGTACAGCCGGTAATGGGCCATCGTGTTCATCTGTAAGCAACTGTACAGTTCTTCCACCATCAATCAATAAATGTCTCGATGCTAACAATGATGGGAAATATGATGCATGTAGCACTCTCGGTGCCGGTCCAGAATGTAGCTCAGACAATGCGTGTACAACTCTCGCACCTGAGAGCAATAAATGTCTCGACTCTGATGGAGATGGAAAATATGATGCATGTAGTCAAAATGGTAACGGACAAACTTGTAGCACAGATAGTGGCTGTAATGGTATCGTCATCACATCAAATAGATGTCTAGATGTAAATAACGATGGTCAATATGATGCGTGTAGTACTCTCGGCGGAGGTCCTCTCTGTTCATCGGCACAAGCATGTGAAGATATACCTCCAACAAATAGTAAATGTAGCGATACAAATAGCGACGGTAAATATGATGCATGTAGCACCTCTGGTGATGGTCCAACCTGTAGTTCAAATGCTGGTTGTGGAAATATACCAGTCTCTTCAAATCAATGTCTCGATTCAGATAATGATGGAAAATATGATGCTTGTGGATTTCTCGGAACAGGTCCGCTCTGTGCCTCTGCACAACCATGTCTTGGGTTACCAACTCTATGAGATTCAGTAGGTGGAGCAAATTGGAATGTTTCTGGAAAAGTATTTTATGATGATAATAAAAATGGCTCTCCTGATGAATGAGAAGGTATATCGCGAGTACAAATTGAACTCCTCAATAATAATACTGGAACTCGTTGGTTCAAGATTAGTGATAACAATGGAGATTTTGATATCTCCGAGATTCCTGAGGGAGCCTATAATCTCAAAATGACTGGAGATGGGAAAATAGTCTTTCCACAACTCATACCTATTACGATCAGTGGCGGAGACTATCGTGGAACATTTTCTGGTCTCAGACAGGTAGATTTCCTCACAAATCCCGTACTGAGTCGTCTCTCTCTCACAGGTCTCTACGGGAAAATAGGTGTTGGCGTGACAGATCTGAAAGAAGGTAAATTTGAAGCGACTACGAGTGAATATAAGGTAGGTGACGTGTCACAAAATTCATTCCTTTCAATTCTTGAAAAAGGATTCTCACTCGAAAATACTTCATTCTCACCAGTACCACTCTCTACCGTAACGCCAAAAATCGCAGAAAACTGAGCTGGAGTATGTGGAGATGGAATTATTGATAAATCAGAAATGTGCGATGATGGGAATAAAAATGGTCGTGCTGGATATTGTAGTACGGATTGTCTCTTCGCTGGTGAAGTAAGACCTGGATCAGAAGAAGATCTTCTCTTATCAAGTGCATTAGACTCAGGAGCGAATGAGAATTATCAAAATGGTAAAAATGGAAAAAATAAAAATGCCGGAGGTATAAGCGGATTCAGTTCAGTAGGTTCAGGTGAAGAAATAGCATCAAAAATAACGAATTACCTATCAGAAAATGCTATTGTGCAAGAGATCGCAAGTAGCTTTATCGTAAAAGAAGCAGCAAAATTGGTAGACAAGGTTGTTGGTCTCGATAATGCAAAAAAAGCTCTCAAAACAGGACTCGTAGTGACAACCGAAGCAGCTATTGTAACAACAGAAGTTGCTAAATATTCAGTATTATGAGTCAGTATACTTCTCGGAACTGCAGCTGCAGGACTTAATCTCATGGTATTCAAAACCCACTGGATGAAATATACGGTAGAGGTCGGTGATACAATCGATAATATCAGTGATAAATTCACTATGACAGAGCGTGCACTCAGAAAGAAAAATCCTCTTTTCGCAAAAAATGGTCTCCAGCCATGAATGAAGCTCACAGTCAGAAATAGACATTTTATGGAAAAAGACTACCTCGATCAACTCAAAGATGTACTCAAAGATGTACTCGAAAAGAGACACTTAGGGCATCTCGGTAAAGAGAAGGAAAAAGTTACAAAGATGTCAAAAATAGGTGAATGGTTCGCTGTGGCTCTGAGTTTATCAAATAATCTCGTGAGCCCATGGACAGCAAAAATAATCGAGATATTATGACCTACGTATGAGAAAATAAAGAAATATACTCAACCAATCATCAAGAAAATAGTAGAACAATTTACATCTCTCTATGAAAAAATAGCTCATAAAGCGCTCAAAAAATAAAGTATAAAAGATAGAAACAAATAAAAATATGGCTGAAGTACAAACACAAACAATCGAAAATCTCTTCCCCTCTGCTGCGCCTACATCTGCAGGAGGAAGTGGTTTTGCGACAGGCGGTGTGAGTATGACTGGTGCCCCGGCAGATATGTCACAGACCGAAAAGGATGCAATTATGAGACAGATACATCCTATCTTTCTCACCTCTCATTCCGAAGAAAAAGCACCCGTTGTTGTCCAGTCTAACTTTGATAAATTTCTCAACTTTCTCCGATTAAGTCTTGAGTGATTTCTCAAATTAGTAGATATAGTTGTCGACGCAGTAATACAAATAGCGAGATTAGGCGTTTGGATAGTCGCAATCACGGGTGTGCTCATAGTGGTCACCCTCATGACAAATACTACTGATAAATTCATCGATCTCCTAAACGAATCCATATTCAAGGCATTCGGATGGGAAACAAGAATTGAAAAAGTACCAACCAAAACTGAAACTCCTGGAACACAAAAAACTGCACCAGTAACTCCTAATACAAAAACACAAGAGGCTTCCACTTCTCTAGAAAGTAGTACTCTTGCGGATAATGAAACTACTGTGGAGAATGCTGCCACTGCAGAGCCAGCAACTGAAGAAGAAGCATCTCTCGCAGCACTGAGGGCTCGAAGAGCACAAATGGCAGCTGAGAGAGTAAATGCCACTGCTAATGAAGCAGCAACTGACGTTCCAGTAGAATAATATTAAAGCATAGGCCTTAGTACACCTCTCTTGGTTTACTTCCATCGGCTGGCCCTATAACACCCATTTCCTCGAGCGCGTCCATAACACGAGCAGCACGAGCATATCCGAGTTTTAATCGTCTTTGAAGGAGAGATGTTGATGCTTTACCACTCGAGCGAACTACTTCAATTGCTTGTTGAATAATAAAATCATCATTTTCATCCGCGCTTCCATCACCATTGATATCACCTGGTCCTTCGTGTTTTTGTCATTCCACTATAGTCATATCATACATATTTGCAGCCGTATCTGCATCAGTATGCATTTTGATAAAATGAATGACTGCCTCAACTTCTTCAGTTTTCACAAAAACGCCCTGGACTCGCTCTGGCTCCATCACTCCGCTTGGAGCATAGAGCATATCTCATCGACCAAGTAAGTCTTCGGCTCCAACGCGATCCAGAATAGTTCTCGAATCTACTTGGGAAGCAACCGTAAAGGCAATACGACTCGGAATATTTGCTTTGATAAGACCTGTGATGACATCAACTGATGGTCGCTGAGTAGCGACAATGAGATGCATGCCAACAGCGCGTGCCATTTGAGCAATACGAGCAATAGCATTTTCGACTTCTTTTTTATTACCACTCATCATGAGATCCGCAAGCTCATCTATCACGATGACTATTGCGGGCATTTTTTCTTCTTTTCCAACTTTAGCATTATACTCAGCGAGATTACGTGTCCGAGCTTCTGTGAGAAGATCGTATCGGCGAATCATCTCCGCTACACACCATTTGAGTGCATTGAGGGCTTTATCAGGATGATTAATCACTGGAGCAAGAAGATGTGGAATACCGTTATACACTCAGAGTTCAACGCGTTTTGGATCGACCATGATCATACGGAGCTCTGCTGGTGAATTTCGGAGAAGAAGCGATATCAAGAAACCATTCATACCGACAGACTTACCAGAGCCAGTTTGACCCGCTATCAGAAGGTGCGGCATATCTTTCATATCACAGACGACAGGATCTCCAGCTATGCCAGATCCGACACACATTGCGAGCTTGGAAGTATGCTTTGTAAATTGTGGACTTTCGACGATTTCTCGGAGACTCACGACATCTCGACGATCATTTGGAACTTCGATACCAACCAATCCAAGACCAGGAATTGGGGCTTGTATGCGTATATTTTTTGCCTTGAGTGCGAGAGTGAGATCCTTTTTGAGCGATTCGATTTTATTGAGTTTAACCCCCTCACTCGGTCGTAATCGATATTGCGTCACTGTTGGTCACACTTCAAATCAAGCCATAGAAACCTCTATACCAAACTGGAGAAGTGTCCGTTCAATAATAGCAGATTGGAGTTCGATTTCTTCTCGTGTCAGTGGCTTCCCTTTTGGATGGTTCGTCAGGAGATCACTCCTTGGATACTGCCAAGAACCCTGAAAAGGCTTTATATCTCCATGCTTATCAGTAGAAACATTTTTCGTAATAATAGGAACAGATCGTGTATTGCCCCCTGTTTTTGCGAGTACACTTTGATTTACGAGAGGTTTTGATTCGAGGAGAGAACCTCTTGTTCTCAATTTCTCAAAGAAACTTGGTTCAGCATTTTCTACGCGTGTATCGAGAGGTTTTTTTCAGGAGAGTTTTTCGATTTTACTTTCGAGCTCTTCGTTACGACTTCGTAACCTCTTTTCTTCTTTTGGTGAGAGCTGTTTTTTTTCTTCCTGTCGTTCACGGATAGAATCAGAAAAAGTATTGAGCATCTCTATTTGTTTCCTATAAGCATATCCGCCTGCTTCTCCGAACTGAGAAAGGATTTTCCTGTAAGAAACATGAAAAAGAAGATACAATGAAAAAAATAAAAAACCAAATAACAGCGTAAGGGCTGGAATCTTATCAAACCACGTAATAAGCGGAGCATGGATATCAAAAAAGAAATTCTTACCACCATCAAAATAGCTCCAAAGTGAAACTCCCGAAATCCAGAAAAAGAGGAGTCATAATCATCTTCTCATATCAAAAGAACTCTTACCGAAGACCATATGAAGGCCAACAAGACAAGCTATAGGAGAAAAAAACCATCGAAAATATGGTCAAAAAAGAGGAGAAAGAGCCTGTTCTAAATATTTTTTCTGAGCAAAAAATACTAAAATAGCTGCAAATATAAGAAAAAATCATACAACCATCGTTTGTGTCGTTTGTGAAAGTCAGAGAACGTTTTTTCTGCGTGCCATAAAAGGAAAAGAATGCTTTTAGTATATATAAAAAAAATGTTTTTCTAGCTCCCCTTCTTGTCTCACAGAAAAAGGAGGTATAATCAGTGTACTTATTTCTTTACACAATACGTATGTACTCACTCAACAGAGCACAACTCATCGGCAATGTAACAGCCGATCCAGAAGTGCGAGCACTGCCAAGCGGACAGAGAGTTGCCAATTTTTCTATCGCCACAAATCGTCGATACACTGATAGTGCTGGCGTCCAGCAAGATGTACCAGAATATCACAATATTGCCCTGTTCGGAAAACTCGCTGAAATAGCGGAACAATACCTCAAAAAAGGAAATAAAGTCTATCTCGAGGGCCGTATCCAGACTCGATCATGGGAAGACCAATCAGGACAGAAGAAATACAAAACTGAGATTGTAGGTGAGCAAATGATCATGCTCACACCAAAAAGTGGATGAGAAGGTACATCACACTTTGGGAAACATGAAGAATCTCATGAAACTCCGGCAGTTCACAGTACCATACCCCCTCAAGAAGAAAGAGTATCCATCGAAGATGTCCCGTTCTAAATAAGCCTTTTGGACCATAAAAAACCTCTCATTTCTGAGAGGTTTTTTGAATATTTGTAATTACTCTCCGGCCTTCTGAGAATTTGCGAGAGCTTTTGTACCAGCTTTTTTGATTGGAACAATCTTGCACTCAACATGATGTCGTACATTCTTATCGAATTTACGATACTTTTGAGTCTTATCCATATCAACAGGATTTACTCTGAGATAACCGCATTCTCGACCTGTCTCAAGAGAGATAAGTTTGAATTTTTGTGATTTGCCTTTTGCCATAGAAAAATAGTAAGAACGAACGGATTATACAAAAGAGTATTATTTTGCAAATTTTATTTTAATGACACACCATGACGGAGTATAGCTTCATGGACACTATGCGCTGCGAGACAGCCCTCGGCTGCTGACATGATAGTCTGACGAAACTTCGCAGAACCAGTCGTCACATCACCTGCTGCGTAGATACGATCATGAGTACTTTTTTGATGCTGATCAATTTTTATACACCCCTCACCATCAACTTCAACACCGAGGTCTTTTATGAGCTCTACACTTGGAACAGATCAGACAGCAACAAATACCCCCTGTGTTGATATGATTCGGCCATCTTTAGTCGTCACAGATTCAACAGAAAATTGACCATTTATTTCAGCAACTTCGGTGTTATAAATTATCTCCATATTTGGCTCTTCTTGCACTTTTTTCACCCAAATCTCCTCTGCCTTTGGCTTATCTTTTCGGACGAGGATTTTCACTGTTTTACACAGATGTGCGAGATAGAGAGCCTCAGTAAATGATGAATCCCCTCCCCCCACAACAATAACATCTTTATTACGAAAGAAATTGCCATCACAGGTGGCACAATACGATACGCCTGCCCCGAGCAATCTATCTTCACCAGGAACATCCAAGTGTCGGTAAGCGTTGCCTGTAGCATAAATAAGATAATCACATGTATACACCTCTTTTCGCGCTGTTGTCACCTGTAGTATTTTATTATATAATTCCTCTACTTTGATAACGGTGTCATAGCTTATTTCAGAACCAGATACTTTTGCATGTTCTTCAAATCGCTTCATGATAGATCCTCCAGACTCGCTGAGAGTCCCTGGATAATTTTCTACACAATGTGACGTCGCGAGAGCGCCTCCTGGCTGAGCTCAGATGATGAGATTACGGATTCCGTAACGGCTCGCATACATACCGGCCGGCAGTCCAGCTGATCAAGTACCGATGATAATGAGAGGATAATGCATGAAAAAAAAGAAATTTAAAGAAAGATGTGCTACTGAAAAAATTACAAATCACCACCAATTGTTCATGAAATATCTCCGTAAGTATTTGTAGAACTCATAGTATTAAAACCCTCCGTAATGCCGCTATAGACGAAGAATCCTATCATGACAACGTACAAAAGAGCAATTAAACCCAAACAAATAAAACCAATTTTACCAATAATATCTGTTTTGCCTGTTGATCTCTGAAGAGCGATATACCAGAGCACAACTGCAGTATACGTAGAGAGTCCGAGAGCTGTTGTCGTGTCACCTTTTACATAATCTTTGATAATAAACGCACACCAAAAATTCATAACTATTATGCTCAGAAAACCAATAAGAGAAATACTGCTGAAAATAATCATAACCGGAGCAAATCATGATGTTGGAGCAGAAGATGATGTAATATTAGAAATAATTGTAGCCACAATAAATCAAATTATTCCAACTAATATGAATATCCAGGGAAGAATAGTAAGGCAAAATGCCTTTTTACCTGATCATGTCGCATTCTTGATGATATGAAAATACCTCGCAAATGGCACCCAAGAAATTCCGGAGCTCTTAACCTTATTATAATGCATATCGAGGCGGGCAAGACTAAAAGATCCAATACAGTAGAGAATAATAGGAAATGCAATATAAATAATGAGAATAAAAATCATGCCAAAGCCAGCGCCTATTGAATTGAACATCATATCTCAAAAATCATCAGTAGGAGTGTTCATAGAACCATAATCAACAATATCTGAGTTATAGTCTGCATTAGTACCATCAACCATTTTTTCCATAGAAATTTCAGGAGTACTTTCTGCTCCCTCTAAATTATCCACAGGCACTATTGTGAGTGTGTTCTGTGCAAATGCAGTAGAGACAATCGCGCTTATCAAAAGAATGTACTGTTTCATAAAAATTGGGAAATAAAAACTAAGATATATTCAAGTTTAGTCGGTTTTGAAAAACCGCAAATCTCTCATTGTATTACTTATGAGTGTTTGGTGTATTTTTCTTATAGAAAGAATAAAGCTGAAAACTGTATGCAGAAAGGAAAATCTGAACTAGTATGTTAATGCCTAATTGTATAAAAGCATACGCCACATAAACAACTGATGCAAAAAGAGCAAAGACTGAAGAAGAGGTGAAATCCCCAGGGGCATGCCTAAGACCAAATCAAACAATTTTCTCTAAAAAGATAAAAAGAAAACTGACAATAGCAGCAAAAATAAGAACAACAAAAACGTAACCAAAAGTCTTCCACCATCTATTTCGTACGAGAGAAAAAGCATTTTTTGCAGATAAATAATATCTTTTATCATCCAAAAAATAACCAGGAATAGCTAAGTACAGAGAAACCCAGAGAAATATAAATCCAAGAAATCATACTATTAAACTACCGACAACCAAAAAATCATGTACACGTGATACGAAAAATAACAGTACCAAGCAGACAACAAAAAAACCGACAAAGTAAGAGATAATGGATAATCATGTCCCCATCCAGGACCATACACCTCTCCATTCAGAGAGAAGAGAACGAACAGATATTTTTTTCTTATGAAAGAGTTGTGCTAATCATTTTTGAGCACAGTAATAACACAATGTCTGAAATGCTACAAAAACCAATAATGCAAGCATCAAACAAACTACAAGAGTGATAATTCCTGTCGGGGTTGTGAAAAATCCAACCAAACGATACACCATCTCTCCGAGAAGTGGCACACCCCACTGCAAAAAAGCGAAAAAACCTAAAACCATTGTAAGAATCAGAAAACCTGGAATAGACTGAAAGAGAAAAATAACAAGAAAAGAACGTTTGTCTCGAGCTAATACATTCCAGGTCTGAGAGAAGAGTGTAAATATTGAATTCATGGAGATGATTATATTTTCATTAGCTTGTTTGCAAATTTTTTATTGATACTATTTTTTATTTTGTCAACATATTCTTTTTTTGCGCGTCTCGATTTTTTTCTACGCTAGGAGGCATGACAAAAAACCTCGTAATAGTAGAGTCTCCTGCAAAAGCAAAGACTATAGAAAAGTATCTCGGAGCGGATTACACAGTGAAAGCTTCAGTCGGACATATCAGGGATCTGGAGAAGAAAAAAATGGGTATCGATATCAAAAATGGTTTTACCCCGACCTATATAATAGATGAAGATAAAAAGACAGTCGTAGCTGGTCTCAAAAAACTCGTGAAATCTGCTGACACCATATATATAGCAACGGATGAAGATCGAGAATGAGAAGCTATTGGTTGGCATCTCTGTGAAGCACTCGGACTCGATCCAAAAACAGCAAAACGAGTCACCTATACCGAAATCACCAAAAAGGCTATAGAGGCTGCTCTCAAAAATCCTCGCACTCTCGATATGGATCTCGTCTATGCTCAACAAGCAAGAAGAATCCTCGATCGAATTGTTGGTTTCGAGGTCTCCCCTATTCTCTGGAGAAAAGTCCCAAGTACGACCACGCTTTCAGCAGGTCGAGTTCAGTCTGTCGCTGTTCGTCTCATCGTCGATCGTGAAAAAGAAATCGAAGCATTTGTCCCAACCGAATCATGGAAAATGCGTGTGAAACTCGAAAAAAATATCATTGCCGAACTCTTCAAGGTCAAAGGTAAAGCTCCGAGTATCAAAACACAAAAAGATGTCGAAACTTTTCTCAAGCAGTTTGGTGAAGGTACCGAAGTGAAAGCAGGTGAAAAAGAAAAAACACTCGTAGCTTCGCTCAAACAGAAATATGGATTCACGCTCGAAGACGTCGATACCAACGAGACGTTTCGTATGCCTGGTGCACCATTTACAACTTCGACACTTCAGCAAGAAGCGAGTCGCAAGCTCGGTTATGGTGTAAAAAAGACGATGACAATTGCTCAGATGCTCTATCAAAATGGTCATATTTCCTACATGCGAACTGACTCAGTCAACCTCTCAGCAGAGGCTATCAGCGCTTGTCAATCCTATATCAATAGTTCGTACGGAAGTGAGTACGCTCTCAAAGAAGGAAGAAAATATAATACCAAAACTGCCAATGCTCAAGAGGCGCACGAAGCGATTCGTCCGACACATATAGAAAATGATCCATCACATATCAAACTCGATGGTGATGATCTCAAGCTCTACAAACTCATCTGGGAAAGAACAGTCGCATCACAGATGCAGGCAGCAAAAGTGCAGACAACGACCTATACTTTCGTACCAAAAGATATCGATCAAAAATGGCAGACAAAAGGTCAGGTTATCCTCTTCGATGGTTTTCTCAAGCTCTACGAAGAAGGGACTGACGAAGAAGAGGAAAAAGAAGGTGAAGTGACACTTCCTGCTATTGCAAAATGAACCGAGCTCGAATCACAACTCTTCACTGGCACACAGACATTTACTCGTGCACCAGGTCGATATACTGAAGCGACACTTGTCAAAAAACTCGAATCAGAAGGCATCGGTCGTCCATCAACCTACGCTTCAACAATCTCAACCATTCAGGATCGTGGCTACGTCGAGAAAAAACAAAAGTATCTCTTCCCCACTTCTCTTGCCCGTATCGTCACAGAATTCCTCGAAAAAAATTTCGCACAAATGATTGATTACAAGTTCACAGCGAACGTCGAAGAAGAATTTGATAAAGTCTCTCGCGGTGAAGAGCAGTGGCAAAAAATGCTCAAAACTTTCTACGATGGTTTTCATCCTCAGGTAGAAAACGCAGGTGGCTCTGAACGAGTGACAGGCGAGAGAATCCTCGGAAAACATCCAAAAACTGGAGAACAGGTCTTAGTCCGTATGGGACGATTTGGTCCATGTATCCAAATTGGTGAAACGCCCCCAAAATGAAGTGATGAGAAAAAACCAACTTTTGCGAGCATACCTGCAGGCGTTGATATGGAGACGATTACTCTCGAACAGGCACTCGAACTCTCTGCCCTTCCGCGCATCCTCGGTCAAAAAGATGGACTTGATGTGAAGGCGGCTATCGGGAAATTTGGTCCATACGTCAATCTCGAAAAAACATACGTCTCTATCCCTGCTGATGCCCCGTACACAGTCTACAATATTACTCTCGAGCAAGCTCTCGAAATGATCGAAGCAAAAAAATCTGGTACAGCAACAAACGCTATTCATACGTTTGGTGATATCCAAGTCCTCCGAGGAAAATTTGGCCCTTATATCAAGCAAGGAAAAGACAACTTCCCTCTTCCAAAAAAATATAAAGATGATCCATCTGCTCTCGATGAGGCTATCTGTAATGAAATCATCATGAAAAAACTCGCTGAAGGTGATACAGGAAAAAAGAAAGTATTTGGGAAGAAAAAGTAAAGTATGAAAAAATATATTCCACTTCTCGTCGGAATAGTCCTCACTGATACCCTCTCAAAATACGGGGTCAATATTTCTAATCCAGATTTTTCTGTGATTGGAGATATCCTCAGAATCACTCATGTGAAAAATACTGGCGTCGCCTTCGGCACTCCCCTGCCAGGGATTTCTTTTATTATTCCATTTATTCTTCTCGGCATCATAGTTTTTCTCTGGAAGTCATGGAAAAAGATTTCTGAAATAGAGAAAATAGGATACCTCATGATTATCACTGGAGGACTTTTGAATGCACTAGAACGAACCATTTTTGGTTCTGTGACAGATTTTATCAGTGTACAATATTTCTCAGTGTTTAATGTCGCAGACGTAGCAATTACAGGATGAGTCATCTTGCTCTTCTGGGAATTCCTATTTGAACGGAAGAAATAGTAAAAATGTCCATAATAAAGCCTTGTCTTCAGCACGGACAGAGTATACTTCTCGTGTTCTAACTCATCTTTTATGGCCAATATCGAAAAACTTCTCGGAGCAGAAGCAGAATCTCTTCTCGGTAATTTTACCCCAAAAATATCAAAAGAATCACTCATTCTTCCGTGAGCAAACTTTATCCATGAATCATTTGAGCAGTCTGATAGATCTGATAAAGTAATCCAAAGTTTGAAAAAACTCTACGGACACGGGAGGCTAGCCAATACTAGCTATCTCTCCATCCTTCCTGTTGATCAAGGTATTGAGCATTCTGCCAATGCATCTTTTACGAAAAATCCTCTCTATTTCGATCCAGCAAATATTTTCCGGCTCGCCATCGAAGCGGGCTGTAGTGCCGTAGCGACAACGTTTGGTGCGGTAGGTATAGTTAAGAGGATGTTTGATGGGCAAATACCAGTTATTGTGAAAATCAATCACAATGAACTCATGAGTTATCCACAGATTCCTCGACAGATAATGTTTGGAAGCGTGCAGGAAGCATACAATATGGGAGCAACAGCCGTGGGCGCAACAGTATACTTTGGCTCTGAGTCAAGTCGCGAAGAACTCATCGAAGTGGCTGAAGCCTTCGAGGAAGCACATAGGCTCGGTATGGCAACTATCCTCTGGTGTTACGTGAGAAACAATGCTTTCAAAAAAGATGGCATAAACTATGAAACAGCAACTGACCTCACTTCCCAGGCAGTTCATCTCGGTGTGACCATTAAGGCTGACATTATCAAACAAAAAATGGCTGATTGTAATGGTGGTTATAAAGCAATTAATTTCTGAAAAGAAGATAAAAATGCATACGAGAAACACATCGGAGAGCACCCGATTGATATGTGTCGTTACCAGGTGATGAACTGCTACGCAGGTCGTGTGGGACTGATCAATTCTGGCGGTCCATCTGTTGGCTCTGATGACCTCGCACAGGCAGTGAGAACAGCTGTTATCAATAAACGTGCTGGTGGACATGGCCTTATCGTCGGACGAAAGGCTTTTCAGAAACCAATGAATGAAGGCGTCGAACTTATTCAGGCGATACAGGATGTATATTTGGATGAAAAAATAACTATTGTATAAATTATATGTCATCAAATTTAGGCAAACTTAAAAAAATAGATTTAAGGGCTGGTTGGAAACACGAAGCTATTGATTTTACAAGATGGCTTGCTCAACAAGAAAATTTAGCCCTACTTGGTGATGAAATTGGTTTTGATATTAAATTAATTCAGACAGAGGCAAAAGTTGGCAGCTTTAATGTGGACATTCTTGCGGAAGAAGAAAATACAAATAATAAAATAATTATTGAGAATCAGTTAGAAATCACAGACCATGATCATCTAGGGAAAATAATAACTTACGCTTCATGATATGATGCTAAAATAATTATTTGGGTAGTAAAAGATGTAAGAGAAGAACATAGAAACGCTATTGATTGGCTCAATGAAAACACGAGCGATGAGATAGGTTTTTATTTATTAAAAATAGAACTTTGGCAAATTTGAGAGTCACTTCCTGCGCCAAAATTTGAAATTATTTGTAAGCCTAATGACTGGGCAAAAGCAGTTAAAAGCTCTTCCGAGAGTGTAGAACTTACTGATACAAAGATACAGCAATTAGAATTTTGGGATGCATTTAAAAGTTTTGCAAAACAAAATAATACCACTTTAAGATTTCAAAAAAGCCACCCTCGACACTGGGCAGATATATCAATTGGAAGCAGTGACTGTCATATATCGCTTACAATTCATACTAGAGAAAAACAATTTGCTTGCGAAATATATATATCTGATAATAAAGAAGTATACAAACATCTATTTAATCAAAAAGAAGCGATAGAGAATGAATTAAAAACGGAACTAGAATGGATGGAATTACCAGATAAAAAAGCCAGCAGAATAAAGATAAGTATTAGTGGTGATTTTGATAAAAAATGAGAATGGAATAAGTATTTTGAATGGTTGCAAGAAAAAGCAGAAAACTTTCAGAGAGTATTTCCTAAATATTTATAATTTTTTGTTCAATGATCCTCTTTATCTTCGATTTCGATAATACCCTTGGTGATGCGTATGGCCCCTACGGTGAAGGCAATATTTTCCGCACTAAGACACTTACTGATATAGAAAAGGCAACAGAAATTTATCAGAAATATCGCCGATGACCTGACGATATTCTGGTGTACGAAAAACTACTCAAAGAACTAAACATTCATAATCCTGAACAGTTTTTTATCAATGCCGGCATGCCAAATCAGCTCTTTCCTGATGTCATACCATTTTTGACCAAACTTCGGAATATACCAAATGTAAAAACGGTCATCCTAACTGCTGGTGATGAGATTTTTCATGAAATGAAGGTACGTATCACTGGTGCGAGCAAACTCGTCAATCAAGTAATAGTTACTCGCATACGCAATAAGACAGAAATTATCAAAAGAATTATAGCGCATTATGAGCCAGAAAGTACAGTCTTTGTCGACGATCGTATCCACATGACTCCTGCTGATTTTGACACGCCTATTACCATCTACGACATGGATCGTGCTCATACAAAAGAATGAGAATTTGTGATTCATGAGCTCAGTGAACTTCCTCTCGAAAAACTCATACCTGCCTGCCGGCAGGCAGGTGAACAAAATATACCTCTTCATTAAAAACTTATTATGTCTTCTCAAAGTACTTTCGAGTGAAGAAAACTTATCGCCCTCAACTGGAAAAACACACAAACAGCAGAAAGCGCTTGAGCGCTTATAAAAACTGTGGAAGATGTTGCCAATATTTATCCAGATTATAATTGGATAGTTTTCCCTGGCGATGACATTGCAACTTCTCTGACGACTAAAGTATCTCTTGGACTTCAAAAAACACATCCAGAAAGCACTTTTTCCTATTGTCTGATAGGTCATATGTCACAGAGATTAAATGGAAAAACAGATAAAGAAATTCAGTGAGAAATTGAGTCAATTATTGAAACTCCTGTAACACCAATACTCTGCGTCGGCCCTATGAAAGAAGAGGATACTCTTGGGCTCGTGCTCAGAGAGCAACTCGTTGTCCTTGAAAATTGGCCAAAAGAGAAAGAGATTATCATCGCTTATGAGCCAGGTTTTGCTATCTGAAATGGAAAAACTATGACACTCGAAGATATAGAAATAGTCACAGACATACTTCGTGAGGCCCTCAAAGAATTTACGAATAAAAGCATTATCTATGGTGGTAGCGTCAATGATAACAATATTGCTGGAATTCTTCGCATCACAGATGGTGTTATCATCGGTACTGCCAGCCAAAAAAGTTCTTCCCTTCTCGCTCTCTCTATCGCATTATGACAAGACTAAAACCACAAACCTGAGAACGCTATACGCACTACAAAAACCCAGATAAACAGTATGAGATTGTTTGTCTCGCAAAGGATAAAGAGACACTTGATAATCTCGTCGTCTATCGAGCACTCTACCCTGTCCTTGATTTAGGCGAAGAATTTCAAAAAGATCCCGTTTTTGTCCGTACAATAGAGGATTTTATGGCAATTTTACCAGACGGAACAGAGCGCTTCAAAAAGGTCTAAAAAAGTTGCAAATGAGTTCAAAATATGGCATTCTGGTCGCATGAATACCAAAATACCTCATGTAATTATCGACTGCGATCCTGGTGCAGATGATTTTTTTGCCCTTCTCTGGGCTCTTGGACTCCATAAAAAGTGAACTATCAAGATACTCGCCATAACTACAACAGGCGGCAACGTCGGAGCTGAAATTACATACAAAAATGCACTTCGGGCTTGTGAGTTTATGGATGTGCTCGATGTACCCGTCGGAAAATCTGATATAATCGTCAAAAGTCCTGATGCAAGCCATATTCACGGTGAAGATGGACTCGGAAATGCGAGCAAATATCTCCCCCGCGTCCGAACTCCAAAAATCCCCCTCTCTAGTGACGAACTTCTCGAAAAATATCTCAAAAAAGATTTACAAGCACAAATACTCACATTTGGTCCACTCACAAATATAGCTCGACTTCTTGAGAAAAATATTCATATATCGCGCATTATTTCTATGGGCGGTGCTGTGCGGGTACCAGGAAACGTCACTCCAGTAGCAGAATTCAACATTTCGTACGACCCTGAATCAGCTGATAAAGTATTTACCACTGTTCATCATAGCGTCCTCCTCCCTCTTGATGTCACAAGCAAGCTCATTTTTACTCGCCATGAGATGCAGACCATTCTTCGTGGTATGAAAAGTAAAAAAGCGAAATTTCTCGAAGCCCTCACACTCCATACCTTCAAGACCAATATGGCATTCAGAGAAACGGCTGGAACAGAGTGATTTCTCGTGCATGATGCAAGTGTCGTCGCTATGCTCATCTATCCTCATCTCTTCCGTGGCCAATTTCTCCCTATACGCGTAGAAACAAAAGGAGAATTCACTCGTGGACAGACTGTTACAGATCTCCGTAACGTCGCTCAACCAAGTACCCATACTTTTGTCGTCACCGACGTGGATCGTGACCGGTTTATGGAATCAATGGTCCAGGATTTTCTCTCATTTTTATAAACTATGTATCTCATTAATCTCATTGGATGAAGCGGTTCTGGAAAAGGCTATCTCGCTGAAAAAATCATGGAAACTTTTGGAGCAGACAGGGTAGATACTATCCCCTACGATATGTACTATTACCCTGATGCAGAATTCCCAAAAAATCTCTATGTGGATTTCGAAGGAAAACAATTCAAGAATTTTGATACACCAGAAGCATTAGAAACAGAGCTTCTTATAAAACATATCGAACAACTCAAAAACGGACAAGAAGTCCAAATACCAGAATATGATTTTGGCAATAACCCAACTGGTAAATCTCAGAGAAAACCAGGCCGAATAATCAAACCAAAAGATTTTATCATCCTTGATGGACTCTTCTGACTCTGCAATCCGAGACTGCGCGAACTCACAGATGTAAGTATTTTTATCGAACTCTCTGCGGTCAATCGTATGGCCCGCCGTATGATCCGTGATTGGGGACGTGGACAAGCTCGCTCTGATATGGGAGAGCCTGGCATGGCTGATGATATTCTCTTCTATATAACATTTGTACAGGCAGGTTATGCCAAATATGTCGAGAGTAATAAGCAATATGCAGACCTCGTTGTTGATAACAATGAATGGATTCACGAATGAGTAGAACCAAAGATGATAGATATCGTGATAAATTACCTGCGCGGTAAGTTTGATTTTCAGAAAAATTCGATAGTATAGGGCTCAATGAAGTTTGATCTGACCAATCTCGTTGATGAAAGTAAAAATATAGAAGCCCTCCTCGCTGAAGGAAGTATTTTTAGTGATCAAAAAAAACTCAAAGACACGATGATTCGAAAAAAATTTCTCGATGCTATCGTCAGCCTCTATCTTGACTATCTCAAATCAAACCGCGATCTCGAAGAAGGTAAAAATATCCTACAAACTGAGTCTGATGAAGAACTTCGTGAGATGGCAAAAGTAGAGGTTTCGGCTCTCGAAGAAAAAATCCCCGTACTTGAAGAGAAAATAAAAATCGCGCTCATACCCCCAGATCCAAATGATGAAAAAAATGTCATCGTAGAAGTTCGTGCGGGGGCTGGTGGTGACGAAGCTGGCCTCTTTGCTGCCGAACTCGTTGAGTGTTATAAACTCTTTGCAGCGAAAAATAAATTTCAACTTGAAGTACTCTCAGAATCACGAAGTGATGCTGGTGGTGTTCGTGAAGTTGTCATGAAAATCATGGGAGATGGTGCGTATTCAAAGTTTAAGTTCGAAGGTGGCACACACCGTGTTCAGAGAATACCAGAAACAGAAAACAAATGACGCGTCCATACAAGTACCGTGACTGTTGCAATACTTCCAGAGGTTGATGAACTCGAAGTCGTCATCCGTGATGAAGATCTCGATATCTCAGTCAGTCGAGCTGGTGGAGCCGGTGGCCAACACGTGAATAAAACTGAATCAGCTGTCCGTATGGTACATATACCAACAGGTATAGTGGTGGAATGTCAGGACGAACGATCACAACTCAAAAACCGTGAAAAAGCGCTGTGAATTTTACGATCTCGTGTTTACGCATTTGAAGAAGAGAAGAGAAATAAAGAACTCTGAGCTGCCCGTCTCGCGCAGGTAGGTACTGGAGACAGAAGTGAAAAAATCCGCACCTACAATTTCCCTCAAGATCGAGTGACGGATCATCGTATAGGCGAGAATTATTCGAATCTCCCCTCTATTATGATGGGAAATATAGATGATATCGTGACAAGCCTATGAGCTCATGAGCAAACCGAGAAACTGCAACAAGTATCAGGTACAAATATTGCATAGCAACAGAAAAATAATATACTCTCTTTATGTTCGAATTTCTCAAAAAACCCCTAGAAAACTGAACCATATCTGCTAGCTCAGACAATGACCGCGAGATAAATATAGAATCAACTGATATGCCGCACGGAGAAGATGTATGACAGATTGCGGTCGATATACTCGAAACACAAGAATGATACCTCATTATCGCTCCACTCGCAGGTGTTCCTCGGAGTGATGTCGATGTCACGATATCGAGAAATGTTCTCAGTATATCTGGCAATAGACCAGAGCCAGAGATATATCGAGAAGCCTATAAAATACCGATAAAAGAGTGTTTCTACGGTCCTTTTTCTCGTTCCATTATCCTCCCAGAAAATCTGGCCCTTGATGCAATCAGAGCCACCATTGAGAGGGGCATGCTGATCGTCACTATCCCCTACCTCATAGTCGATGCTCGTACAGTAAAAGTTGAGCATATCGAAGATTTAGATGAATAAATTATGTTTCAAAAAAAATCAAAAGAAAAAATAACTAAAATGGATGTACTTATCACGAGTATCGTCCTCTGATCCATAGTTGCTGGCGCATTTTGACTCAGAAAAAAATCTGAAAAAGATTATCCATGGTGGAAAAAATTCTTACGCCGACTCATATGAAAATAAAACATATCATATCTCTCTTGTGTCTCGCAAGTACAGTTTTCGCATGGTGAGAATCATCCACGGCTGACTGTGAATACCTCAATGAAAGTTCTGGTAAAAGACCGATTACGGCGACGTCTTCAGAACAGGAGAAAAAAACAGCTTTTAACAATCTCTACCCTTATAATGTATGTGTAGAGGTAGCGAAAGTTGATAAAGAAGTCGAAGAATACGTACAAGGAATAAAAGATTGGAAAAACAAAACTCTCGTCGAAGCAAATTATGATGTTGGAACAACTCTCTGCCGTGAGTATTTCTGCGACGTTGATAAAGAAACTTTTTACTCCAAATACATCACAGCCTGCCAGACAGCATACGACAACACTCTCGAAGATACATTTCAAAAAGCTATCACCTTTGATGAAAATAAAGGATTCATAGGAACGAAAAAATGCGAAGAATTGATTATCAATAAACTGAAGGCCTACAAAGATGCTGCCGTAGAGGAAGTAACTCGAAATCAAAAAGATATCATAGAATGATCGAGCGATAAATATCTCTCAAAAGCTCACGAAGTATTTGATACTGTTGCTGATAAATTCAATAACTTTCTCTTAAAATTTGGAGCGATAGCCAGATCGTTTGAGGCATTTACTGGACGTGCTTTTGTATAAAATGCTAAAAGCTAAGAAACATCTCGGTCAAAATTTCCTCAAAAACCAATCAATTCTCGACACAATAGTAGGGAGTAATAACCTAAATAATCAACACATTATTGAAATAGGCCCAGGCCCTGGTGACTTAACGGCTGCTATTCTGAAACGGAAACCACTATCCCTCTCTCTGATAGAAATAGATGATGACATGATACCTCTGCTACAGGAGAGATTTTTGTGAGAAAAAATAGCCCTCTACCATCAAGACGTCCTCCAGACAAACATCCAAGAAAATACAGCCCCATGCTCAAGAGAGAAATTTCATGTATACGAAAATAAAACGATAGAGACGCCATCCTATAAACTCTATGGCAATATCCCTTACTATATAACATCGCCCATTATCTATCATATACTCTATGAGGTGGTATATCCACCGACATCGATGGTTATAACCATGCAAAAAGAAGTCGCGGACAGAATACTCGCACGTGACAACAAACATTCAGTTTTATCTCTCACATGTCAGCTCATGGCAGATATACATCGTATTTGTGATATTAGTCCTAATAACTTTGTTCCCGCACCAAAAGTTTGGTCAACATGCCTTGAGTTTAATATAAAAAATAACGATAGCAGAGAATCAAATAAAAAGCTTCTGCAACTCATAAAGGCAGGATTTAGTCAAAAAAGAAAAAAACTTCTGTCTAATTTAACTAGCAATAATAGCTTATCTAAAGAAAAAATTACAGCGATATTTCAAAAAGTCTGATTTCCCCCAGACATTAGAGCAGAAGACGTCTCTCT
>CAZJBQ010000001.1:78368-95915 GCA_964544625.1 uncultured Candidatus Peribacteria bacterium | reverse complement strand
GCAAATTGAGGCATTCCTAAACTCCTAATTTTTCTCTGAGAGAATATATATCACTCGCGAGGCGTTGATCTTTTTTGAGAAGAAGCTCTAATTTTTTGCAAGAATACATAACCGCAGAGTGCTCCCTACCATTAAATATATTACCAATTCTCTCATATGTGTATCGTAATTTGTTTTTGAGGAGATACATGGCTATCTGTCTCGGTACCATGAGATCTCTCATTCGACTCTCCCCAATGAGAGATTCTTTCTCAACACCAAAATAATCACTGACTCACTGGAGTACTGCTTCGTAAGAAACAGAGTGAAATGAATTTTTCGGGGCATCACGCGTCTCACCTATAGCATTATGCTTGATACGTAATCTATCAAAACGGGCAGACACAGTAGCAACTGTAGGCATTCGGCCATCAAGCTCATACTCAGCAATCATTTGATTGAGGACTCATTCGATTTCTCGGATATTTCTTCACATGTTATATGCGACATATTCTGCAACCTCCTGAGGGATGATAAATTCTTTTTCTCGAGCTTTTTGTTGCAATATAGCAAGGCGTGTCTCAAAGTCTGGAAGATCAATATCAACCATGATACCCCACTCAAATCGACTTACCAAGCGCGGTTCAATTTCTGAGAGTTCTTTTGGAGGACGATCAGAACTGAGAACAATCTGCTTGTTCGCATCATAGAGTATATTGAAAAGCGTATAGAGCTCTTCTTGTGTTTGTTTTTTCCCAGCCAAAAACTGTACATCATCTAACAGGAGTACATCAATAGCTCGAAACTTAGATCTCATCTGATCTATTTTTCTATCTTTTACAGCAGTCACATATTCTGACACGAACTGATCAGAAGTCATGTAAACAACTTTTTTTTGAGGTGATTTTTTCTTGATTTCGAGAGCGACTCACTGGAGCAGGTGTGTCTTTCCGAGACCAACATCAGAGTATATGAAAAGTGGATTATATCGTGAACCTGGGCTGCGTACAACAGCCTCGCAAGCAGAATAAGCTAACTGATTACTCGGTCATACAATAAAATGATCAAGGTCGAATCGAGAAGAGAAAGACTCTTTCCCAGGGTTTTCTGCAGCAGTCGCCTCTTTTTGCTTATCCTTTGTTGCTTGTAGCCCTTTGAGTACACGTCTACAATCGATAACTCATGCATATGTTGGATTTTCAATTTGTGAATCCACGACTATTTCGACACGTGTAACATTTCACCATGTTTCTCGAGCCGCAGACAATAACAAATCTGCGAAACGGAAACTCATATTATCACGTATAAACTCAGATACAACACCAAAAACAATAGTTTCTTCTTCGTAACTCACCAAACTCAATTTCTGAAAATACGTCAAAAAATCTTGCTTTCTCATACGTTCAGCTATGAGATGAACAAATGTCTGTAATTGTGATACACTAGATAACGTCGTCATTAAGGAATTATCGCGGATTGGTATATGAAGTCAAAGAAAAAAAAACTTGATTTCTATATGAAGGCGTTCTCCTTTTTCTGACAAGAAATATTCAAAATTGACATAATGAATTATGTAATATTATACTATAATTTATAGTATTTATAAAAAAGATAAACCTCTATAGATAAGTAAGAAATAAAATGTATTTTTAAAAACAAATATTATACTGCACGTATGAAAAAACCGAGGACTATATTACTCTTATCACTCTCTTCCCTGCTCATCAGCAGTTGTAGTGTACTTCCAGTGGATAAAATAAAAAATGATGAAACATTAGCTATAGTATCAACTGATATTCGTGGTACAATTCATGCAAGGATGATTGTATGAGACTATGCGACTGTATCATTCCTAGAAAAAAAGAATGATCAAAAACTAGAATTGGATGAGAAAAAATTGATAAATACTGCTGATATAGTAATAACGAGCACTGATGAAGAGAGTAGTATTTTGGACAATGTTCTCCAGGAATATCATGGCACGCACCTCCAACTCGATAATACACAGTCAGGCGAAGAAATCGTACCACTGTCAGCAACTATCAATCATATAGAGGCAATTCGAGATGTTGTCTCAGAATTAGACACAAAACACCGAGGTTATTACTATGATCAGGCCGGAAATTATGAGAATACCATACGGGAAACATACAAAAAATTACAAGCTCGTATAAACGAATATAACAAACAGCCATTTCTCCTCCTTAGCGATAATATGAGTGTATTTCTCTGAGATTTTTGATTAAAAGAAAATTGAATCAGACAATACCCCTCAGATTATTTTTTATCAGAAAAACAGGAAAAAATGAAAGAACTCCAAAGAATCATAGAAGATAAAAATATAAAAATAGCATTTATCAAAAAAGATACTGAGAAGGAGATTGTAAATTTTCTAGAAAAATCGTGACTCACCCTCTACACCATAAATACTCTAGATGAAGATACGTCAGCATGGGGGTATCTGCGGCTGATAGAGAAACTCGTCAATACATTTATCACAGCATTTAATGCCTATGATTAATGATGTGCATGATGTTCATCAATGTGTATGTCATGCCCTGTTTCGGATTCTGCGGCATCATGATGCCCGCTACTAATAGTATCCAAATTTCTTTTGCCAAATACTTCATTTCATTTGACATATACAGCTCAAAAAGCCAACATGAGAGAGCTCACCCAGTGTGAAAAAAGAATCTTATAAAATGAAGCGATAAATGCTAAAAAAATAATAACATGAGAATAGTTCCTAATGTGGGTATAGAGGAATGAAGTTTGTAAGAACGGATTTCATGCCGGTGATCCGGGCAAAAGAGCCACTTGTCAAAATAAGCTCTCTCAACCGTAAAGAAAAGAAAATAATACCACCATAAAACAAACACAAAAAGCAGAAAGGAATATCAACTTTATAAAAAATACTAGCGTACCACGAACTACGCCTGAAACATTGATACCAATAGTAACAGGCGATACGAAAAAGAGCGTAACAGTAGCCCCCTTTGCGAGCCAAAGGAGAGTGCCTCGATTATCAACTATCCATTGACCAAAGAGTAATGTACGTGTTGTATCAGGAGACACAAATGTCATTTCATGAATGAGTAAATACATGCCCAATCCAAATAATGACCCAAATATAGACTCATATACTTTGTGTGGACCAAAGAGAAAAAAGACTACCAAAGACACCACGAAAAGGCCGACCAAGACACCATCGGCAGACTGAGTCAAATTATCAAGCATAATTACGAATTATTGATGATATCGCTGCGAACATTGAAGAAGTGAACCATCAATACAACACAGAGGCAAAGCAGAACAAAAACCACAATCATGAGAATAGTGGAAATCAATTTTTCTCGTTGAAATTTTGATTCTATATCTTTTTTAGTCTGTACAATCATGTCCATATCTTGCATACGACTATGGTTGGTTTCTTCGAGAGCGAGCAAAGTTCTTTTGTGTTCAATCTTTGGTACTGAGTTCATGAGTTCTCCTTCCATTTTACCGATTTTGAATGTGAGCTCCTGTATGAGAGCATCTTTTTCTTTTATGATGGCCTCAATAGCTCGGAGGATTTCATTTTGGGCTTCTCTTGGATCGTATCCGATACTAGCAACAAGTGTAGGCTTGGGAGCAATTACCTCGTAATCAGTCTGGGTGCCTCAATTCTTTACATGATTAACATCATCTTTATGCAGCATGATAACCTTACCATCACGCTTAGAACGAATTTTACCAGATTGAACATACCGGTCAATAGTACGAGTCGATACTCAGAGCATCTTAGATGCATCATCGCGAGAAAGTGTAAAAACCATAAGAGGAAATATGGTATGATTGTAATATTCAGAATCTGTTTACAAGCAAAAAGACTTGCAAAATGAATAAGCCCACTGGAATTATGTTTTTGAAGAAAGAAAACCTATAAAATAACAAGAACATAATACACATTGGTTCGACAGAACGCGATTATTTCATATAATACTTCCAGTTCAAGTTATTTTTAATACATGTCAAATGTTCATCGATGCTGTAGATGTGAAGTTCCGAGCTGGAAACGGCGGTAATGGACTTGTCTCTTGGAGACGAGAGGCTCGTATTGCAAAATGAGGCCCATTTGGTGGCGATGGAGGACGATGAGGCGATATTATCGTCATAGCGGATCCAAATATCAATACACTCTCTGACTTTCGATACGTCAAAGAAGTTGCAGCCGAAGATGGACAGAGAGGCGGTATACAGCTCATGCATGGTTCAAATGCAGAAGATAAAATAGTGAAACTCCCCGTGGGCACCCTCATCTACGATATGGATGGGAAACTCCTCCATGATCTCGCAAAACCGGGAGAGAGTGTACGATTATGTACAGGTTGAAGAGGCGGATATGGCAATGCTCACTTTGTGGCTGCCACTCGACGAACTCCCAACTTTGCAGAAAATGGTGACGTAGGAACAAAAATCAGTGTCCATCTCGAACTCAAACTCGTAGCAGATGTTGGTATCATAGGGATACCTTCTGCCGGCAAATCAACGCTCATATCCTGTCTTACATCAGTTCGTCCAAAAATAGCTGATTATCCATTTACAACACTCATTCCCAATCTAGGCGTCATGGAATACAAAGGACAAAGTATGGTACTCGAAGATGTCCCTGGTCTAATTCCAGATGCTCACAAAGGAGCAGGGTTAGGTATCGAATTTCTCAAGCATATTGAGCGTACACGCGTTCTATGCCACCTACTCGATGCAGGTAAATACGAAGAATGTATCTCTGACTACGACGCTATCAGAAAAGAACTCTGATTATTTAACCCCGAACTCCTCAAAAAAGAAGAAATTATTGTGCTCACAAAATGCGATCTCCTCGATCCAGAGATGGTTGCTGATCTCGTATCTCAAATTGAAAAAAAGACAAAGAAAAAAGTATTTCCCATATCAGCACCTATTGGTGATGGACTCCAAGAGTTACAAGATGAACTCATACGTCACAAACCACAGGAAGTAATCGAACCGGAAACAAAGGAACGAGTCATCATCGATCTCGTCAAGGAAAAAGATCCAAATGATTTCACAATATCTCATGAAGGTGCTCACAAATACCGCGTCAGTGGTGAACGAATCGAACAAATCGTCCGGATGACCCCTATGAAATATCCAGAAGCTGTAGATCGCGTCTGGGATGTCATGCACAAAAGAAAAATCCTCCCCGCCATCATCAGAGAAGTCCTCAATAACATGACGCCCGAGGAAAAATCAACAGTATCACAAGACACCAGTGGCATCTGGTACACAATCGACGGGAAAATACTTATCGGAGACTCTGTATTTAAATTTCAAGACTATCGGTAGTCTATTTTCACTCTAGTTCACGAGCTTTTTGATTATCGGCTTGCGCACCAGCCTTATCTCCAAAAGAATATTTCGTAATAGCTCTATTTTTATAAAATTGAGGATCTTTTGAATTCAACTTGATAGCCATATCGTAATCAGCTAAAGCCTCATTTTTATTTCCGAGAGATGAGTGAGCATTTCAACGATTATTGTAGAGGTCTGCATTTTTGGGGTCAAGTTTAATAGCAGCATTATAGTCACTTACAGCCCCTTCCCTATCGCCCATGACATACTTGAGAACTCCGCGATTATGATAAATATCAGCATCATTGGGGCTCAATTCCAGGGCCATATCATAGTCTGCCATAGCTCCAGAATAATCTTTGAGTCATACTTTGGTCACTGCACGGTTAAAATAGGCACGGGAATCTCGTGGACTCAACTCTATAGCCTTACTATAATCAAGTAGTGCTCCATCTATATCCCCTGCGAGTGATTTTGAATTTCCACGATTATTGTAGAGCTCTGGGTCATTTGGGAAGATAGACAAGGCTACCTCATAATCTGCAAGGGCAGACTGATAATCTCAAATATTTGATTTTGCTATGGCACGATTATTGTATGCTTCTACGTCCTTTGGATTCATCTCAATCACCTTGTCATAATCAATGATAGCACCAACATCATCACCGAGATTAGATTTCGCTATAGCACGATTGTAGTACAATTCTGCCTCCTTATTGTATGCGGGTTCAGATGATTTTTCAGCTGGAGTAGTCGCAGGAGAATTTACTGTTTGTTGTTTATTACCATCCCCATGGAGTTTAATAGCCTGGTTATAGGCCTCTACAGCCTCTTTATTATCACCAGACTGTGTCTTTTTGAGAGCATTATTATAGGCATCTTGAGCATTAAATGCCTGACATCCGCTCAATGTAAGTGCCGTTAAAAAGAGAAATACAAGAGAAATATTTTTCATAGCTTTTATATTTTGCACACTATTCCGTGGCACTGCATGTTTCTTTCTGGAGATTTTTTGCATTTTTTACCTGCTACTACATCGTAGATATCGCCTGGTGCTGGGCATGTAATAGTCGTATCTTTGAGATTTTGGAGCTCTTTCATACCAGCAGAGAGTGCGTCCATGCTCTCTTTTTCGCCATGAACAAGAAAAATTTGTTTTGGATTACCACAGTGTTGGGCGAATTCAAGGAGACCTTTTCTATCTGCGTGACCAGAGAAAGCATTGAAGACAGCAATCTGCATCTTCACTTTTTTTGGTTCATCAAAAATATTGACCTCAGTAGCACCCTCGAGGAGTTTACGTCAGAGAGTATTTTCAGCCATGTAGCCGATACAGAGGAGGAGATTTTTCTCATCTTCGATATTGTTCGCCACATGGTGAACAATACGGCCATATTCGACCATACCTGAAGCAGCAATAATGATAGCTGGATAATTGATACGATCGAGACCTTTTGATTCTTCGACACTACGGGTAAAACGAACCCCCTCTCCTTCGAGAAATGGAAATAAGCCTTCGTCAGTAGCATTGAGGATTTCCTCATCGAAACACTCTGGATGAATTTTGAAAATATCAGTTGCCCCTGTAGCTAATGGGGAATCCACATAAATCGGGAGTTTCATGATTTTACCTTGATGCATGAGGAGACGGAGCACGTAGAGGATCTCTTGTGTACGTTCCACAGCAAAGGCTGGGATAAATATCTTTCCACCCCGATCAACAGTGGCATTGATAACCTGTGTGAGTTTTTCTTCTACAGCCTCGAGTTCATCATGGAAACGATTACCGTAGGTTGACTCTGTAATGAGAATATCGATATCCTTGAGCTGCGTTGGTTCACGAAGAATTGGGAGATGTTTTCGTCCGAGATCACCCGTAAAACAAAATCGGATATGCTCTCCAGTTTCTTTGTCATCTATTTCCCATTCTTCGAGGGCAGAACCGAGAATATGACCTGCATCATGAAATGTCATAAATACGCCTGGAGCGAGAGGGATTTTTTGTCCATACCCGACAGAACGAAATTGCATAATAGCATTACGAGCATCTTCTTCTGTATAGATAGGTTCAATAGTTTTCCCTCCTTTTTTGGAGAGATGTTCTGCGTCGTGAGTTTGTATACGAGCACTATCCTGGAGCATAATAGAACAGAGGTCTCGTGTTGCATGCGTACAATAGATAGGGCCAGTAAAACCCTTCTTGACTAACAGAGGAATAAGCCCCGCATGATCAATATGAGCATGGGAGAGAATAAGCGCATCTATTTCATCAGTTTTGAGAGGGAAAAATTTATTGGCCTCATCTGATTCTTTTCGACGCCCCTGGAACATACCACAGTCAAGGAGAAATGTCTTGCCATTCACACGGAGGACGTGTTTTGAGCCTGTCACTGTCTGAGCTGCGCCGACGAATTCGAGTTGCATATGAAGAGTTTTAAAATTAACACTTCCATCGTACCAGATGATGCTCTAAGTTGCAAAGATATTCGGCAGACTTTTGAGTTTTCTTCAGGAAAAATGAACTTTCTACGATAATTTCCTCCAAAATTGGCATTTTTCAGACCCATTCATGAGGTTTTTCTTTGTCCAATTTTTCTCGTTTTTTGGGAAATTCTCAACAGTGGTAATAACGCCACCCGTTAGACTATTGGTGAGAAACACTTTTTCGAGATCATCGTACAAACCGTCGAGATTATCGTCTGAGAGTCGTTTTCAATACGGTGGATTAGTCACGAGATGCGCTTTTTCTTGATAAGAAATTTCTCGAAAATCAGCCTGAGAGAATTGGACAGTATCACCTACCCCCGCCCTCTGGGCATTGGATTTTGCAGCAGTTAATACTGTATCGTCGACATCACTGCCGAAAATCTCATAAGTTTTATCAAATATCTTTGTTCGAGCCTCATTGACTGCTTTTTTGTGGAGTTCGCTATCGAACCAAGGAAAATGGAGGTAATCAAAATCCCTCACGAGGCCAGGAGCGATATTACGTGCAATCATAGCAGCCTCAATAAGCAATGTCCCACTTCCACACATCGGGTCGTAGAGTGGAGTACGGAATTTCCAACCGCTAAAGAGTATCAGTGCCGAAGCGAGAGATTCTTTGAGGGGAGCTTCCCCTGCCTCAGTACGATATCCCCTCTTATGAAGCGCGTCACCCGAAGCATTGAGAAGAACCCTCATTTCATCACCTACAAGAAGGAAAAATATCTCCAGAGGATGATATAATTCATTTTCATGCCAATCATCACTCCCCTGTGTTAATCGACGAATGATAGCTTTTTTACCGATTGATTGTATGGTTGGAGTATGAGTCAATACAGAACGAGAGCTCGTCGCAGAAACAAGTATAGGTGTATTTCACGGGATCCACTGACTCCAATCGATAGCTTCAATATAGGAAAAAAGTGCATCAAACGAGGTTACATGCATACGATCGAGCTCTATATAAACACGGTTAGCAGTTCGGAGCCAGATATTGGCTTGCGCAAGAGTATTCATATCCCCATCAAACGCCACGAGGCGATCCTGACCATAGGTAATATCTATTCATTGTCGTTCCAATTCGCTTCGTACGAGAGATTCAACTCCAGGAGAACATGTTGCGAGAAAATGCATAATTTTATTGGCAAAGAGATATATCGATAGTTTCGGCTGGGAAAGGAGCTCCTTGCAATACTTCGATAGCGTATTGGGCTGGTTTTTTGGAGCTTCGCGTCATCGGATCTTTCGTTTCTCACTCAGGACGCATATTGAGAGCCGAATCGACGAATTCTCCCTGTGCATCATAAAAATATATATCGAGAGGTATCAGAGTATTTTTCATCCAGAAATGAAGCACCTCTTCATGCTCAAAACGGAATAACATGCCACAATTCTGACAGAGCGAAGTACGTCACATGAGTCCTCGCGTTTGATCCTGATGAGTACGAGCTTGCTCTAATCTCCACACAACTCCATTATGACGTATGGTACAAATATCAGACTGTCGAAAATCAGATAAAAACAACGATACGAGAGTTATCGTCGAGAGTGCGGTAATAAGTGTCAGTATTTTCACGAACTCAATGTACTTTGTTTAGCAAAAGAAGCAAGGGAAGATATTTTTTACTTTCGATGGGATATTTTTATAATCCATACCATGCTCTCCCTCTACAATACTCTTTCTCGCAAAATCGAGACTTTCAAATCCATCGAACCAGAAAAAATAAAATTTTATGGCTGCTGACCAACGGTCTACAATTACGCTCATATAGGCAATCTCTGCTGTTACACGTTTGAGGACATAGTTATCCGTACGCTCAGATTTTTGGGGTATGAAGTTGATGCTCTTATGAATCTCACCGACATTGACGATAAAACTATTCGCGATAGTCAAAAAGATGGAAAAACTCTGAAAGAATTCACACAACTTTACACAAAAATTTTTTTAGAAGATCTCAAAAAACTCGAAATAACAAGTTTTAATCGCTACAAACCCATCTCCGAACTCGTACCAGAAATGATTAACATGACACAAGAGCTTATCAAGAAAAAACATGCCTATATTAGCGATGATGGCTCTGTGTATTTTGATATCAAGAGTTTCAAGAAATATGGAAATCTCGCTCATCTCAATACGAAAGGTATGAAGGCAGGCGCTCGCGTAAAACAAGACGAATATGAGAAAGAGAGTCTGAGTGATTTCGCTCTCTGGAAATGATACGACGAAACTGATGGTGAAAATTTCTGGAATGCAGAATTTGAAACAAAAGAAGGTAAAAAAATATTGAAGGGTCGACCAGGGTGGCACATAGAGTGTAGTGCTTGCAATCTCTGGGGGCACGGTCCACAAATCGATATTCATATGGGTGGCTGTGATCTCATATTCCCCCATCATCAGAACGAAATAGCACAAACAGAATCAGTAACAGGCAAGACATTTTCTCACTACTGGATGCATACAGGTCACCTCCTCGTCGATGGAAAAAAAATGAGTAAATCACTCTGAAATGTCTACTGTTTACCGGATCTCGAAGCACGATATCCAGAGAAAAAAACACTGATATATAGAGCTTTTCGCATGATGTGTCTGCAAAATAGGTATCGTGAGAATTTTAATTTCACTTTTGAGCGCCTTGAGAGCGCCGTCTCGACTATCACAAGCATGGATAATTTGCTCAAGAGAATAAAATCATACATACCAAGAAATACAAAAGTCCGACGAGAATTCCGTGATAAACTGCAAGAGTCTATGCAAAAATTCGTAGAAGCACTCGAGAATGATATCGATAGTGTCGTTGCTCTTACCGTCGTCTTTGATTTTATTACGACGATAAATAGAGATATCGATAATAACTCACTCACCGAAAAAGAGCGTGCCTCCACCATAGAAGTCCTCAAATCATGGGATATGGTTATGGGTGTTATGGATTGGACAGTGCTCGAAGAATCAATCATACCATCAGATATTGCCGAACTCGCGAACAAAAGAGCAGAGGCAAAGAAAAATAAAGATTTCACACTTGCTGACGAATTAAGAAAAAAAATAGAATGATTGGGGTATACTATTACTGATAGTAAAGATGGACCTATTCTCGAAAAGAGGTAATTTGATTTAATTAAAATTCATTTATAATACATAAATGAATTCCTGAGTGTTTCAGTCTTCTGAAGTGAGTTGGGTAGAAAATTCTTCGAATCTTCCTGCAATCGAAAAAATAGGAGAAATCGTAAGGCGAGCTCTCAATACTCTCGATGAGATTTGCCCTGGTTACAGGGGAATGAATCGCGGAGTACAAAAACTCATACGCGATACTCGAAAACAAATCACTCCCCATCTAAGAGCATTTGCTCCTGATATAAATGAAATATTTCGCATACGTGAATCTCTCAATTATTGTGTATGAGAATGAGAAGTACCAAGTCTATCGCTGGAATATCTATTTTTGAGGGAGTTGAGAAGATGGCATGAGATACAAACATGCACAGCATTTATTTGAACACTCTGTAAATCAAAAAGGGAGACACAAACTAAGATAGTAAAAAGATATTTTGATGCTATAGATGCTGGCGATCTAGAAAAAGTGTATCGTATGTATGATGAGAAAATCCAATATTCTCGCACCACTTTTCACAGGAGATGATGAAAAATTATCTCCGTAAGCTATCCACCATTTGGTGATGTAGCTATGTGACCAATACCCATTCCAGGGAAAAATAATTTTATGAGATTCTATGATGCAATGCGCGATATGACTGGAAAACATACGATTTTTTATACAAGCAATTGAGCAAACGGATCAGTCATATCAGAATGAAGCTACACGTGAACAACTCGATCTGGAGACAAACAAATACATATACCTCGATGGCGTGATATTGTTTCCTTCAATGAAGGATGAAAAATAGTAAGCAGATATAGCCTTATTGAAAAAGATGAGTAATATCCAGAAAATATGTACCTCTTCATAGACACTATTTCAGAACCAACCTACATTGCCCTCTTTGATGAAAAAAGAGTTGTTCATGACCACGCTGGTTGGGAATGAAAATATCATGACTTTGATAAACTCACAGAAACTATCGACGTATTGATGCAAAAAAATAACATAGATTACTCTGAACTCCAGGGAATTGTAACGATTGTTGGGCCTGGATGATTTACCGGTACACGAATCAATTCGCTCGTCGTAAATACGCTCGCTTATAGTTTCCATACACCTCTCTACCCTATCACAGTTGGAGATTTTTTCGCATTACAAGATGCACCACTCCCCTGGCTCACCTCTATCACAAAAAAAGAAGTACTCCTCTGGGAAGTAGAGGAACCAAATGCTTATGTACAAAAAAATAAAGAAGACATAACGCCCGGAGCATATTCTACACTGGCTATGATTGACTTCGAAAACAATAGCCGTACTATGAGAGTAGCAAAGGAGTACAAAAGTGTCATCAAAAATCTCCCTCTATTCACACCTCTTTCACGAGTCCAACCACTCTATGCCAAATCCCCAAACATCACCCTCAAAAATTAGCCATCCACCAATAGCACACGTATGTGATATTCCAGGAGTACACGGATGTATATTTACCGAACTCGAGGAAGATGAAAATCCTCTTTTGGTCGTCAGAAAACACTGGATAATCTTGGTGCAAACGGGTATTTTACTCCTGATACTCATAGGACTTTGTCTGGGTATTTTTTTTATAGGAGAATTCGCAGCTATACCGAGACTTATGACGATCATAACAGTATTTATGGTAGCTATGTTTGGTCTACAGTATGTATTTATAGAGTGGGTGAATAATGAACTCGATATACTGCTCCTGACAAATCGCCGCATAATATCGTATGATCAGGTAAAATTTCTCGATAGAAAGATGTCCCAAACAACGATAGATAATGTACAAGAAGTAAATGCCTCTACGGCCGGACTTCTCTGAAACATACTTCACTATGGAAACCTCATGGTAAAAACTGCGAGTGATTCCTCTGGCGATACATCCGATTTTAATATGACACATATTACAGACCCGATTAGCACATCGAGAACTATACATGGATTTATCGATGAATACAGACACTCCCTCGATAATAGCGGATCATGACAGAGATAAAACTCGAAGAAAGCTGGAAACGAGCACTCTCAGAAGAGTTCAAAAAATCATATTTCTGAGAACTGTCCCAGTTCATAAAAAATGAAATTCTGGCAGGTCAGACGATATACCCTCATCCAAAAAATATCTTTGCAGCGCTCGATAAAACACCATTTGAGAAGGTCAAAGTAGTAATTCTGGGCCAAGACCCCTATCATGGTCCAGGACAAGCACATGGTCTCTCTTTTTCCGTGCAAGAATGAATCAGAAATCCCCCTTCTCTCATCAATATATTCAAGGAAATTCAGAATGATATTGGAGTAGAGGCACCGAAAAATGGTGATCTCTCTCGCTGGGCGGAGCAAGGCGTCCTCCTCCTCAATACAACGCTCACCGTCCGTGCAGGACAGCCCATGTCTCATGCTGGAAAATGATGGGAAATTTTTACTGATACGATCATCCACACTCTTTCAGAAAAGAGGGATTTTTTAGTTTTTCTCCTCTGGTGAAGTCATGCTCAAAAAAAGAAAACACTAATTGACACCAAAAAACACATCATACTCGAAGCACCACACCCCTCTCCCCTCTCAGCTCATCGTGGCTTTCTCGGCTGTAGCCATTTTAGCAAAACAAATGCTCTCCTCAGAGAGCATGGACTCGGTGAAATTCAGTGGTAATTATTTTAGCTTAGTACTCCTTTTACAGTAATCATGGAAATCTCATAAAACAAAAGCAAGCCTTGTTTCAAAATTTTCTTTATCACTTCCTTCATATGCTTGGACTTTTGGAATTAAATCATTAATTCGTTGTACAGTTGAATCTAAAGTTCTGTAATTAAAAGGTTTTGAATGTCATTCAACTGGCTCTAATTGGGAAAGTGATAAGCCCAATCTTAATCAATCAAGAGCATTAGAACTTTCTGATGGTGGGTCTGAAGGCAAAGACATAGAGTTTTAATTATCGATAAACAATATAATTTTACTCGCTAAAAGATGAAGTCAATATTATTCTATATCCTTCATTTTTTGGAGCTCAAGAAGGTGATGATAGAGACCGCTCGATTCTTTTGATAAATCAGTATGAGTTCACTGTTCTATAATAGATCAATTTTGGAGTACCAGAATCTGGTCACAGTGACGAAGAGTGGAGAGACGATGAGCAATTACGATAGTGGTCTTTCCTTGCGCTAAATTCCAAAAAGCAGACTGTACCGCTGCCTCGGATTCACTGTCGAGGTGAGAAGTTGCTTCATCAAAAACAATAATAGGAGCATCTTCGAGAAAAACCCGAGCAATACCAACTCGTTGCCTCTGCCCTCATGAGAGTTTTATCCCTCTTTCTCCAACAATTGTATCGAGACCAAGCGGGAGAGAATCCACAAATTCCGTGAGGAATGATTTTTGGAGAACATCTCGTATTTCTTCGTCAGTAGCGTCCATCTTGCCATAGATAATATTGTGTCTCAGTGTATCGTTAAATAACAAGGTCTCTTGCGGAACGATGCCTATCTTTGAGCGAAGAGAAGATTTTGTAATAGTATTCGTCGCTATATTATTGATAGTTACCCTCCCTTTTTGCACATCATAAAAACGTAACAAAAGTTTTATGAGAGTGGTTTTCCCGGCCCCAGAACGGCCAACAATACCATATGATTTACCAGGCTCAAAGGTGAGATTGAGATTCTCAAAAATAGGCGGTCTATCTGGATAGGAGAAAGTAATATTATTGTAGTCTATGATATACGAATCAGTATTGCTCATTTTCTCCCACTTTGTAACGGCTTCTTTTTCAGGTTTATCGATAACGGTATTTGGCGTCTCAAGAAGTTCGAAAAATGGCTCCAGGTCAGTCAAGTTTTTCATGATGTTTCTCCACTCATTTGCCACGACCATGAGGCTCGGTAAAAGCACAGAAATAAGAGCAACAATGGATGTCACATCTCCTACAGACAATTCTCCATTAAAATATCATCGAAGGGCAACAAAAAAACAACAAAATAACATAATACCAAGAAGTCCTGCCGTGACCAACTGGAGAAAAAGGTAACGACTTATATAGGGACGTTCTAGTTTTCTAAAATTAATCATGGCCTGAGTATATCTTTCTTCCTCCCTTTTTTCCTGAGAGAAGAACTTCACGGTATCAAAATTGGTCAAGTTTTCTACCTGTATAGAGTCCATACTATAATAGGCTTTTCTGAGATTTCTCCGCGCATGATTTTGAGTCCATCAAAACCAGGTTATAAATATAAAATAGATAATCATCGTTACTACAAAAATCAAACTCACTAGAGAAGAAAAACCAAGCAAAAAATAAGCAACAACAAATATCTCCAGTATGACTGGCACTGTACGAAAATGAAACTCAACACCCAGATGAATAAAGGCCGCATCTCATTGCTTGAGGATACTCATAATAGCTCAACTCGATTTGTTACTATGAAATGCGAAGTCTAATTCTTGTAATCGAATAAACATTTTTTGTTCGACATTCCTGAGAGCATCCCATGATCAATTCCAATTCGATCCCCACATCTGTCCTACATAGATGAGCAGTTGCGATAGTAAATAGCTCACAGTAATAATGATCAGAGCCTGATATGCACTCTGGCTATTCTCAGATGTGAGAGCGTCAACAAAATGTCGTAAATAGTAATTGGAAAAATGAAGAACGACAACACCAATAAAGGCTAACATCATACCCCACCAAAACGAAGGGGCTGCAGGAAGCATGTACTGATAAAGCTTTCTCCAAGTTTTTAGATTGTTCATATATTATATATGGTGTCCTCGACAGGAATCCGACCGGAGGGAGTTTTACGTCTACGATAAGCAGGAGATAGCAAAACAAAATGAGTGGCAACGGTCCTATACTATATTGGTGTCCTCGACAGGAATCGGACCTGTATTTGCTCGTTAGGAGTGAGCCGTTCTTCCATTAAACTACAAGGACACATTCGCAGTATAGAGAAAAAAGGAAAAGAGAAAAGAGAAAAAATACTGGTTTTATCAGAATTTTTCACTATTTCCGAGATAAGTCTAGTCCCTTTGGGCATTTTTCGACCTTTTAGCGTTTCCACTAAAACAAAAATGGAGTATGATTACAGGAGTACGAAACTATGTCACTTGAGCTCATTATCCTCTTTTTTATACTCTTTGTAGTTCCTATTGCAGGTTCTATTGTCGTTTTTCTAATCAAAAAAAGTACTGATCAGACACGTTCACTCAACAAAGTTCATCTCCAGATTCTTATTCCCAGAAAAGACTCTGATGCAGATGTAAAACAAGATAATTCAAAAGATTTCAAAGAATACATAGGTCTCATGGAACAGCTCCTCGCTGCCATGAACTCTCTTTATTCAAGCAAAATCATCAATAAAATTCGAGGACAACACACATTTTCATTTGAATACATAGCCTACAAAAATCAGCTCTATTTTCATATGGTGGTACCTCGCAAGTATCAAACTCTCGTGGAAAAACAGGTAACGAGTTTTTTCTCAGATGCCGTTATAGAAGAAGTCGAGGAAATAAATATCTTTGAGGGCGGAGACCTCCATTATGCAACAGAGTGTCTCACGCTCTGACACAACTATATCTATCCAATCAAGACCTATCAAAAACTCGAGTCAGATCCGATCAATAACATCACCAACGCTCTATCAAAACTGGATGAAGATGAATCATGCATGATACAGATTATGCTCCGCCCCACAGATAATCACTGGCAGAAACATGCGAGCAAACATGCGGGGCATCTCCAGAAAAATGGTAGTCACCACGGAGGCTGGTCGCCTCTTGATCTCCTCAAAGGATTTGTCGATTTCTGGAAGACTGATACAAAAGACGAACACAAAAAAGAAGAAAAAGAAGGCCCATCTGCTCTCGAATCAGAAGAAGTGAAGCTCATCGATGAAAAAAGTAAAAAAATTGGGTATGATACCATCATTCGCATTATTACAGTGGCTCGCGATCATCATGCCTGTGAAATGCAGATGAAAAACATCATATCTTCATTTGAACAATTTCGCAGTCCTGATACCAATCATTTTCATGAAACTCATGAACATGCGAGTGCTCGCACAGTCCGAAATATACTCTATCGCACTTTTTCTCGTCCAGGTATAAAAAAATGGAAATCAATGATTATGAATATAGAGGAGATCGCCTCTATATTTCACTTCCCCCATTCGAAATATAATCTCACACCAGAAATCAAATGGCAGAAATTCAAAATCGTCAAAGCTCCAGATAATCTCCCAAAAGAATGAATACTCCTCGGCCACAATATCTATCGTGGGAAAAAAGTACCCGTCTATATGAAGACAGAAGATCGAATGAGACACTTCTACGTCATCGGACAGACAGGTACAGGTAAGACCACAATTCTCGAAGCTATGGCTCGCCAAGATGCCAAGCAGGGGCATGGAATGGCAGTTATGGATCCACATGGAGATTTCGCGAGTGGTCTCCTCCCTCACATCCCACGAAGTCGTGCTGACGATGTCATCTATTTCAACCCCAGCGACACAGCTCGCCCCACACGCGGGCGAGCTTCGTGATCGTAGGCGTCATGCCTTCGGGCAAGAACTTCTTCGGGACCTTGAATCCCCGGATCTCGTTTCGCACGGTGAAGTCA
>CAZJBQ010000001.1:74246-78358 GCA_964544625.1 uncultured Candidatus Peribacteria bacterium | reverse complement strand
CTCCTCGAAGCACGTGACTCAGATGAACGAGAATTTGTCGCGCAAGATGCGACGAAGATGATGATAAAATTGTTTGGTAACGAAGTGTTTGGCCCTCGTATTCAGGATTACTTTCTCAATGGTGTACATACGCTCATGGAGTATCCGGCTGGTGGAGCTCTCACAGATATAGTACGTCTCTTCACGGATGAAAACTTCCAAATGGAACGCCGACGTACACTGCAAAACAAAATCGTAAAATCCTGGTGGGACTATACCTATGCCGCCATGGGTGACCGAGAGAAAAAAGAAATGATTCCCTACTTCCAGGCAAAGTTTTCTGGTTTTATCACCAATGAACTCCTCCGAAATATCATCGGACAAACCAAGAGTTCGTTTCAAGTTGATGATATCATGAACACAGGGAAAATTCTCCTCATTAATCTCTCAAAAGGTATCCTCTGAGATTTGAATTCCAAACTCCTGGGTATGATATTCGTAACGAAGATTCAAGGTGCAGCCATGGCTCGACAAAAGATAGACAAAGAGCTACGAAAAGACTTTTTCTTCTATATGGATGAGTTCCAGAACTTCGTGACCGACTCTATCGAATCAATCCTGTCAGAAGCTCGTAAATATAGACTATCGCTCAATGTCGCGCATCAATACATGTCACAGTTAGAACAATCAGATGCCCTAACAAAAAGCTCAGTCAATCTCAAAAATGCCATCTTCGGTAACGTCGGTACGATGATGAGCTACAAAGTAGGAGCTGAAGATGCAGAGAAACTCGAAAAAGAATTCGCCCCAAATTTCTCTGGCTGAGATCTCGTCAACATGGATAAGTTTAAAGGAGTGATGCGTCTCATGATAGATGGTCAAGTCTCCCGAGCCTTTAGTCTCATACCAGAAAATATTCACCTCGAAAAAGGCGATCCGAAGCTCATGCGAGCCTATATGGAACTCTCTCGACTCAAATACGGTCGTGAAAAAGAATTCGTCAATCGTGAAATCCTCTTCCGTATTTGAGCTCCTTAAATATACTCTTTTTATGAAGCAAAAAATCATACTCTTCTCCTGTGTCTTCCTAGCCATAAGCACCTTTGCAGAGTGCCAATCAACCAATGATCCCAAATATGATACTTATAGTACTGGGAAGAATTCGTACGAATGCAATGTAAAAAACAAATGCATAGGAACAGAATATGGAAAAGACTATTGGAATTTCAGCACCGATAAACAGCTCATCATAAAACATGATGCGACAAAATATCCGAACCTACAAGAAACAGGCGCCGGGCTCGCTTTTGAGGATGTACGAGCTATATATCATGACACACAAAATAAGATCATGAATTGTGCCGTACTCAAATCTAAATATACACTTCATAAAAAAATAATTGATGATTACAAGATATCTGAGAAAGCAAAAGGTATACTCGAAAAGGCAAATGCAATCATAGAAGAACAAATGACAAAACTCGAATGTGTGCCTCCGAGAAATGGAGATAAGATATATAACTACAAGGATCTCCTGGATTCTATGAGCTATGAACATTGTGGATACAATATGTATCTCTGGTACTATAGCGCATCCTGTGATGGAGGCATAGGGAGTTGTATAGGCAACAACGAGCCCCAATCTGCCCTCGAAGTAGCAAAACTCATGCAAACACAAGGAAACAAAATCGGAAATGAGTATGATCTCTCAAGTCGTACTATGGATACAGCCCTGTCTCTCTACGAAAATTTCGAAAAAACCTACATAGCACACGTGCTCCTCGAGATGATGGAAGCCGAATTAACAGAAGATAAGCGCTACATGGGTGTCACCGTCAATGCAATCATGCAGTGGCTCTCTCTCGCACGCAATGCTCAGAAGCAGAGTCATTAGTTTTTTTCTTTACTTATAGAAAAGTTATACTATACTGTGCTCGTTGTCCGTGAAACGTGTTTACAAAGTGGTTTTCCGCAGAGTGGCGTTCTCAGACGATAATTATTTTTTTCTTTTTTCAGTTATGGGCAAACGCCTTTTTGTCGGAAATCTTCCGTACCGTGTTACTTCTGACCAGTTAAATGAGATTTTTTCTCAGAATGGTACAGTAGTTGATGTATTTATTCCTCTCGATAGAGAGACACGACGACCTCGTGGTTTCGCTCTCGTAGAAATGTCTACAGACGAAGAAGCAAATGCAGCTATCGCAGCGCACAACGGTGTTACTGAGATTTCTGATGACCGCGGACCACGTGTTATGACTGTCAACGAAGCTCGTCCAAAAGAAGAGCGTCCTGCAGGTGGATTCGGTGGTGGTCGTCCTCCTCGTCGTGAGGGTGGATTCGGTGGTGGTGGAAATGGTGGTGGAAATCGTTGGTAATTCTCCGAAAATATCATCCTAAACTGCTCCTTCGGGGGCAGTTTTTTTATGCACGCTCAAGTAAAAATGTATAGCCTATACACTTGAAAAAATATGTCTGAGCCTACAATGAACGAGCTTTATTTCTTATTTATTATTCTCATGAAAGCATTCGTCACTCTCGCGAGCCTGAGCCTGATCCTCGTATCATGCAGTCTCTATCAAAAAACTACTCCAATTGTGGAAACTCCAAAAACACCTGAAGTCACTGTTGCTCCAGTAGAGACAAGTACAGAACAAACGGCTGGTGTTGATGCAAATACAACCAAAGAAGCACCTATAGCAACCCCTGAAACAACAACTACACCAGAACCAACAAAACCTGCAACCAAGTCATATACAGCAGCAGACGTAGCAACACATAACTCCGCATCTTCTTGCTGGCTCATCCTCGATGCAAAGGTCTACGATGTTACGAAGTTTATCCCCTCTCATCCAGGTGGGAATGACATCCTCAAAGGATGTGGCAAAGATGCAACAAAGATGTTTTCAAAACACCCAGAAAGTGCTAAAGCTATGAAAGAGCAATTCTATATCGGAGATCTCAAATAATACTCTCCTTTAAAAAAAACTCCCCAATCATTGGGGAGTTTTTTTATATATACAATTTTTATTTACTGACTTTCTCTGCAATTTTTGGGAGGAGATTATTGAGTCCATCGATAGCACGAAGCGTCTCCACTGGGACCATCCAAACCGTCGTATTTGACTGGTCAGAAGATATATCGTTGATTGATTGAAGCGTACGGAGATGAAGTGCACCAGGAGTAGTTGCAAGCATCCCAGCGGCCTGAGCAAGTTTCTCAGATGCGAGGAGTTCGCCTTCTGCATCGATGATTTTTGCACGCTTCTCACGCTCTGCCTCTGCCTGTTTACTCATAGTACGTTTGAGAGATTCTGGGAGATTGAGGTCCTTGAGTTCGACCGAATGAATATTGACGCCCCATGCTTCTGATTTTTCATCCACGATTGTTTTGATTTTCTTGCTCGCTTCTTCTTTGTTCGCGAGGAGCTCATCGAGTTCAAACTGACCAACGATATTACGCATGGTCGTCATCGCGAATTGCATGATAGCATATTCGAGAGCACGTACATTGACGACTGACTTCATCGCATCATCGATAGCATAATAGAGGACAGCATTGATAGTGAGAGAGACGTTATCTTTACTCATGGCCTCTTGTGACGGGACATCTACAGCACGTTCACGCATATCGACTTTTGTACATGTCTGAATAAAAGGTATGATAAATCGTAGCCCCGGATCAGCTGTGCGAGAATATTTACCGAGAGTAAATATGACTCCTTTCTCATACTGATCAATAATACGAATAGCGAGTGGACCCAAGACGACGCACGCGACAAACAAAAAAGGGAAAATAGAACCCAGGAGAAGAATTGCTTCCATAAAAAGAGAATAAAATTAAACACCCTTATTATAGTCGCACCATTTCTTTGTCCAATTTAGACCCTCTCCATCCTCACAACCGCTTCAATATGATGAGTATGGGGAAACATATCAACAGGCGTAATATCTGTAACACGGTATTCTCCATTGGGTGATATGAGCGGTATATCTCGTGCGAGTGTTGCTGGATTACAGCTCACGTAGATGATTTCTCGTGGATTAAAATCTCGAAGTATACCTGGAGCATCCGGATGCATACCAGCGCGTGGAGGATCGATGACGATAACATCTGGAGATGACTTCCCTTCTTG
>CAZJBQ010000001.1:69261-74236 GCA_964544625.1 uncultured Candidatus Peribacteria bacterium | reverse complement strand
TCACGACAGTGACATTTGTTATATTATTTTTTTTGAGATTTCTGATATTATCCTCACTTGCCTCAGGGACAATCTCAACTGAATACACTTCTTTTGCTCGACTCGCGAGGACCATGCCAATAGTCCCCGTCCCTGCATAGAGATCAAAAACGACAGGATTTTCTGTCCGTATCATCTCTCCTGTGACACGGTAGAGCTCTTCTGCACCGAGCGTATTGGTTTGAAAAAAACTTCGTGGACTGATTTCGAATTCCAAATCAAATAATTTTTCTGTGATAACTGGAGTGCCTCCTATATGGTCATATTTCCCTTGAACCACATCAGCATTGCCGGTATTATGGAGGAGGTAGGCAGAGGTAATAGTTGAAAATCCTGATATAAATGATCTCAAGGCCTTTCTGAACTCATCTTGTTGTCATTCTCCGAGATACATCGTATTCACAGAGACTATCACCATCGTCTCCCCTGTTTTCTTACTCCGACGGATAACGAGATGGCGCCAAAAACCTATATTGGTTTTCACATCATACGTTGGGAGTCTATTTTCTCGAGCAAAGGCATCAAAGGCACGAAATATATCATTTACCACGTCATCTCCGAGGACGCAGTACGTACAATTCACGATACGGTCAAATTGTCCTGATTCATGAAATCCAAATCGATATTTATCATTGATGCCCTCTCGAGCTGAGATATATGTTCACCAACTAAATTCGACCTTATTACGATAACCATACACCTCTGGAGAGGCTACGATAGGATGCCAAGTAGCATCTTTTACCATTTCAGGATTGTGGACAAATACCTCTCGGATTTGTTGTTCTTTCATTTCGAGTTGTTTTTCGTGAGGTATCGGGAGCCATCGACAACCTCCATACACCTGAAAATGCTCTTGGAGTCTTGCTTCCAGAGGAGATTTTTTGACGACGCGAAGAATCTGCCCCTCTATACGATTTGATCTATCCTTCAGCACACGGACATCGACAATACTCTCCGGAATAGCACCTCCTGAGATGAGGACTTTCTTCCCCGAAGTATCACGACCGAGCCCAATACCTCAGAGGATGAGTTTCTCAACGAGGATATTTTCTAATGTAGTTCATTTTTGTGACATAGAACTGGAGTATATAGAGAAAAGCGTAATTGAGAAAAAATTTTGACAGTCCCCTGTCTCTCACTACAATGCCACTACTTTGTTTATGCGGACGTAGCTCAATTGGCTAGAGCTCCTGCCTTCCAAGCAGGTTGTTGTGGGTTCGAGTCCCATCGTCCGCTCCATTACAAATCGTAAACCACCATAACGGTGGTTTTATTTATTTTACGATGGGACTCTCACGTGTTCGAGTGACTCGGACTGACGTAAGTCAGCCCTCCCGTCCGCTCCATTGAAGTAATAAAAATCATCCATCTCGGGTGATTTTTTTATTCTCCCACCAATTCCTCCAGCTCCTTGAGTTTTCGAGAAACCGATTTTTCCATTTTTTTACCATGCAGAGTTGTTACTCCAGAATCAGAAATATCTGTATGATCCATATCAAATACTTCGTCGAGGAGATCATGGAGCTCCTCCTCAGATGGGCATTCTATCTCAGCATATTCGAGCTTACCATGGGCAGAACGTAGTATATCGATGATGAGCTCAGCATGAGGATAGCCTGGAAGTTGGTATATTTCTCGGACACGGGCGATACTCTTTTCGAGCACGGCACCAGAAGTGAGGAGTATCTGCATCATGTCAGAGAGAGAACCAATACGAGTCTCGATTTCCTCTCGTGATTTTACGCCTTTTTTCGTTTTCTTCGGTCATTTCATCGTGATATAGGGCACACTATCGACGAGACGGAGACGAATCTTGGAACCTCGAGAGACATATCTATGATCACAGAAGTCCTGCAACAAAGCAAGCACTTCCCTATCTGGGATTTCGACAGAGAGAGAACCAAATGAGAGAATGGCTGATTTACCACCTTTTGGAAAGGTGTATGACCATTTTCGAGGTGAAAAATCCTCTATATCAAAGAGAAAATCAGTAATATCACAGACTCTCTGTGGTTCTATCTCATTTTTCTCAAGGACCTTACGGACTTTTTTTATATCAAATATCTTTGTTTCGATTTCCATACGAGTATTATCGTCTATTTTTTCTTTCCTGCAAGGAAGTCTCGACTGAGATGGCATCACTTACCCTGGTTATCGATGAGTCGTACCATCATCTCATAGAGCTGAGTCATTCCGAGATCTGTGGCGAGATATTTGAGACGATTGGTTGCAGAGATATAGCGATGTGGGATAAATTCAGCAAAAACTGACTCTCTTAAGCTATTGCCATTTTTCTTGAGCCAACGTTCGATAAGGGCGGTGTCTGTGATGTCAGAACCAGTCCGAGTGGTCAGAGCCTCTAGGAGAGCATGTTCTGGGGCCGTGACGAGGAGTTGAGTATCTTCTATAGCTATACGGCTCGCGTGTTGTTTGATAAGAGCATAGAGTGAAGACTTTTTCTCTGTGCGTATATGGTTGGTGACCATCATATAGTTACTCAATATAGCGAGACGACGAGCATCTTTCGGGACTACGAGAGAGAGCGTCTCAGGGAGAGAGTAATCACGGAGTCCGAATGCGAGGGCTTTTTCGCCCGTAATAATACCCTGACCGAGGTAATTCTCTGCTATGATTTTTTTGACTATAGGCCAATAGTAATCCTCTGGGTCGAGCTTTTCTCCCATATTCCAGAGATACATACCCTTACGAATCGAGATCAAAACTCCGGTCGATACGAGACGGTGGACGAGCTTGTACACTGACCCTTTTTTTACATCGATTCCATCGAGTTCACCATAGGCTTGTATATCAGAAAGTGACCACAGTTTTTGTCATTTTTTCCGCATTTTCTGCACAATTTTATCAAAATCCATATTCGTAAATTATGTTATTAAATAAGCTTTAATAAGTTATAAATTTATTATATTTTTATCTATAAAATTGCAATAGTTTTTTCTATAAATATACGATTTTATTATCCTATTTGAGCTACTATTGTATGCAACTATTCAGCCTCAATAAAACACTTTTGAGAGTTTTAGACATTACAAAAAAACTGCCCTTTCAGACAGTTATTAAATATTTAATCAATACTCCTAATTACCAACCGTGGAGATGTTTTTCTGCAAATGCTTGATTCTCTGCATCTCTCAATTTTTGTTGATACTGGAGGCTTTGCAATCTAGCCCATTCATCAACAGAAATATTCACAGTACCCCCTGGTGCAGGAGGTATTTCATCCACGACGCGATGTACAGGACGTCCTGCGGCATAGATATCTCCACGCTCAGTATAATTAATTTGTTGAGGAGGAGGCACGACACAGCTCGAGAGCCCAAGTGTCACAATGAGTGGTAAAGAAAATGATGTTTTCATACAATTATATTAACTAATTAATTTATTTGTCAATAAATATACGAAATACTTTGCTGAATGAGCTTTTTACATTTATAAAAATTTCCTATACTAAGCCCATCTCGTGCGGGAGTCTCTCCCCTTTTCTATTGCCTCTCTTATGAACCTCTCTACCGCCTCCCTCGTCGAAATCCTCGAAGCCATCAAATCAGGTGAAGTCACGCATTTGCAAGTCTGGGAACACTTCGACCATGTCACCACAGAACTCGATCCAGAGCTCCAGGCGTATAATTATCGCACTCCAAGCAAGCCTGAAGCAACTGACGGCCCTCTCGCAGGTCTCCCCCTCGCTATCAAAGACGTCTACAGTGAAACAGGTGTCCCAACGACAGCCTCAAGTAAGATGCTCGAGAACTATATCGCCCCTTACGAATCTACTGCGACCAAGCGTCTCAAAGAGGCTGGTATGATAAGTCTCGGTAAAGTAAATCACGATGAATTTGCGATGGGCGCGACGGGTGAAAACTCAGCACTCCGAATCTCACGAAATCCTTGGGACACTACTCGTGTTCCTGGTGGAAGTAGCTCAGGCTCCTCTGTCGCTGTTGCCTCTGGTATGGCTCCTGCCTCTATAGCGACTGATACAGGAGGAAGTATCCGTCAGCCAGCGTCTCTCACGGGTGTCGTCGGTTTCAAGGGAACCTACGGAAGTGTCTCTCGCTACGGTGTTATCCCGATGGCTTCAAGTCTCGATACGATGGGAGTCCTCTCACGCACAGTCCGAGATGCTCATCTCGTCTGGGATGCTATGCAGGGTCATGACCCGCTCGATGCAACGAGCCTGGATGGAAGAATCGAAGTCTCTCCAGATATCTGGAATAGGAAAGACTTAAAAGGTGTCAAAATCGGTCTCCCGAAGGAATACTTCGGAGAAGGTATCGAAGCAGGAACTCGTGAAGTTATAGAACAAGCCAAGAAAACCCTCACCGACCTCGGAGCAGAACTGATCGAAGTCTCTCTCCCCTCCACTGACTACGCACTCGCTGCTTACTATGTCATCGTCCCCTCTGAAGTCTCATCAAACCTCGCACGATTTGATGGTGTCCGATTCGGACATATCACGGGCGAAGAATTCCGAGACTACGCAGACTGGATCAGTCATACTCGCTCAGAAGGTTTCGGAGCAGAAGCAAAACGCCGTATCATGATCGGAGCGTTTGCGCTCTCGTCTGGTTTCTACGATGCCTACTACCACCGCGCGTCTCTCGTCCGAGAACTCGTCCGCCGTGAATTCGCTGAGACATTTCAAAAAGTCGATGTCATCGCCACTCCTGTCTCTCCTATGGTCGCATGGAAAATCGGTAAGATGGACAATGACCCTCTCGCGAACTATATGGCAGACATCTTCACCGTCCCTGGAGCTCTCGCTGGTATCCCTGGACTCTCTGTCCCCGCTGGCTACGCCGCACCGGCAGACGACGCATCACTCTCACTCCCGGTAGGTCTCCAGATAATGGGTCCAAAACTTGGAGAAGAAAAAGTCCTGATGGTTGGTCATGTCTTTGAACAGGCCATGAAAGAG
>CAZJBQ010000001.1:58585-69251 GCA_964544625.1 uncultured Candidatus Peribacteria bacterium | reverse complement strand
CGACCAAATAAATTTGGAAGGTTTCTTTGGTAATAAAACAAATAAAATGTTATTTGTAATACTTATTCATTTTATTATCTATGCTATTCGACGTAAGTGAGAAATCACTAGAAGAGAAAGTGCTGATTGAAATCAATCGTCTTTTTTCAGAGGAGGTATATCCTTCTATTGGGAAAATAGCAAAAAATTTAAACATGGAAAAATCTCTGCTATCTATTCAAATAGCACTTGATAAGCTTACTAAGAAAGGTTTTATTAAAAAAAATCATATTTGAAAAATTGAAAATATAACCGAAAATGGCTTGATGTTTTTGAACCAATGAAACTATAAACTAAAAAATTTTCTTAAAACTGTTTCAATTCCTATTTGCTGATCAATAAGTTGCTGAAAGAAAAAATTCGCATATGAAGAAGTAACTTGATATGTGGATCTTTCTGAAAGTATTCAAAGATGAATTAATTCACAAGATTATTTCATTCTCACTGCAGACGGAGATTCAATGAACCAAATCGGAATAAATGATGGTGATATGTTGCTTATAAAAAAACAAAACTATGCAAAAAATGAAGATATAGTTCTTGCTCTTGTCTCTTTTGAATCAGCCCTGCTCAAAGAATTCAGACAGAATGACTTATGATATGTTCAACTTATACCTCGTTCTACAAACAAAGAGCATAAAACTATAGTCGTCAATTCTGACGAAGTCTTGATACAATGAATTTACATAAAAAACCTTTGAAATTTTAATTACTAACTACCCTAAAAATGGAAAATGAAAAAGTAAATAAAATAATTGAAGAATTTATTCGAAAAAATCTTTATCCTACTGAACAAGAAAGAACCCATATATCGGAAAGATATAATGAACTCAAGAGTATTATTCCCGAGTCACGCTTCCATATATTTCAAAGTGGCTCATATGCAAGAACTACAGCGACTACGCCGGTAGATGACCTGGATGTAATATGTGACTCTGTAAACCCCTCTAATGACGTCAGTGTATTGTATGATATTTTAACACTAGCATATAGGTTAAAAGCAAAAAAAATCAAAAAACAAAATCACTCAATAGGTATATATTTTGGAGAAGATGAGGAATTCTCTATTGATGTTGTTCCCGCAAAACTGGCTACAAGTTTCCCAAAAAATGAATTCGGTGATTACTTGTATGAACTTCCTGAATTCCTGAACCGATCTAAAAAATGAAGAACTCTCGAGTTATATCAATCAAACACAGTATTACTTTCCGATCCAAAATGATATATAAAGGAGGCTCTCAAAGTTGACCTATCTTCTAATGGAAATTTTAAAAGAGCTGTAAAATTCGTAAAAAAATGGAACTATGCAGTGAGCAAATCAAGCCTCTCATCCTCTTTCCAATCTTTCAAATCATTTCATTTAGAAGAAATCCTAAAATCATATTTCATTGAAAATACCGAGCTGTCACTAACTGATGCTTTGATAAGATTCTATTCCGAATGAGCAAACTATCTAGGTAGACCATCAATACTTGATAGGGCAGACCAAAATAAAACATTATTTATTGATAGCTACGTAAACGATCTATCACAGGAAGATAGGGCTAAAATAATTGAAAACCTTTGAACAGCAAAAAGGTTACTTAATTCAATTCTAATCCAAGAAGACGAGGTGGAGATTTTTAGAATTCTAAAAAATATTATCTGAGACTGACAAATATATGTACCTCCAGAAAATATTTATGTACCACGATCTGCTTCTCCTCATTTCAGTTTCACTCTATGAAAATTGTAAATTCCGACTACCTTATAAATACATATGGCTACGACCTACTAATCAATCCTCCAAATGAATGTGAATTTATCTGAACAGTCACAATAAATCATTCCTACGATCCCAAAACTCGCATTAGGTACATATGAAACGTTATTGAATCAAATTTTTGTGAGTGAAAATATAAGATAAAGATTACAATAAAAGCTGAAGAAAGCATTACCGTATCCATATTAGACCCCGGAATATATTTAAGAAAATGACCGGATTTTCACATATATGATGACTGGACATGTTGTATATGTTCACCTCAGGACATAATCAAAATACTGAATGCAAATAAGGGGCCCGATATAAAAGAATTTTACGAAAATTATGTAGTCCCCTTTTTCTATAATCAAACTTATTACTCAATTCATAATGAGTGGTTACTGTGAGAATATAGCCATGGAGATACGGGAGTGATTGAGAGATATGCTCGGGAAGATAACCCAGATAAAGATTTCACTAATATAACACTGAGATGCTTAAGTGATAGCATGAAAACATATTTATTTAATAAAAAACAGAAATTAAAAATACAATGACCTCTTAGTGAGTACGAATACTGATGTAGATTGTTACTAAAAAATATTCATTTAATTAAATAACCCAATATTATGAACAAAAAAATTAACATGGAAAATCTCTTTGCAGCTCTTGATGAGGAGATGGGAATGAAATTATCAAGCAAAATTGATCAAATATATCATCCTGGGAGCAAAGGTGAAGAAACGGAACTTAATTGGATTGGCTTACTTAGATGATATCTCCCCGAGAGATATAAAATTGATAGTGGCTTTATAGTAGATCACACATGATTAATTAGCGACCAAATTGACATAATAATCTATGACAGACAATTCACACCATTTATATTTAGATGAGAAAATACACTTTATATACCAGCCGAAGGTGTTTATGCTGTTTTTGAAGTAAAACAAGATTTAACAAGTGAAAATTTTGAATATGCATTAACTAAATTAGAAAGCGTGCTTTCTCTTGAAAGAACCTCTGCAGATTTTTCTCATATATTATGAAGGTCTAAAAAAGAAAACTTTAACATAATTTGATGATTTCTTTGTAGCAAAAATAAAAGCAATGAAGTATGGGAGGCTTTTAATACCGATTCGAAACTACAATTATTACTTTGTTTAGAAAAATGAATTAAAATCAACAATTCTGAAACAGAAAATAATAACAATACGAGAAACATTTTATCATTTTTTATTCTAAAACTGATTGAAAAAATGAGATCGCTTTGATCGGTTCCTGCATTAGATGTGGATAAGTATCTTTGAATAATTAAATCTTAAAAAGTTTCTCCTCCAAATTGCCCCACTCACAATGACATTGCTTGTCCCCTGTTTCCGAAAAAAGATACAAGCGTCTTTTAAAAATCCCCTCTCAACTGAGGGGATTTTATTGAGTTGGAGATTCTTATTTCCCGAGCACTTTCAGGAGGTCATTGAGTTTCTGCGCATCTCCATTGAAAAAAAGCTTACTGTCCTTTTGGTCGACCGTCAGTCCGAGACCCTTTATCTGTGCGAGGAGAGCGCTTGCCTTTGCAGCGTCACTTGTCGTGACAAATCCATCGAGTTTTCCATCTCTGGTATTCACAGAATACTGATAGTCACCATTGGAAACTATCGAAGTCATCGTAGTTTTTGGATCGATGGGAGTTTCCCAGACATCTCGCATCATACGTTCATGTCGAGCACGCATAGCGTCCATCTGACGATGCATGTTTTCGAAGTCACGATCGATATCACGCATCCAGTCACTTTGTTTATGGATATACATCGGTCGATGAAAGACTTTCCATGATCGTCTCTCATTACATTCGTAGTGCATGACCGTACTGATGAGGATGATGAGGAGGCCGAGAGCTATCCAGCCATAGACACCGATTTTTGCATGTATCTTTTTGAGGAAATCACGGACTTTCTGTCCCAAGAGTCGGAGCTTTTTGTGCAGAGCTCCTTCGGGTGTAATACCAAACATAATAAAAAGGATTAAGAGCTAAGTGTGGATACTGTAGCACAGTTAAAAATCTTTGCAAGGAGTTACCCTCTTCACAAGAAAGAAATTTTTGATGGAATTAAATTTGATTCTTCACGGCTCTGATTTCTCTTATTTTCCCATGCAGATCATCCATGCCGAACTTGAGACGCGCGAGAATCGTACCTATCAAAGATGGTTGTTCCAGGACACTCGCAACAGGCTTCCCCTCTTCAGAACCATTGAGATAACGTATCATGAGTTGATCATGAAACCCGGTTTTTTTAGCAAATACTTTGCGAGCGTCAGTCACGATTCCTGAGAGATATGCTGCTTTATCTTCAGGCTTTTTCTTACTATATTTTGAGAATGAATTATAGAGTTTAGCATATTCTGCCATGCGCTCCTGCATTCACTCTATAGCATGTTGCTGTGAATCCCGGGCGTCTTCAATACTCATAAATATATGGAGCTCTGTCTCTGCCATTTTATTATGCTGATTGCGCACCGGTTCTTCTCCTGTGACGCGTGTGAGAATGTCAGTCTTGGTAACAAATATTCCTATTCTCTCCTCTCCTTTTGCGCTTTTGAAATGGATAATACGAGCGGTTGTTTTTGGTTTACCTTTGGTGCTCTTATGAGCTCTTACATGAGGTACAGCACGTGAGAGGAGTTCGGCAAATTCACGACTATGAAGCATCTTACAGCGACGGCGCGCTTGAAGAGTAAAACGAGTAAATCACTCTGGGGCAAGACCGGATTTGATAAACGCTTCATCAGAGATTCTATCAGGATCAAGAGGTAAATCACGGATGAGGTCATTTCTTGATTGCATCTTTTCTTCCAGAGTACCTGGCACTCCTGCCCGTGCTGAAATAGGTGCGAAATCGGGCGAACAAAGAGAGCGAGCAATATACGAACCGAGACTCGCAGGCTGACGATGTTGCGCTGCATTTTTACTAGATTCCAGACGTTGTTGGCCGAGCCTAAAGTGTTTATTTTGTTTTATTTTCTCATGAAATTGGGCTACACGATGTTCGAGAAATATCTCTATAAGTCGCTGACAAATATCTGGCTGATCGAGTAATCTCTTGATATATGCATTAGCCGGTAGCTCTTGTCCTACAGTACCGAGGAGTTCCTGTATGCAGTAGAGCATATAGTGTTTTACAGTTTTGAGAGTCACTCCTCACTCCTTAAATTCAGGTGTATCACGAGGATTATCAAAACCTCGAACGTGTACATCAGGAAAATCACGGCGCTGATTGCGTGAATAAAGTCGAGTAAGTGTCGCAGCAGGATATCATGGTATTTCTGGGAGATGTTTCGCGAGAGATGCTTCAACTTCATTCGCTACAGTTATCGCCAAGTCATGAGAAGAGGGACGACGTAGAACGTACTCTCTGAGGATTTTATCCACTTCTGGTGGTATATGAATTTCTCTTTCATTCATACCATATTTATATATAAAACCATGAGAAAATCAATTTCGAACAAAATGATTTGAGACTTTGTCACGTGAGAACAGTTGTGGAGGTATTTTCTTTTGATACAATTTTCATACTTATTTTTTACTCTCGTCCTATGCGCAACTTCTTGATTTTCGTGGTAGGTATTATTGTCGGTATCATGGCAACACTGATGGGTATATATGATAGTTTCAAAATCACAAAAAATGTACCAGAACAAAAACCTCCTGTCGCAGAAGTACCGACAACGCCAGTAGGCAAGAAATGTTATGGCCAGAGTCTCAAAGTAGAAGCCCCTGTCGAGGCAACAAAAGTAGCATTTCCTCTTACAATAAAAGCCGTGGTCGACAATCGGGAAAATCACTGTAATTGGACCATGTTTGAGTGACAAGCAGGTACAGTCGCTCTCAAGACTGCGAGCAATGTCACGCTCGGTACAGCAGTACTCACAACAACAGATGATTGGATGCAAGCAGGGCCAGTGAACTTCACAGCGACTATTTCGCTCGCTACTCTCCCCTCATCACCACAGGCTCTCACGCTCGTATTTGATGCTGAGAATCCATCAGGTGAACCAGGCAATGCTCAACAAAAAATCGTACCAGTTATCTACTAGCATATGAAGCTCTCAAAAATTATAGCATTGAGTCTCCTCGGGAGTATGGCTATAGTCGAGGCAGCGAGCCCATTTCTCCCCTTTGCTCAAGAAGCAGTAGCCTACGGTCTCATAAAACATCAAAAGAGCGAAAAATACTATGAACTCAATCGGACACTCCTCCGGCAAGAAGCAGCAGGCATGGCTCTCGTCATGGCATGAGTGACCTATCCTCCTGATTATGAATGTAGAAATCTCTTTGCTGATATCAATTATCATAGCCCGAATTATTGGGCATGTCGTATCGTAGAAAACGCTGTCGACAAACAACTCATCAGTACAGAAAATGCGAAATTTTTCCCTGGTCGTCCAGCAACTCGTGCAGAAGTCCTCGCGATGTTTATGAAAGGAGCAGGAATCAAAAATATTCGTGATATCAGTAAATACACTTTTGATGCCGACACCACTGATTGGGAAAAATACGTGATTGCCACAGCGAAATACAATGGAATTATTTCAACCACCAATCCATTTCGGCCACACGAGAATATCAAACGTGGTGAAGCATTTGTTATGGGTGTGAACATCATGAAAATAGTCTGAAAGTCTAAATAATTTCTCAAAATAAAACTCCAGCAATTGGAGTTTTATTTTGATTCAATGAGAGAGAGGAGTCCAGGATAATCGATGATGGATACTCAGAGTGATTGAGCTTTTTCTCGCTTGCTACCTGCTGATTCTCCAGCGATGAGATAGTCGAGATTGCCCGAGACAGCCGTACGGACTTCTCCGCCATTGGCTTCAATCATGGCGTGAATATCATCCCGTGATAGATCAAATGTTCCAGTCACACAAAAAGTTTTTCACGCGAGTACTCCCGAAACTTCCAACACTTTTGGGAAAGTCACTGTGACTCGTGCGAGGAGTCGTTCCAATAAGTGTTTATGTGTCTGAAAATAGGTACTGATTGTCCCCGCTGTTCCTGGACCGATATCTTTGACTGCTTCGAGGGTTTCGATGCTGAGATGGAAATTGAGTATATCCTCGACACTCTGAAACAGTGGTGCGAGGAGCTTCGCAGTACGTTTACCAACTCATGGGATTCCGAGCGCACCTATAAATCGATCAATCGGGAGTGTGCGTTTTGCTTCGATAGCAGAGAGCAGGTTATCGACTGATTTTTCTTTATATCATTCCAAGAGGAGAAACTCATCACGATACTCTCGGAGGTCATAAATAGAGGCCATGTCGGTGACCCAACCGAGTTCGAGGAAGAGCTCGATTTGTTTTGGTCAGAATCAGTCGATGTCCACACCATGCTTGCTGACGAACCATTCGAGGGCCTGCATCTCACGAGCTGGACAGTGAGGATTACTACAGAGGAGAGCTATTTTTTCACCTTCTTTGTGGGTTGGTGATTCACAGATAGGACAGTGCGTCGGTGGGATGATGATTTGTTCTTTTCCTGTTCGAGCTTCGATGATGGGAGCAATAATTTCTGGGATAACTTCTCCCGCTCGGTGGATAAATACTTGGTCTCAGATTCTTAGATCTTTTTTGGCGACTTCATCGTAATTGTGCAGTGTCGCATGCTGGACCGTCACTCCCATGATGTTCACGGGCTCAACATGTGCCACAGGAGTAATCGTCCCCGTACGACCAACAGAATGCTCTATTTCTATAATCTTGGTACGAGCGTATTCAGCTGGGAATTTGAACGATATGGCATAGCGAGGATGGTGCGATGTCATACCGAGAATATTCCAGAGATGGAGGTCATTTATTTTTATCACGAGTCCATCGATATCAAATGGGCAGACAGGTTTTTTACCCATATCATGAATCATATCGATGATGGATTCAACTCCTGTTTTTTTCTCAAAAAAGAGCCCACCTTTTTGCCACTGTTTCGAAGTATTAAATCACCAAACACCCAGTTTTTCGATAAGGGCTGAGTAGTTACTCTCCTCACTCATATCTACCTTGTGGATTTCTTCGAGGTCAGGACATGAGTAAGCAAAGAAAAGGAGATCGCGCTCTCGTGTCACCGTCGGATCCAATTGTCGGAGACTCCCACTCGCAGCATTGCGAGGATTTGCGAAGAGTTTCTCACCAGCCTGGAGTCGTCTATTATTGAGCTCATCAAAAGCACTCCGAGGCATGACGACTTCACCTCTAATTTCAATCGTGTCTTGGTGTGGAATAGTGTGTGGAATATTGGCAATCTCCATCACATTGAGCGTGATATCCTCTCCTATCTGTCCATCGCCTCGAGTCAGAGCACGAGTGAGCTGACCATTATCATAACGAAGTGCAATACCTAGACCATCAAATTTGTATTCTATGACATATTCTAACTCTCTCTCATTTCCTTCTTCTCGGAGTATACGACGTATACGTGTCTCGAATTCCCTGAGGTCCTCAGCGTTATAAGTATTGTCGAGTGACATCATCTGATGGAGATGTGGAGCTTTGGTAAAATGATTATCCACGAGGTCTTGAACTTTTTGTGTCGGGCTCAAGGCATGTGATTCCTGAAATTTTTCTTCGGTTACTACGAGGAGAGCGTAGAGTCTGTCGAATTCCTCATCGGTAATAAGAGGGGTATCGAGCTCATAGTATTGATGTCTATGAAATTCGACCATCTGTCGGAGCACCTCTATATCCCCTCTCTCAAGGGTTTCAGGTTTTCTCTGGAGCATGGCAAGTGTCTCAGTGAGCATAGAATACAGAGAATTATACGACCAAACAGTAAAAAGAGAACTCAAAAAGTAAAGTAACAACCATAGACAGAAAGTATTTTTTCCCTAACATAGGAGTATCTTACTTCACACAATCACAACCTATGAAAAAAACACAAATCGCAGGACTCATCATACTCTCGTCAATAACGCTCTCTGCCTGTAGTATACCTGGCATGGGCGGTACAGAGACAGAAACTGTCCCAGCTACGACCACAACTGAAGAGACAGCAAAAACTCCAGAAACCCCAGCAGAGCCAACAACAACAGAAGAAACAAAAACTCCAGCAGTAACTCCAGAAAAAATGCCAGAAGAAGTAATAAATAACGCCCTACCAACAGACACGCCAAAAGCTATTGTTGAAGGTGGTATTTATATCCCCTACACCAGCACAGCGGTAGTACAAGCAAAAGGAGATATCGTTCTCTTTTTCTACGCGAATTGGTGTCCTACATGTATCAAGGTCAACAAAAATATAGAAGAAAATCTCAAAAAAATACCAAAAAATCTCACGATCCTTCGAGTGAATTTCGATGATGCTACTGCTCTGCGAGAAACATATGGTGTCACTGAGCAACATACATTTGTTCAGGTTGATAACACTGGCAAGCTCATAAAAAAATGGAGATGAGAATCTCTCCTCAGTGATATCACAGCACAGGTTCAGGGATGAGCAGCAAAAGCTGATGTTCCAAAAGATGCGGTCAGTTGATTCTAATCATCAATAAAAAACCCTCTTTTTACAGAGGGTTTTTTAGAGAGAAAAAATACAGAGACTATTCCGTTCTCAGAAATCTAGGAGAGAAAGAGAGAGGTCAGTTTCATGTGCTAACGATTGATATTCTTGCTCAGAAAAAGCATGATAAAATCGCTGATGTTGACCAATTTTTATCATAAAATCTGCACTTCCATTTTCATAGCTCTGCATCCGAGAAGAACTATAGCGAGTTTGACTCTCGTGGAGGAGATGCCAATTTATCATCACAATACGCCCACCAGGAGCGAGAAGGCTCTGAGCATCACGGAGCACCGTGGTTCTCTGTTGGAAATCTGCAAGATGGTGAAAACTCGCCACAAAAAAGAGAGCATCAAAAGTCTGCCCAGAACACAGAGTAGCCACATCGAGCATATCTCCTTGTAGCCATGAGACGTGCTCAAATCAAGCAACAAGTTGTGTCTTTTTTTGAGCCTGTTCGAGGAGATTTTGGGAAAGATCCAATCCTGTATAAGAAACTTTTTTTGTTTGAAAAAGAGCTGAGAAAGGCTCACGAGCCATATGCTCCAAGAGTCGTCCATTACCACAGCCTATATCCCCTATTCGCCATGTATTTTTGTCAGAAAAATGAACTACAAAATCGGTGAGCACTCGCTCGAGCTCTGGCCAATGCAAGTTATCACGACTACGTCCAAATGTCTCAGCAAAATCATCGTACTGAACCATGTTATTTTTTAGGATTTTGGGGATTTTGTTGGCTCGGGTGCTGTGGTTTTTGATCTTGGGGTTTCTGTGATTTTTTCTCATTTCTCTGTGGACGGATAGATTTACGAGATTGGAAAAGCAAGTCATCGGGATAATCTTCTATATCGATGAATTCGTCAGCGAGTTCACGGAGATCTTTGTTGGTAGTACGACCAAATGCCAATACCTCGACGAGACAACCCTGTGACTGCTGGAGATAATTCACTACCGGAGAAAAATCACCATCACCAGAGACAAGAACAATAGAATCAACTTTTGAACCAAGACGAATTGCATCCATAGCAATACCGACATCCCAATCTGCTTTTTTAGAACCATCTACAAAAGTTTGAATTGGTTTTGTTTTAATCTCGAAACCACTTTCATGGATGGCTTCGATAAATACTTTGTTGGTTTCTTCTGCTGTATCGACAGCGTAAGCAATAGCTCGGGTGAGCTTGCGCCCTTGGAGCATGAGTCAGAGAATATTTTTGAAATTCACGCGAGAATGATAGAGATTCTTCGCTGAATAATAGAGATTTTGGACATCGACGAGGATGGCAACACGCTGTTCGGGGTTTCGTATAATCATAGTGACATCATTATAG
>CAZJBQ010000001.1:46449-58575 GCA_964544625.1 uncultured Candidatus Peribacteria bacterium | reverse complement strand
AGACCCTTTCAAGAAGTCGCAAGTTTTATCGGAGCATAGCTCGTTCTATGAATTTCGGTAACTCCTTGCTTTTTAAGTGATTGCTGATGAATGGCTGTTCCATAACCTTTATGTTTCTCAAATCAGTATCACGGCAGAGTCATTTCATATTCTACCATAATCCTATCCCGCGTGACTTTTGCCACTATCGAAGCGGCCATAATCTGAGGAACGATGTCATCACCTCAGATAATATATTCTGGCTGAGGTAAATCTGGAATATCAAAGATATAATTATCTCGACCATCAATTAAAATAAAAAATCCTTCATTTTGAACTTTGAACTTTGAATTTTGCATTTGAGAGAGAGCTTCTTGCATCGCCAATCTATTCGCTTCCCGGATTCCTACAGTATCTATAACTGTATGAGAAATAATTCCCACCCCGTAGAAGAGTTTTCATTTTTTCACGAGCTGGAGTATCTCATCATACGTAATTTCTCGATTTTTCTCGTTCATTTTTTTAGAATCTCGGAGGATATTTTTGAGAGGGTTTTTACCAGACCAGGCAACACACGCTGCCACGACAGGACCAGCCCAGGCTCCCCTGCCCGCTTCGTCAACACCCATGACAAAATCAGTTTTCCCTATTTTTTTGAGAGGAAAAGGTGCTTTTTTTCTGTTTTTGTATTGATTTTTTCGCATTAGAGAAGAGAATACTCAGGTGACACAAAACGCTAACTATTTCGCTGATTATACTGCCTATGTTGAAAAATACAGAGAGTATGAGAAACGTACACCAGATGATATATTCGAAGAACTCATGACCGAATGTGATTATATCTCTGGCGAAGGAAAAGATCTCATCAAACAATCCTACGTTATAGCCAAGAGATGACACGCAAAACAACTCAGAAAATCTGGAGCGCCATATATTACGCATCCATTGACAGTAGCCTGTATGATGCTCCCCTATCGTCCCTGCCCCATGCTCCTCAGTGCGACACTTCTCCACGATGTCCTCGAGGACACTGATGAGAGCTATGAGAGCATCTATGATATACATCCAGATATAGCCAATATAGTCGAGTGAGCTACCAAGATACGATCCGCATCACGTGATGATCCGGCTGGATTTTCATCAGAACAAGCACGATTTGAGACAATTCGCAAAATCCTCGTTGCCGCACAAAAAGATATCCGCATACTCTTTTTGAAGATTTTTGATCGTTCTCATAACATGATTACAGTTGATGCTATGTCACCTGAGGGAAAACAGAGAATGGCAGAAGAAACTCACAACGTCTACATCCCTCTCGCCAAGCGCTCTGGTCTCCGGGAAATGTATCACTTTCTTCATGGACTGACGGCAGAAGTACTCGAACCAGAAAAATGGGCGACCATGGAAACTTTTGTTACCAATAAACATGCGGACATGGTCGACCATGCGAAACGCATACATGGATATCTCCGAAAGCAAACATGGTCACGACCGATAGTTCATTTTGATACTGACTTTGTTTCTCCATTTTCTATCGAGTTAAAACGAGAATATCTCATGGAATCATGGTATGCTATACAGGTAGTCGTGCGTGAGGCAAGTGATTGTTATGCAATACTCCATGATATAGGCATGCGGCAGGATGAAAAATTCCTCCAAATAGGCCGAGTCAGTGACCTCATCAATCACCCCCGACTTTCAGGCTATACAGGGCTCCATACTGATGCAGTTTTTGAGGGCACCACTCGTATCAAGCTCCGAATTATTACAGAAAAAACATATGAAAAAGTCCTCGAGTACGAAACATTTGATGAATTGGGTGAAACCTATGGTCCCGTACTCTTCCGTGATTTTGACCTCATCAATGAAGCAACAGCTTCAAATTCAGAAGATTTCATGAAAAGCGTATCAGAACATGTTTTAGCACGAAAAATACCAGTTCATTCCAAGATACGCCCTCTCTTTTATATGCCTATCAAGTCAACTGTACTCGATGCTGTAGTATATCTAGATCCTGGTCACTTTCACCATATAGATGCAATTTTTCGTAATCATGAAAAGGTTCCCTTTCATACAGTTCTAGAAAACGACGATATCATCACCTACACGCTCGCGGAAACGACGACTCTGGCAAAAAACTGGCTCGAGTATGTCCACTCTGGTATTTCTCGTTGGAGAATACAAAACAAAATCAATAAGAAAACACAGTAATCATGTCTCCAAAGAAAAACATCCTCCTGTTTCGTGGTCCTAATACGATGGATCTCAAAAAAACAGTCCACTGATGGAAGCAAAAATTTATCGAAAAATACAGTGACATGAATTTGCTCGATATCCATCATGAAAACATGCCTGACGGAATCATAACAGACTGTATGGCGGAGGGGTTTATGGGGAGTGCTCGTATGGTCATATTCAGGGATCTGCTCTTCAAAACTGAGAAACAAATCAAAAGAATGCAGGAAGAAGAAGCAAGGGAATATGAAGAAGAACTCAGAAGACAAGAAAATGCTGGAAAAACCATTGATCTTGATGAATTATTACAATGAAACGATGAAAAAATAGAATCAAGTAGCGAAGAACAATGGATACAAATGCTGGAACGAATTCCCGAAAAAAATTTCATGCTTTTCATCGGGAATACAAAACCAATCACAGATCTCGAAAAATGGCTAGCAGAAAACGCTACAATACATGATTTTGCCTATCCAACTCCAGAAGAAATCGAAGCATATATTCAAAAAAATCTGCAAGTAACTACAAGACAATCTCTAGGAATAGCAAATCGGCTAAACTATAACTACGATTTTGTCGTACAAGAGGTAAAAAAACTCGCACTCGCACAAAAAGAATCATGGACTGATGAAGAACTCATGAGGATATTACCAGACTACCGAGAAGAAAAAAGTTATGAAATCATGACTCCTCTCTGGAATCGCCGATGATGAGAAGTAAACGATATATTTCGCCACTTAATGGAAACCGCTGACCATGAGCTCAGTATGGCCTCTATTATAACTATGATACGCAAAACATTGATTGTCAGTGTATTTCCAAACTCGGTAAATAAACTCTCCACAATCAGTGAAAATCAAAAAAGAACTGGCAAAAAACTCGTTTCTATCAAATTCGACATCAAAAAACTCTACGACGATATCGTAGCAGTTGATATTGCAGAAAAATCAGGAGAATTACCAGGTAAAAAAGAGGCTTTTCTGATGGCTCTCCTCAATTTTTGTCATTCATAAAACCATGAAACTCTCACTCCAAACAGGCGAAAATAACCCCCTACTTCGGGCAATAGCAAAGCCCATAAAGACATCTGAGCTAGCAGGTCTGCGATTGCTCGGCGAATCGATGGTAAAATACGTAAAAAATCCAAAAAATAAGGGTATAGGACTGGCTGCGCCTCAAATTGGCATCAGCAAGAGGATGATAGTCGTTTGACTCCCCAAAACACGAGAAGATGAAACCTATCCGACAGTACTCATGATCAATCCAACCATACTCTCGCTCTGAGCAGAAACCGATATAGATGAAGAAGGCTGTCTGAGTCTCCCCGGTATCGTCGGGAAAGTCAAAAGATCAACTTCTCTCGAAGTAGAATGGTGGGATTTAAAAGGTATAAAAATGAGGAAAACTGTCTCTGGATTTGGTGCACGCGTCATACAACACGAAGTAGATCACCTCAATTGAATACTTATTTCAGATAAATTCTTGAAATAATCAAGAAATCATGGTAAACTGAGTAGGAAAGCATGAATCAAACACTTCCTCTCATTATCGAACTCTCAAAAGAGAATAAAAAACTCCGTGAAAAACTCACCATAGCGGAGCAGTGGATAGGTCGTGAAATAAGCGATATGCAGCTCCGAAGAACCAAGGAAGAAATGCTCAAACAAACACGCTGAGAGCTCTATGAATCAGAAGAGAGTATTAGAGAACGTATAGAAAAGTACCTCGGGAGCTGTCTCTCTTATTTATCAGCAGAAAATATAACCCTCCTGGTTGAATCAGAGATTAACTTCTCCCACTTAATTCGTAAGAAAAATCTCGATGGCATCATGGTAAGCAATCTCTACCAAAAAATACTCGAAGATATATTTGAAGAACATATTACTCATCATTTTCGAAGTATACACAAAAAAACCCATATACATCCGAGTAAAAACGATCTCATAGAAAAAACACTCTACAAAGTTATACACGACAATTTCAGACTCTCTCTCGGAAAGCTTTTTCAGATTTTTCAGCGTATGATGGATGCAAAAGCTGGTGATTTGGTACATCTATTTCACACATCTATGGAGAAGCTTCCGCTCTATGGAGCTATTGATGATCCACTTTTTTGGGAACTCTTCGCAGAAATCATAGAAACACACGCTTTTGGAGAAAAACGCCACGCAGGTAAAGTCAGCTTCCAGGATATACAACGTCTCAGAGAAAATATAACTGGTAATTTTGAGAAAGAAGGCTTTCTCAAAGTACTCCTCAAACATCTCTAAAAAATCACAGAGCAAAAAATATTTGAAAATGCAGTATTTCAAATAGAGTGTACCCATGACGAGAATTCTTTGAATAGATCCTGGGACGACCGATGTCGGTTTTGCAGTGATAGAAACAGTAAAAAATACCAGAAACATTATCACTTTTGGCGTCATACATACCACACCCAATGCCGCACAGAGCATAAAATTACTCGAAATAGCAAACGATCTAGAAGATATAATAAAAACACACAAAATCACACACGCTGCCGTAGAAAAACTCTATTTTTCCACCAATCTCAAAACCGGTATTGATGTTGCTCAAAGCCGTGGAGTGATACTACTCTCTCTCGAGAAAGCATGAATAAAGCTCTACGAATATACCCCTCTCCAAGTCAAAAAAGCTCTCTGTGGTAATGGTAAAGCAGAAAAAAAGCAAATAGGCCGTGCCGTTCAGCTCCTCTTCAAACTCGATGAAGTGCCAAAACCAGATGACGCTGCTGATGCACTCGGGATAGCCTATCTTGCATCACTCGCCCCAGAATTATACAAATCATAATCCAAATCCAGCATGTTTATCGATACTCATTCACATCTCTATCTCGGCGAGCTCCAAAATCATATACCAGGAGCTATCAGACATTTGGAGGAGAAAAATTTCTCACACACCATCCAAATCGGTACCAGCATAGAAAGCTCTCAAATCTGTATAAATCTCGCTCATCAATACCCGATTATCCGAGCCACTGTCGGCATACATCCCTGCGAGGCTCAAGACATCCCTGTTGAACAAATACCAGAACAAATAGCTGAGCTCGAGAGGATAATTCAAAGTGAAAAAAACTACATAGTGGGTCTGGGCGAAATAGGCTTTGACCATTATCACCTCTCCTCTGATGCAGAAACAGCAGAAATACAAAAACAACGTCAAATAGAGTGGTTCCGTGCACAGGCTGTTTTAGCAAAAAAATATGATCTACCAGTTGTGATACATACGAGAAATTGTCCTCAGATAACTCTCTCAGAACTCAAAACGTCTGGACTCCAAAAATTCGTGATTCACTGTTTTAGTGAGAGCTGGGATTTTGCACAATCCGTATTTGAAATATCTCCAGAAACAAAAATCAGCTTCACTGGCATACTCACCTATGAAAAATCCACTGAAATACAAGAAGTAGCAAAAAGAGTATCTCTCGAAAAAATCATGATAGAAACAGATGCGCCCTATCTAATCCCCGCTCAAATAAAAGGAAAAGCAGACTATTGCGAACCAGTTTTCTCCATCTACATATTTGAAAAACTGTGCGAAATACGGAACGAATCTCCAGAAATTATCGAACAACAACTCTGGGAAAACTCCAAAGAGTTTTTTAATCTCTAATTACTTCCAGAGATCGAGATACGATATCGTAATTTTAGCCATGCCATCACGTATCTCATCAACTTCGATGTTTTTGACGCGTGTATGTGGCATGTATGACTCGAACTTCTCACGAGCAGAATAGAGTTCATCAGCTGGAACTCGCATTTCACATGTTTTCATGCTCTTGACGAGCCACTCAGCGATACCGATCAAGACGAGTGAACCAGTACCAAAAGCCAAGAAAACGATCATTTCAGACTGAGGCATAAGGCTCGAGAGTATACCTATACTGAGAGCTATAAATAAGTAGAGAAAAGTAGATTTGCTATACTTACGACGGAAACTAATAAGTGAAAATAGTGCAAATAGACCAAAACCAGTACCAGCACCGATATTCCTATCAACAAAATAACGAACGGTTATACCCACCATCACTCCCACGACAGCTATCAATATAGCATCATATTTTTGTCTATGTCGTAAAAAGAAAAAAGAAGCAAAGAGGACAGCAAATACGATATTAGCAAGCTCAATACCGGGAGCATGTGAAAATTGATTTGTAGCAGCAATTGTATCCATAAAAAGAAATTAAAAGAGTGATGAGAGAATATTTTGATAGGTCGCCTGAACTAATTCCAGCACGATAGTATCAATAGAATCTGGCTGATACTCTGGATCGATATATTGTGTATATTTATCAGAAATATGCGAATCACGTTTTGGGAGATAGCGAGACCAAATCTTTCGATCAATACGTATCTGATCAATGTAGGCAGCTGTCGCTTGATAAAAAAGTTTTGATATATCATCGTCAAGATGCTCTGGAAGAGCCTCAGGGTAATGACTTAGTGCTGCGGAAAAGAGCGCATTTTCTGAGAGAAAACGGAGACCAAATACATACTTAGAATCAAAACTCATATCAGCATCCCATGGAGATATCTCCCAGAGATTATTGTGCTTGAGGAGGATATAGTTTTGATGAACACCTGTTTTATTACCAGTTTTATCGACGAATCGAGCCTGGTACGCTATTTGTTTTGGGTCGCGAAATTTGGATAATACATTTCTCGCGTGACCATTATCGAGGTCTTGCATCATCTGAGTGACTTCTTGATAGCATTTTTTATGGTCACCTCCTTCTATAACATAGATTTTTTCGAAACCTTCTAACGTATCATACAGAGAAGAGTAATGCATATCAGCACTCTCGTCTGCAGCCCATACTTTTGCTTTTACGAGACAATCCTGAGCAGGGTCAAAAACCTCTCCTCGTTTCTTGAGAAGCTCAGGCTTTGAATCATTGAGAGCGAGATAGTAGCCGTAGAGTTTCCCATTGATAAATATCCAATAATAATCACTCGAAGGAACGAGAGGAGAAAAGCCAAACAAGTCTTTGTGGAGATTACTCCAGGCCTGATAATAGACAAATTCATTGATACCAGAAGCATCAAATACGAGGTGTCGAAAGGCAATCTGGGTATTATCTTTGAAAACTCAATGCTGTATAGCCCTATTGAGTTCTACACGAAATCCAGCTTTGAGACTACGGGTCGAATAATTCCCCCGATGACGTATGGTACCATTAATAATTTCAGAAGTACCATCTCCATGAGAAAAGGTAGCTTTCATGGGGAAATCAGCGATATCCAAGAAACGCTTATCGCTGAAATAATGCGTCATGAATTCTTTCCAATCATCCTGTGAAATTTCTATATTAACGTATTTGTTATTTTGACCTTGGGCGCCCATGTTGGCCTTATAACCATCTATAAGCTCAGACAGGCGCATGACAGGAAAGAAATTATTCTCAATAATCTCTTCTTTATGAAAATATTGCTGAGAATTATAATATGCTGGATCATACACATCAGCCTGTGCTATGCCTATAAAAATACAGAAAAGTGCGAGAAAAGTGCGAGAAAAACGATACATAAGCTCATACTACCCTACTTTTTGGCTCATCTCAAAGAAAGTAAGCTTGACAGATAGCTCGATTGCATCGATATATTTGAGAGTCAAGAAAATACAAAATAAATGCTTGCTTTTCGTCCAACAAAGGATACATTCGAAAACATAATATATTATGTATACAAAGGTATTTATATCACTCATGATAATCCTCTGCTTTTTGGGGATTTTATTGGGCATAATACTCTACTTCGGATTCGATCCAACCTATTACCCCATGGCTGGTATTATACTTATGGGGATTGCAGTGTTTTTGACAGGTGGTTCTCTCATAGGGTTATTCCTCCTTTTATGTAAAAAAATTGCCTCTCGGGGCTTTCTCTATCCCATAGCAGCTTTTCGGGCTTTTAGGCATGGATTATTGATTGCGCTCTGGGCGGTCGTTGGCTACATTTTTTATATTTATGGAGTCCTGACTATAGTGACATGATTTTTATTATTATGTATCGTTTTTTTGCTTGAACTGATATTGACGAAAACAGAAGATATATAGACTATTCTCATGCACACTGTCCATCTCCATAAACTCAGTGACTCAGAGTCACCACGGTCTGCTGGTTTTTCCATACAAAAAGATGAAAATACGAGCTTTGTTTGCGTCTGTCATACATCGAACAGTACGCTGACGAATACCATTCATAGAATGTGTACAGATCACGTCATTGCATTCAATCCAACAGAAAAAGATGTAATGAAGGTTTTCACAGAAATTCTCGAAAAAATCAATCATGACTTAGATAACCTCTATCTCCACCACAAAAAATCTGATGTTTCATTATTTATAGGATTACTCCTCGGCGATCATCTCCATTTTTCCATGTTTGGAAAAGAACTCACCGGTATGATAGTATCCGCAGAAAATATAGAAGATATTTTTAGTGAAATGGATAGTGGCGAAGGTCATTTTGTATATGATTCCCATGGAGATCTCAGAGATAATGAGACACTCTATGTTTTCGCGCCAAAAGTCGACACGCACATACTCGGAAATGAATGTCAGAGTCTCTTGCACCTCCCTATCGAAGAACGTATGAGGCTCATGGGTGAGAGAATAGAGCGCACCAATATACACAAAGATGGTATCATCACATCTATATCTCGTGGGAGCTTTGTAGAACCGGAAAAAACCAAATGGAGTCCTAAAAAAATATCAGATAAACGAAACCCAATTGTCTGGATGGAAGATATAAAAAAAAGTAGCTCTGAAAACATAAAAAAAATCCAGTCTAATTTTGTACATCTCGGTAAAAATACACAAACATGGACAATGGTAGGAGGGCTTATTCTGAGTATAGTTTTTCTCTATCTGGTAGTGACGTCTATCATGCAGTCCCAGTATACGATATTTGTACCTCAGAAATACAGAGAGATGCTCGCTGATGGCCGTACCAAGCTCACAGAAGCAACACGTATGATAGATCAGCCTGATAATTTTGGTCCTGCAATAAAAAATGTAAAAGAAATCATACAGACCGTAAAAAATGCATGAGTACTCAAAGTCGACGTACAACTCCTCGAAGACGATCTCGCAAACCTCGAGAAGAGTATCAACAAAGTTACCACTCTCAAAAGAGAAGAATATCGTGATATATTCACGTTCCCTCAGTCAACACCTTCGGTACCATTTTCTATCTACGCGAGAGATAAAAAACTCTTCTTCCTCACGCAAGAAAGCATCATAGGACCATACATTCCAGGAGAAACGCCAAAACAGTATTCGCTCCCTGAAGGTCAGAAATACAAATTATCTGATATGGACGGAGAAGGTCGTATCTATTTCTCAACAGATAAAGACAAGATATATATCTTTGATAAATGAATATTTAATACACTCAATATACAGCAAGTAGGTGGATGGGATAAGTCAGAAGGGCTCAGTGTCTATAATTCAAACATATATCTCCTCTCTTCAGATAAAAAACAAATCTACAAATATCGTCGACAAGCAGAGAATTCATATGCAGGACGAAGTTTTGTCATAACGGACAACGCTCAGCAAATCAATCCAATTATCGATATGGATGTAGATGGAAGTGTGTGGCTCATGTCTGGTATTGATCGTCTCAATACAGAGAAAATCCTCACAGCACCACGATACGAACGAAGACCAATACCTATCAACAATATGGGTATCAATACATTTAAGTATCTGGATTCAGACATTACAAAAATATACGCTGGCGAATCATATCAAGAAATCTACATACTCGCTGATAACAAAATTTGGATATTTGTTCCGAGCTCAAAGAGATTCACCGATGTACGCAATCTCACCTATGCAGGTCAGATAGAAATACCAAAAGTCATCATCACCGATATCGCTATCGAGCAAGATGGTGACGTGCGAGAAATTTATTTTGGTAGTCCAGGAAGTGGCGTATTTGGAACCAAAATCACGATAAAGGATAACAAGATACAGGTATTACAAACCAAGTAATGTACCCTCTCGAAGCAATCATCCTCAGAAAAGTACGTATTGATGAACGCAAAGTCGTTCTGACATGTTTCTCCAGTGAATATGGAAAAATTGATGTATTTCATCGTGAGAGCCCTAGTACCACTCGTCTCGACACACTGTCGTACTTCACAGGGCAAATCAGGACCAAAGAGCACAATACCTTGACCAACATATATAAGATGACACCATTTTTGCCAGCATGAGATTACAATCTTTACGATTTAGCTGGCTGGTCCGTCGCAGTACTCTACACACTCCTTCCTCATGGCCTCCCCTATCCAAAACTGTTTCAGATACTGAAATCAATAACTATAAATCACGATATTTGCCACCATGATATACTTATCTTCCTGATACAAACATGTAGAGATTTTTGAATCGTTCAGTGTGATATCAATCATTATGCCACGCTCCTGCAGAATGAAGATGGCCAAAAACAAGCTCGAAGTGACATAGAGTGATGGATTAGTGCATACAGGGCCTCATAAGACAGACAAAAAGACGATTTGCATTCTTTCTGTTTTCTCTATAATCCTGGCAGTGTTTTTGACACTTTAAAGAGTCGTAGTCATAGTAATAGTCATAGAAAGGAAAAATAAATATCCTCCACTTTGCACTTTGTACTTTGCACTTTGTACTCTTCGTTATAACTCAATTTTATTATTTACTTAACGAAGCAGCTATGCACACAGGAAAGATTAAATCCATTATTGGTGTCGTCATTGACGTAGAGTTTTCAGACGGTTATGTCCCAAATATTTACGATGCGCTCGAGGTACAGGACGAAAATAAAATTATCCTCGAAGTACAACAGCAACTCGGCGATAATACAGTCCGAACTATCGCGATGAATCCTGTTGATGGACTCCAGAGAGGTCTCGAAGTAAAAGCGCTCGAAGCCCCTATCTCTGTGCCCGTCGGTTCAGAGGTACTCGGACGTATGTTCAATGTCCTCGGTCAACCAATCGATGAGAAACCAGCTCCAAAAACTGACAAAAAAGCTCCTATTCATAAAGCGGCTCCTGCATATGACGAACTCACAACACAAGCAGAAATTTTTGAAACAGGTGTCAAAGTTATCGATCTCGTCGCTCCTATGCTCAAAGGTGGTAAGGTAGGTCTCTTCGGAGGTGCTGGTGTCGGTAAAACGGTTATCATGCAAGAACTCATCCATAATATCGCCTCCGAACACGGAGGATACTCTGTTGTTGCTGGTGTCGGTGAACGTGACCGAAATGACCTCTATCATGAAATGAAGGATTCAGGCGTCATCGACAAAACAGTGATGGTCTTCGGTCAAATGAACGAAGCTCCTGGTCCTCGTGCTCGTGTCGCTCTCACAGGCCTCGCTATGGCTGAGCACTTCCGTGATGAAGAAAAACGTGACGTCCTCCTCTTTATCGACAATATCTTCCGATTTACACAAGCTGGTTCAGAGATTTCAGCACTCCTCGGTCGTATCCCATCTGCAGTAGGTTACCAACCAACCCTCGCGACAGAAATGGGTACACTCCAAGAACGTATCGCTTCAACAAAAAATGGTTCTATTACTTCAGTACAGGCGGTCTACGTCCCTGCGGATGATCTCACAGATCCTGCTCCTGCAAACACATTTGCCCATCTCGACTCGACTGTCGTATTGAATCGTAGTATTGCTGAGCTCGGTATCTACCCTGCGGTAGATCCTCTCGACTCTACTTCTACTGTCCTAACCCCTCGTGTCGTCGGTGAAGAGCACTATACTGTCGCTCGTCAGGTCCAGAAAATCCTCCAGAGATACAAAGAACTCCAGGATATCATCGCCATCCTCGGTATGGATGAGCTCGGGGAAGATGACAAAATCGCTGTTGCTCGAGCACGTAAAATCCAGA
>CAZJBQ010000001.1:45686-46439 GCA_964544625.1 uncultured Candidatus Peribacteria bacterium | reverse complement strand
AACCATTCTTCGTCGCTGAACAATTCACTGGTACACCAGGTGTCTACGTCAAAAGAGAAGATACTGTCAAAGGATTCAAAATGATTGTTGATGGTGATCTCGATCACATCCCAGAGAAATATTTCCTCTACAAAGGTTCTATTGACCAAGTAATAGCATCATTCGAAGAAAGTCGCAAAGAAGCTGTTGCTGTATAATTTTATTAAAAATGTATGCTAAAAGAAGTATCTGATAAGCATCGAGAAGGCAAAGACAAAAACAACAATAAACCAGTAAATCATAAGGATATTGCAGCGTTGCTTGAAAAAGATGCAAGAAAACACGCCATACGAGCTCTGAGTACTTTCAAAAATGCAGATGAATTTATGGATGCATGTCCTGATGAAGTAGGATAATTAATATATACACTTCAAGAAAACTATTTTAGAATTAACAATCAAATATCTATGATCTTCTCTCTTATCTCCACGACCAAAAAAGTTCTCGATAAAACTGAAATTGAATCAGTTATCATTCCCACTCTAAATGGCGAGATACAGATTCTCCCGAATCACCTCCCTGTTCTCTGAGTGACTCAACCAGGTATTCTCCGGATTCAATATATCGGTCGAGAAGTCAGCTATGCTCTTGGAGCTGGTATATACGAGGTAGATGAAAATGGTGTGCGAGTTATCGCTGATATGGTTGATAGTGGTGAAAATATCAATGCAGAATCAATAGCAAAGAAAAAAGAAGAAGCAAAAGCTTTTATGA
>CAZJBQ010000001.1:29187-45676 GCA_964544625.1 uncultured Candidatus Peribacteria bacterium | reverse complement strand
GCGGAAAAAGACGGACTCCAAAACTCTGCCGAATATCTAGCAGCTGAAGAAGAAATCCTCAAACAAACAGCACTCGAGCAACTCGCAAAACGTGGGTAATTTTTTCCACCGTCATTCCACTTATCCGTCATCCTCGTGCAAGTTTTTCCATTGCGTTAGCAGGGAAAAACGCGACACGGGGATCCAGGTGAATTACTAGACAAAGTCTTTAAAATATTCAGTGATGGATTCCCGCCTACGTGGGAATGACGGAATCGGGGTTGCCAAAAATCCAAAAACTATACAATCCTACGCATGAGTAAAGACTACTATTCTATTCTCTGAGTTGAACGTAATGCGTCTGCTGATGAGATAAAAAAAGCTTACAGGAAAAAAGCTATGGAATCTCATCCTGATAGGCACGGATGAGATAAAACAAAGGAAGAAGAATTCAAAGCTATCAATGAGGCTTACGCTGTCTTATCCGACGCCCAGAAAAAAGCAAGATATGATCAGTTCTGAAGTGCTGATGGTGGAGGATTTGGTGGAGGTTTCGGAGGATTTGATTTTGGTGATATAAATGTAGAGGATATTTTCTCTTCAGTGTTTGGGAATATGGGAGGCTTTGGTGGAGGACGCAGGCAAACACGAGATGAGTGAGGCGAAGATATACAAAAAGAAGTACATATAACATTCGCTGAAAGTTTTTCTGGTGTAAAAAAAGAAATACATTTTGATAAAATGGTGCACTGTGATTCATGCCATGGACATGGAACCAAGGATGGGAAAGAACCAAAAAAATGTCCTGCTTGTCATGGTTCTGGGCATGTCACAAGAGCCACAAGAAGTATATTTGGCCTCATGCAGCAAACAGTTCTCTGTGATGAGTGTCATGGAGAATGAGTAAAAATCGATGAGCCATGCAAAGAATGTCATGGGAAACGACGAGTAAAGAAAAAAGTAGAACAAACTGTAGAAATACCAGCAGGTATAGATGATGGTATGACACTGCGGATGACTGGAGAAGGCCATGCCGGTAAACATACAGCAGGCGACCTCTATATCAGCTGTCATGTCGAACAATCTCATGAAAATCTCGTCCGTGAAGGAAATAATATACTCTCTACCCTTCATATAAGTCCCGCAGAAGCCGTGCTCGGCATACATAAAAAAATAAAATTCGCTCTCATAGGAGAAAGAGAAATACGAATTGCTGCCGGTACTCAGCACGGAAAAAAAATACAAATATCAGGAGACGGCATGCCCCTTCTTGGGAAAAAATGACGTGGAGATTTGATTATCACACTCGAGATATTGATACCGGGGAAAATCTCAAAAGAAGAAAAGAAACTCTACACCGAAATTCTAGAAAACGAGCAAAGCTAATTCATTTTTTTGACTTTGATATAGATTTTATCGAGACTATTTGGGAGTTTTTTGGCCCAAAATGGTGTCAAACGGACATCTACTGATTTGATATACGGATGATTAAGGAGAGTTTTTTGAGCTCTGTCTGCATCAGCCTCGAGCAAGTCTGACAGTATATTTTGGAGAGTTTTTTGACCAGCAGAACTATTGAAATCATAGAGAATTTGCAGGGAGAGTTGAGCTGTAGCCTTGATACTAAAAGGATCAGCCACCTGAGATAAAACCGCTATGATATCCGGCTGTACTGTTTCAGATATGTCTGCGAGAGATTCTACTTTTTCGAGCAAATGTTCTTCAGCAGATTGTACGAGAATTTTTCGCAAAGTTGGTACATGATACAGATAAATCATAAAATTTCACTTGCCAGAGAATGTAACAGAATCACCATATTCTCACTTTGAAAGAGATGAATTGATGGTCATATCAAGAGTGGAAACTATATCAGCAATAGGAATAGGGATGTATTCTGCTTTATTATCAAAATGGTGAATAATAGAATCCCGAGCTTCTGTTGCGAGCTGCTCACGAAAAATCTTCTCCAATGAATCGAACTCTTCTGGCAATAACATATGCTTGTAGTCATCGTCACCTCCAGAAAAATCATCAACAGAAAACACTCGAATAAACTCATGATCTTCTGGTGAAAGTTTTGGGAAGACAAGCGTTGTATTCGCTGGGATATTTCATCTCTTACCCACAAAAGAACCGTCAGAAGCCACTGGATCAGCCTGGATATCGAGAGTTATTTCTCCGGGCTTTGAATCACGTGCTGGAGGGACTTGAATTCTCTCAGGTATACGAAACACGAGAGTATCGGCAACGAGCTGGGTTTGTGCTCTGAGATTCAATGGCTCAATACCAGAGTTGATAATCTTGATAGTACCGTGCGCCCTTTTGAGAGAAGATTGATCGTAACTATTCACGGCATATTTTTTTTCAAGAGAATAGGAGAAAATATGCTGTCTGATAGGGACCTGATTGACATCCACAACCTCATCTTCTGGAACAAAAGTAACATTTTTAGCAGCATTTTGGATATTTATCTGTGGAGTGATAACAATAGTAGCGTGTGGAGTTGTCAAACTCACAATACCGACCATGATGAGCAGAATAACAACAATACCCAGGACGAGCATATACCATGACGAGTGTTTCACGGTAAAAATATCAACTCTTTTGGGAATGAATTCTTTTGCCTGAAATCCGAGCCTGTGAAAAAAGCGCCGAATATGAAATTGTACATATTCCAATGTCGTGATATTTTCCCGAGCAATCTCAAAACCTTCTGGTAATATTTGATCGATATCCTGTACAGATCAAAAAGTACGATAGCCGAGTTGTTTTGCGATTCTTTTGACACGGTCATCTCGAGAAACAAATGTGATCTTCCTATTTGGGAAAAGTGCATGAAGCATGTGGATATGAAACCATGCAAATCCAGCATTTTTACCAACGATAACTATTTTATCATCCTCACTATTTTGGAGCTTATCCAAAAGTGTATGAAAATCTGCAGGTTGTTTCCAATTATTCAGCATGAGGTGGTATAAATACAGAACGAACGAGAGCTAAGAGCGGATGTGGGTGAAGCGAGAACAGTGGATCAAGAGTATCACAATATTGAAGCCAATGACGGGTTGGGTCAATACCAAATCTCTCCTGAGTGGCATTTTTCTGAATCCATGGAGACAATTCACCCATTTTTACGATGGAATGAATAATTTGTGCAGGTCATACGCTCGAAACACTGTAATCTGTGAAACTCCATTGAAGTCAAAATCGTTCAAACAAAACACGGAGCGAGGCAGATAAAAATGCAGTATAATTGGCTACTTCAGGCCTCTGCGCAATAATATGATATTCAGATCCCATCAAAAATGATTCTCGCTCAAGTGGTGAAAAATAAAGCGAAAGAGCATCATCGAGCAATTGCCATCAAAATGGCATAATCTGAATCTCTTGTATATGCTTACCGAGATGGAGAACGACAGTGGTAGAATCATATCAGAGATGAATATGGAGATGATTTTTGAGAAATGTTTTTTGATTACAAATGTGGTTCAAAAAAAGCAAAGGAAGAGGTACGCAAGTGAGGAGATTATAACCAACAGATCGTATGCTCCGAGATATGCCCTCAAGCAATGTCTGTTCTCCGTAGAAAAAAAGACATCGCATAGTGATATGAGAAGCTTTTTTACCAAGCGGGAAAACATGGTATCTCTTATCGAGAGCAAAATAAGAGAGAAAAATAGAGATGAGTTTTCTTTCTTTTTCTGGATAACCACTCTCATCTGTCCAAATTTTTTGAGCTTGGTGCAGAGATTGTTCTCGGAGATTTGTCGCGTAGCTATTGATTTCTTCGAGCGTAATAGGCGCATCTTCTTCCTCACGAGAAAAAGTATACCCAGTAGAAGTAGCTATAGATTTCCCCGAATCAAGAAAGACACAAACATCCGTCGGGAGTTTTCAGGATTTTTTTTCTAATTCCTGACATGATTGGAGGAAATTGCGCTCAAAAACTCGAGGATGAAATGTGCGCTCATCAGGACCAAAAAAACTCCTCACACAGTGCTCTATGTGCGGTTTTCTATTTTTGAACGTGAGCACTCCGATAGTGAGAGAGAGCGGGTCGTAATCAGCAACAAGGTATGATTGCCCATCTTGCAAGAAATTGGTTTGAAACATACCTATGCAGAAAATCACATATCACTAATATGGTTCTCTTTACCTACGAGACTGAGATATACGCGAGCTTCTTGTATTTTACCTTGAGTAAGCAGGGCCACTCAGAGATCTTCCATAATTAACACATCATCTGGAGCAATAGTGAGAGCGCGCTCCAGGAGGATAACTCATTTCTTTATATCACCTATCATAGTATACGCCCAGCCCAAATTACGGAGAACTTCGGGATTATTGGGAGTTTTAATATTAGACTCTTCGAGACACTCTATCGCACGATGAAAATCATTATGGAGGAGAGCCATATATCCTCTCAAATAGAGTCATGTTGATGATTGCGCATTTAATGTCTCAGCATAATCGAGAGCTTTACCAGCTTTTTTATAATTTCACTCATAGATATAGACATCGGCGAGTTCTTCGTAGAGTTCGTAGCGATTATTATATTTTGCGATGGCTCACTCGAGCATTACACGTGCTTCCGTATAGCGTTTCTGAGCCTTGAGTCGCTCCACCTCATCGATGATAGGAAGTTCGTGATTCATACTCCTGATTATAGGGATTTTCCTACGAGTACAAATATTATTATGTTGATTTTTTACCCCGATATTCTCTTGCCCTGGACTTCGACCGTTTTTTGCCATCGACCTTGAGCGCGAGTTGTCCACAAGCCGCATCTATATCATCACCCATAGTAAATCGAACTGTTGATGGAACACCTCGTTCTTCGAGGACACGTTGAAATTTTTTGATAATAAGTGACGGTGTTGGCTGCATATCATTTCCCATGATACCTTCACCAGCATTGTAAGGTATGAAATTGACGTGACCGAGACGTCCCTGCATCAAATCAGCAAGCTCATAAGCGTATTGGAGCTTATCAGTCACGCCGCTAATCATGATATATTCATAAAAAATTCTCTTGTTTGTTTTTTCCACATATTCATCAAGTGTTTTCATGAGGACATCGAGTGGGTATGTATTATCCACTGGCATGATACTCTTTCGTGCTTCGTCATTTGGAGCATGAAGTGATATAGCCAGACTCACCTGAGGATGATCGACCATGAGTTTTTTGATGCCTGGGACAATACCACAGGTAGAAATCGTCACTCGACGTTCTGAAAAATTGAGAAATTTCGGACCACAAAAAATCTCCAAAGCTTTGTTCACTTCAGGATAATTCAAAAATGGCTCACCCATACCCATAAAGACAATGTTTCGGAGCTGGAGTCCTTCTTTTTTGAGATGATGAATAGCAATCATGACCTGTTCAACGATTTCCCCCACCGTGAGATTTCGCAGGAGGCCCAGTTTCCCTGTAGCACAAAAAGTACATGCCATAGGACAGCCTGCCTGACAAGAAATACAGAGCGTATTACGACCAGACAAATGTCTCATAATCACACACTCTATATGTTTATCGTCGTGGGTATCGAGGAGAAATTTAGTTGTTTGTCCATTGGCCGAAGTTGTCACATGGCTCACTGTGAGAATATGCTGAGTGAATTGCTCCTTGAGTGAGTCTCTGAGCTTCGCTGATATGGTCGTACATTCTCCTATATCCTCCACCAAATCCTTGTACAGTGCCTGATATATCTGTGTCACGCGAAAAGGCTTCTCCCCTTGTTCTTCGAGAAATTTCTTCAGAGCGATGTTATCGTAGATTGACTTCATATTTATCGTGGATTGTAAGAGAAATACCCTATTTGACAAATACAAGAATGAAAATAATTTTGCAATTTCAGTGTTTTGCATATAGTACCCTCACTTTGGGTGGCTAGCTCAGTTGGTTAGAGCACCTGCCTTACAAGCAGGGGGTCATAGGTTCGAATCCTATGCTACCCACCATTCTTCGCTCAATTTGTGAGCTACGAATGGCGGGCCAAATTAATACAATAGTGAAAATAGATTCTCTAAAAAAAGAAGAATGCCCTCCGAAGCTTTATGCGAAGGATGGGCTTTTTTAAAAAATCTTTTCAAACGAATAAAACAAATTAAACTCGTTAAACCTATTAAACCTGTATGTATCTTCTTGCTTTTGAATCTTCTTGCGACGACACCTCAGTCGCTCTTCTCCACGATGAAGAGCTCATTTCGATGCATACACATACTCAAATAGAGCATATACAAACACTGGGCGTCGTACCAGAAATAGCTGCCAGACTCCATGCAGATCACATATTTGATCTCATCACAAAAGTCTTGCAAGATGCCAAAATTACTCTCACCGATATTGATATATTTGCAGCTACGAGTGAACCAGGTCTCGTACCATCCCTCCTCATCGGAAAAACTGTCGCAAAAACACTCGCAACAGCACACAAAAAGCCACTTATCTGGGTGAATCATATCGAAGGACATATTTTTTCTGTTTTACTGGAAAGAAAAATCACCGACATTCAATTCCCTTCTGTCGTGCTCTCTGCTTCTGGCGGACATAATGACCTGTACCTCTGGAAATCGCTCTATGAAATAGAGAGAATCGGCGGCACAAGAGATGATAGCGCAGGAGAAAGTATGGATAAGGTAGGGCGAAGTATGGGGCTTCCATTTCCAGCCGGAAGACATATCGATAATTTAGCAAAAAAATTTGATCCCCGAAAACACAACCTCATAGATTTCCCTCTCGTTTTACCAGATGATTGTCTCGACTTTTCTTTTTCAGGGCTCAAATCAGCTGCACTCAGAGAAATAGAAATGAGAAAAAAAGACCACACGGAAATACACGAAAACGACATGATAGAAATATCATATAGTTACCAAAAAATCATCACTGATATTCTTGTTGCCCGAACAATCGAAGCACAGAAACAATTCAAAACAGCATCCATCTGCATCGTCGGTGGTGTCAGTGCAAATTCAGCCCTTCGTACATCGATAGAGACATTTTCACAAAAATCATCAATCCCCTACTATCTCCCGAAATCCATGAAATACTGTGGAGACAATGCTGCTATGATTGGGATAAGGGCTTATTGGGAATCTAAAAAAGTTTCATAACTTTCTCAGAAATTTCTGAATAATATTCTTGGGACAAACCTTCAAATAATCCTGCCACAGAACTCTCAATCATCATCACCGTCGCATCATCTTTTGGGACACCTCGAGCTCTGAGATAATAAAGTTTTTCATCCGAGACACGCTCGATACGAGCTGCGTGGCCTGCCTCGACGTCATCTGAGTGTACGAGGAGCGATGGGATGCCTCGGATATTTCCTTTCGAACCTAAGAAAATATTTTCTTCGAGAATATGCCCTCTTACTTTCGCGATATTTGCATCAATCTGAACTGTACCATTCAGCTCAATAAGACCTGATTCACCAACAAGTGATAGAATATGGATATTGGTCATCGTGTGGGACTGTCCAAGAATCGAGTGGACACTCATTGTGAGTTTTTCGCTCTGCGTTGCAAGAAGCAGCATGCGTACGATGCTCTCACCAGATACGGTGACAAATACGAGAGAATAATTCGAATCACCACCCACAACTCCATACCATGTGAGCTTTGTATTATTCGAGACAGTCACCTTCCGAGAGAGCCCGCTCTGAGTGCTCGTTTGGTCATAGACGGAGACTTCCCCGCCCTGATCAAAGTGAAGCTCTCAGGGATTTTTTTCATCTATCAGTATTGTCTCCATATCTATGTGAGATAAACAATAGTACTCGTGAGTTGTTCTTCGAGATTTTTATCAACCTTCCCAGCTTTCATTATCCTATGGATATCAGCGACAAGCGTTTCCTCAGTGGCATAATCTGGTATAATTACATTGGCAATTTCTACCTCCGGGACTCATCCTTGGCCAGATTTTGCTGTCATAACATCTCACATATCAGAATCAGCAATGACATCAATAATCTCATACTCTAAATCAGCGTTATCGAGAAGCTTCAAAAGACGAATACAATACGGGCAAGCTGGTTTGATGTAGATTTTCATAGCAGTTGAATATACTGTCGCCATTGTAATCAAATTCACTATTTGTCGAATGAAAGCCATAATCCTCGAAAACATCCGTTCACTCAATAACGTTGGAGCCATCATACGTACCGCAGACGGTGCAGGATTTGATCGGGTCGTTTGTGTCGGATATACGCCGACACCGCCTCGCAAAGAAATCAGCAAGACCGCTCTCGGAGCCGAAAATTGGGTCCCCTGGGAATACTACGAAAAAATCGAAGACGCCATAGAAACATACGGGAGCGCATGATGCACAATAATAGCCATGGAAAAAAATAACAAAAGTACAGATATTTTTACTCTCAGAAAACTAGATTCAGTAGCTCTGATCATGGGAAATGAGCTCGAGTGAGTCAGTGAAGCAGCCCAAAAATGAGCAGATCACATATGTCACCTCCCTATGCTCGGGAAAAAAGAATCTCTCAATGTCGCCGTCGCAGCAGGGATTGGGATGTATAATTTTCTTCAATAAAAACTCTTGCAAAAAAGTTGTGCCTGCATAAGCTCATAGACCTATGCCAGCACAAATATACGCTATACCTGCAGATACTTGTATCGGAATTGGATGCAAGCTCGACGACCGCGAATGATACAAAATGATATACGAACTGAAATGAAGAGATAAAAACAAACCTCTCGCCATACTCGTCCCAAGCTGGGAAGATCTCATGTACGAGAGCGTGCTCACACCAACTCAAGTCAATTTTCTACGTACGTACAAATTCCCTTTTACAATTGTCTGCGAAATACGGGACGATTTCAGAGATGAATACCCCATGCTCGATGAGTATGGTTACAAAACTGTATGATTCCGAGTAGCAGAAGCTTGTTTACCTCGTGAGAGCGTCCCTTATATTCGGGCTCCATTTTTTCTTACATCAGCAAATAAGTCTGGAGAAGAAGAGTGCCACACGATCGATGAAGTCAATGATGTTTTTCGTGACAATATGTCTTCTCTCAAGATACTTCCAGGACAAGCTGGAAATCAGCCATCGAGTAATGTCATCCAATTCATATGAACTACCAACGAACTCAAATACATCAGAAAAAACTATCCTCTCAGATAAAAATAGGGATAGCCCTCTTTGTCGCTATAGTATTTGCTATTTTTTGGGTTTCTTGGACAGGTGGGACACCAGTAAATATCAATAAAACATTGGTTATACCAAAAGGAGCATCTATCAGCAACCTCAATACACTGCTCAATACTAAAATCAGTACAACTCGCTACAAACTTTGGAACATGTTTTTTGCACCAGATATAGCGTTAAAATCAGGTATTTTTGCTGTACCAGAATGAGTTGATACGCTCGAAGAAGTCTTTCTGATGCTCCAAAACCCAGTAACAACAGAAGAAGAAATCACTCTCCTCCCTGGTTGGCACAAAGGAGAGATCGCTGAAGCATTCAAGAAAAACAATGTCGAATGAGATTTGCTACAAGAAGAAAGAAATATAATCACAAAGTTAACGCCAAAATATCCATTTTTGCAATGAAAAACTTCTCTCGAAGGTTTCCTCATGCCAGATACTTATAGGATTCTCGGAGGAACAGATGTGATAACTATGGTTGAGAAGATGCTCGATAATTTTAATAAAAAAATCTACGCCCCTTTTCTCGCCAGTGGTAAACCCATTGATGCATTTTATGATGTACTTATTTTAGCATCAATAGTTGGAGAAGAGGAAAAAAGCTCTACCCAAATACAAACAGTCGCTGATATACTCAAAAAACGCCTCCGACAAGGATGGCACATCGGTGCTGATATCACTGTCTGCTATCCCGAGCTCATTCCTGGAAATGAGTGCCAAAAATACGTGAATAATTACTATAGCCTCTCTCGAGATGCACGTGCTGCAAAGAATAATACATACGACACGAGAGATATAGTAGGGCTCCCCCCAACACCGATAGCAAATATGACAGTCGGAGCATTTATGGCAACACTCAATGCTACAGCAGAAACTCCAGCATGGTATTATCTCCATGATTCACAAGGTGTTATCCATACAGCAACAAATGATACAGAACACGAACAAAATAAAGCACAATATTTACGATAAAATATGAATAAAAGCGACATAAGAATTCTTGTGCAAGAAAAGATTTCACATATGTCCAAACGCGAAAAAGAAAATGATAGCAATATTATCTACACAAAACTCGTAAACATTCTCTCAGGAAAAGAATTTCAAACGATAGTTGCCTACCATGCATTTGCTGATGAAGTTGATATATCAAAAATAGGTGAATGGTGCCACAATAATTGAAAAAATATGGTAGCGGTTCCCCAAAGTACTGAAACTTTCGAAGTACCAAATAACTCAATTATTCTTGTTCCTGGGAGAGCCTTTACGAGGGATGGGCAGAGGATAGGCCGATGAAGCGGCTATTACGATAAACTTATCACCCTCTACCCAAACTCTCAAACTATAGGTATCTGTTTTGATTGCCAAATTTTCGAGAAACTCCCCGAAGATAACTGGGACAAAAGAATGGATAAAGTTGTATTTCCATCCATTGAATTAGAATAAACACATGAATTTTTGGCAAAAAACAAAGAGATTTTTTTCACCCGCTTTTAAGCATCCGTGGCTCTATATAGGGCTAGGGTGATTTGCTTCGCTCCTATGAACGGCTACAGGATACATACAGATATATATGATAGAATTTCTCGCCGACATGTTTATGCGTGGAGCTCTTGAGGAATTTATACCAAAGATATCACTCTTAGGATGAACATATCTCATTACTGTGGCTTTGCTATTTTGGCTCAAAGATTTCACCTGGATTATTCCACAATTCAATATTGAAAAAGATCTTACTTATACTTATTTCACATACTATATCCAGGCAGACAACATAGAAATGGAAAAACTCGGTACAGGAAGAGCAATTTCTCTCCTACATTCAGGAATAGAAAAGTGGGCGGTACTCGTGAATGAAGCATATAACAATATCTTTCGCTGGATTTTTTTGATTACACTGTCTGGCATGATGCTGGTAAAAATGAATACCATTTATGCAATTTTTATTCCTATTTTATTTATAATCACTCTGATAAATATAGTTTTCTGGACGAATAAGGCACTGTTTTGGAGGCTAAAAAGAAAAGATGTTTCCACTGAACGATCGAGATTTTTCACCAAACTTATCATGTCAAAATTTGAGATTCTTCTCAATAATAAAACAGAGAAAGACTTAAAAACAATGGAATGAATTACAGGGAAACTCATCTATTATTCTCAAAAATCTCATTCTTTTAGTATGGGATCTTGGCAAGTATCACGAATACTTATTGGTTGTTTTACTATATATATGGCGGCAGACTTTTGGCAAAAAGGTATGCAGACAGGAGTGACTACCGAACTCGTAGGCCAAGTGGCAGTATCGGCATGACTTATGGCAGCTTTAATGAGTTATTTCAATATTCTCATTGAATGGTATACAACATTTACTAAAGAGTTCGTCCATATAGAAAGACTCTGGGATTTTATAGACAAAACTCCTGAGATTAAGGGTTATGATACTGGAAAAAATTTTGAATTTAGAAAAGGAAATTACGAACTAAAAAATATAAATTTTTCTTATTCTCATGATGAGGTTATAGATCAATGATGATATGTTATTAAAAAACTAACCCTCTCAATTCGTTGATGAAAACGTACCGCTCTAGTCGGCCGATCGTGATCAGGCAAAACAACACTGATGAAACTCCTTGCAGGATATATGAGGCCTTTATCGTGAGAGATTCTCATTGATGGTCAGGATATTACCTCTGTGCGCCTCAATAGTTATTATCCCCATATCTGATATCTCACTCAAGACCCTTCTGTATTTGATGGGACAATCGAAGAAAATCTCCTCTACTGAACAAGGAAAAAACCAACAAAAAAAGACATAGAGCAGGCAATAAAATTAGCTGAATGTGAATTTGTCTACGAGCTCGAGCAGGGCATCAAAACAGAAATCGGTGAACGATGAGTGAGATTATCTGGAGGACAAAAACAGCGTCTCGCTATTGCAAAGATATTTCTCAAGAATCCAGAAATCATTCTCTTGGATGAGCCAACAGCAGCTCTCGATAGCTATAGTGAAGAAAAAGTAGCACGAGCATTTGAACACCTCTTTGAATGACGTACGGTCATCGTCATCGCACATCGTCTCCAGACTGTGAAGAGTGCTGATGATATTATTGTCTTGGAGAAATGAAAAATCGTCGAGAGATGAACACACAGACAACTCTTGAAACTCTGAGGGAAGTATGCAGGCATGGTCGATCTCCAGAGCGGAGTGGTGAAGGAGGAGGATAACGAAGAAGGCTATGAAAAATAAATCAACTTGGCTCTACCCGACTTTTGGTTCCATATTGATTGGGGCAATATTTCCGATACTTGCCTCAGCTACGCTCAAAAGCATTCCCCCATTTTTGACACTTACTCTCACATTTATTACTGCTGCAATAGTTCTAGGAACTATACTGACAATTCAAGGAAAAATATGAGAACTACGAAATAAAAAAGCCTGGAAATATTGATTTTTAACAGGAGTACTCAACGGCGCATGTTTTTATGGATTTTACTATTTTGGTCTTCTCTCCACCACTCCATGAAATGCTGCGCTCGTAGCACAAACAGAAGTATTTTTTGCATTTCTCTATTTCCAAGCATGGAGAAAAGAATCACTCTCAAAAGAACATATATTTGGGATACTCCTCTTAGTGGTATGAATTATTTATTTATTGCTACCAAGAGCATCTGGCTGGAACTACGGAGACCTCATCATACTCATAGGTATGATGTTTGCTCCTCTGTGAAACTATTACCAAAAGACAGGAAGAACACATGTATCATCTTCAGCCTTTCTCTTTATACGTTATATATGTACTATTCCTCTCACTGGAGCCATCAGTCTTCTCAGCGGAGAAAAAATAGATACTCTTTTATTACGAGGAATCATCTGGCAAATAATTCTGATGGGTATAATAGTATTTGTAATAAAAAATATTCTCTGGGTCGAAGCAATCAAAACAGTCACAGTCACTCGAATACTTGCCCTCCATGGCTGCATGCCATTTCTCACTCTCTTGATTATTTGGACTTTTCAATGATTGCTACCAACAATGACTCAGCTTATCAGCTGAATACCAATCCTTATAGGAGTTATACTACTTTCTAGAAAATAGCATGATGAATAATTGAGTCACTCTCACACTCGAAATCCTATCTTTCATTCTCGCAATATGGCAGAATCATCTTTTGGCTCATAAAAAGAGACATGCTTGGTGACTATATTTTATTTTCTCCATAGTAACTGTATATCTTTTCTATCTCAAATCATCCTATATAACGGTTATTAATCAATCATATTTAGGCATTTCAGCTCTCTATCCTTGGTTTTATTGGCACTCAAAAAGTAACAACATACAACAATGACTCAACAAAATCGGTTGGGCATTTCTATGAGGAAGCTTATTGTTATTTCGATGGAATGATCTATGAGACTGGTTTGAGATTGCATCTTGGTTTTGCATCTATATGAAAAATAACCTTACCAGAACAGATAATGCGACTGGCTGGATTTATATGATTGCACAAAAAGTAATAACCATTATATTCAATGTACTCCGAGTAAATTACGTTATAGCTCTAAGAAATTTTATTCAGCTTGGGCAAGCAATATATGGCTATAAGAAGTGGAAAAAATAAACAATTATGTCTCTCACCTCCTCTCACCTCCTCCTAAAATCTTACCCAGACTACGAACTTCTCGATTCTGGTGATGGTATGAAATTCGAACGCTACGGAACATTTACCATAGCACGACCAGAATCTCAGGCTCTCTGGAGTCGCCATACAACAGATTGGAATTGGGATGCTTTTTTTGACAAAAGTGGCGGTGGACAAGGTAAATGGATGAAGATACCGGACGATGTACGTGATTGGATCATGTCCTACTGAGATCTATCATGGCAATGTCGATGGTCGCCATATCGACATGTCGGAGTTTTTCCTGAGCAGGCGATGCACTGGGATTGGACTCGTGAAGTACTAAAAAAGTCAGGCAGAAAAGAACCAAAAGTACTCAATCTCTTTGCGTACACTGGTATAGCCTCGATAGCTTGTGCAAAAGAAGGAGCAAAAGTAACACACGTCGATGGATCAAAGCCAACTATTGGGTGGGCACAGAAAAATATGGAACTGTCTGAACTGCCTCAAGACTCAATTCGTTGGATACTCGATGATGTAACAAAATTTGTCGAACGAGAAGTCCGGAGAGGAAATACATACGATGGTTTCATCATGGATCCTCCTGTATTTGGACACGGTGCCAATGGTGAAAAATGGGAGTTCGATGTATCATTTCCTTTATTGCTCGACAACATCAAAAAAATCATATCGCCAGACCCCCTCTTTTTCTTGGTAAACACGTATGCTTCGAGTATTTTTTCCACGACACTGGCAAACATACTCACAGACATACTACCAAAATGAACAGTAGAGCATGGAGAACTCTGAATACAAGAAACAGTATGAGAAAGAAGCCTCACAACAGGGGTATATGCTCGCTGGAAACAAAGCTAAACCTCTCTGATTTCGATATTTTTTTCCTTCTGAACACGCATCACAAATTCTTCTGATATTCTCGACTGCTCGGTAATACGCTTGTGGAAATGAACTAATACTTTTGCTCGCAACATCACTCATCGTGGGTCATTGGCGATATTGATTTGAGGGTGTATATCGCTATCAGAATAACCAAAAATAGATTTGAGACGCTCTATATCCTTGCGTTCATGATAATAGACTCAGAGATCTTTGACTCCTATTATCTCCATGAGTAATTCTCGAGCACGGACAACATCACTTTCGTGTGAAAGTATAAATTCGAACGTAATCATCACAAAACCATCTCCCCGAGACCAATTTTTGATATTTTTTTCAAAGATAGTCTTGTTAGGAAATGATATCATTTTGCACGTAACACCTTGTGATCCTATCTCGCCTACAGTCGTCAGAAGCGGTGTAATCGAATATACCTTACCAACAGTAGAATCAACTTCGATTATGTCTCATTCCTGATAACCCGAACTAGATCAAACAGCAAACCAAGCAATAAATGAATAAATCACATCCCTGAGGGCGAGACCAATAGCAGTACCGATAATTGCCAAAAATGGAAGAAGAGAGACAAATTCCGCTAAAAATAAAACTAAAAATGTGGCAACAAATAAAATCCCAAAAACCCACTTATGGACCATGTGTATAGCCTGTTGATGTGATTTTGAAAAATCCCTCTCAACTCGATAGAGTATTTTTTTAGAAATGATTTTGATGAGATAGAGACCAACAAAGATAGCCAAATAATAGCTTATACGACGAAAAATTTCTAAAAGTTGATTATTTTTTACACGAGACAATCTCTCTATTTCACTCGTTGTATTGGAGAGTTCTTTTTGTTTGATATTCAAAGTGTTAGCTCTGTTCTTTTCAGCTTCTGCAATGGCAGCATCATAGCCGAGTATTTTGCTGGATGCGAGTTTTTTCATGATACCGAATTGTCGCTGTATCTGATCGAGAGAGTTCGATGTAGATGAAAATGAACCTTGTGAAGCAGAGAGAATCTGAGTCAACTGTGTGAACTTGTCTATGAGAACCGTTTGTTTTTTCAGAAATTCTGGAGTCTCTGTATTTCAACTACGAAGTGCAGAAGCCTCATCGATAAGGAGTTCAATATCTGCAATGAGTTTTGTAAGTGTAGTTTTTTGCTTCTGTTCATCCAGGATTCGTTCTTTTTCTGTTTTTATAAAAGAATTCAGTTCTATTTTTTTTGATTCCAGTTTTTTTATAGAATTACCAGTGGCAAAAAAGCCGCTACTATCAATGGCTTCATCTTGATTAGAAACAGAGAGAGCATCTTGAGCAAAAATAGTTCAAAATAATGTGGAAAAACAAAGAATGATAAGTAAAAAGCGACGCATAGGCTAGCGAGTAAAGCCAACAACAAAGATGCCTCATCGGATAAGAGGATTGCCAGCGCTATCAAAAATAACTGGGAAAAGAGCATCGCAAGTTTGAATACCAGAAACCTGCGTAATTTCAGGACATGAGGCGTTCTTATCACATATTGGCGTAATCGTGAGAACTATCGATTTTCGAGAAGCCTCTAGGAGGCAAGAGTTGAGCAGAAATGAGCTTTTAGTGCTCAAAGCAGGACATCCAGTCTCAGAGCGAGAGTACACTCTTGGGCATATATCTTGCTCATCCGAAACACCATCATGGTCCGTATCTGTAAGGGCAAAGACGGCTCCTGAGAGTATTACAAAAAGTACAATAAGTTTTTTCATACGTTCATAATACCACAAACCTAGTCTGAAATCAAACTTTGACGCTGGTAAAAAAATAATATAATGCATATATGCTTATTTCGTCTTACAT
>CAZJBQ010000001.1:8089-29177 GCA_964544625.1 uncultured Candidatus Peribacteria bacterium | reverse complement strand
AGCCGAGGCACATTGCAGAGGGGGCGATTGTTGGGCATGAGTCGTAGGCCAAGTAACTAAATCTCATAAGACAAATTCTATCCCCTTCGGTCGAAGGGGATTTTTTATATATTTTTAACTTTTATACTATGTCAGAACAAATTATCATCTGTGCTACCACTGCTTCAAAATCAAAGAAAACAAGACAACAAATAATTATGCCCGTTATGAAACTCTTCAGGGGAAAAATATTTGGCACATGTGAGCTCCTCGTATGACCAGCAAATCACCCCGAAAGAACACCAGAAAAACATCAAATGGCTCTCTCTCAAGCAACCTACGCAATTCAAGTGGGGAAAAAAGTATCTCTTATTTTTGTCATTCCAGGCGGTTACAGTGCTTCTCATCTCTCTGAGGTTCAGGCTCTTGCGCAGGCCGAAGGTATTCAAACGAGAGTGCTCTCTCTCGAAGACGTACTCACTGGCAAACTCATCGAGGAGTAGATTATTGCAATTCTCACCTTTTCGCTAAGATACAGGCATGTCTATCAGGAATTTCTGAATCATCGCCCATATCGATCACGGCAAGTCTACACTTGCAGATAGGATGCTCGAACTCACTGGAACCAAGGAAAAACGCGAGATGAAAAATAGCCAAATGCTCGATACCATGGAAATAGAGCAAGAACGTGGAATTACTATCAAGCTCACACCCGTCCGAATGGCCTGGAAAGGTCATGAAATCAACCTCATCGATACTCCAGGTCATGTCGATTTCCAGTATGAAGTCTCTCGAAGTCTCGCTTCAGTCGAATGAGTCGTCCTCGTCGTCGATGCAACACAAGGCATCGAAGCACAAACACTCTCAAATCTCTACATGGCGATCGATCACAATCTCGTGATTATCCCCGTACTTAACAAAATCGATCTCCCGAGTGCAGATATCCCTCGTGTGACGCGAGAAATCGTCTCACTCATCGGATGTGACGAAGCAGATATTATCCCCGTCTCAGCGAAAGTAGGGACCAATGTAGAGAAAGTCCTCGACGCTATCGTCGAACGCATACCAGAGCCACGCTCAATCGCTGAGGGCGGAAAAATAATCGCAAACAATGCAGAGGGAAAAATCCCTGACTCGGTCAAACTCGGACTTATTTTTGACTCTCAATACGATTCATACCGTGGCGTCGTCATCTATATCAAGCTCTTCTCAGGTGAAATAAAGCGTGGCGATAAAATCACTCTTATGAGTACTGATACCGTCGTCGATATACTCGAAGTCGGTTGCTTCAAACCAGAGTATCATCCTCTCCCCTCTCTCAAGGCTGGAGAAATCGGCTATATCGTCACAGGCATAAAAACACTCCAAGAAGCGCGCGTCGGAGATACTATTTTTGCTGGTGCAGAACAATATAAACACCCAATTCCAGGATTTCAAAAAGTAACACCTTATGTCTTTGCTGGTGTTTATCCGGTCGATACAGAGGATTATAATCAGCTGAAGACCGATATCGAAAAACTCAAAATGTCTGACAGCTCTCTCACCAACGAACACGAAGTCTCTCCTGCTCTCGGACACGGCTTCCGTTGTGGATTCCTTGGTCTTCTCCATATGGAGATAGTAAAGGAACGTCTTGATCGAGAATTTGATCTCGATGTCATCCTCACGAGCCCCCAAGTCACGTATCAAGTGATGATGCCAGGTGATCATTCGCATGACTTCAAAAACACCCCACTCAAACTCGAAAAACTCGGTGACAGGACGTATACCCGTCTCTGGATCAGAAATCCCGAACATCTCCCAGAACCAGGGACCTACGAATGGATGGAAGAACCTATTGTGAAACTCGAAATCATCACTCGCTCTGACATGGTCGGAGAGATGATGAAACTCGCCCAAGAACATCGTGGAATCTACAAAAATCAGACCTATATTGACGAGACTCGCTCGATTCTGACCTACGAGATTCCTATGGCAGAAATCATCACCGATTTCTATGACGATCTCAAATCGCGCTCTTCCGGATACGCCAGTATGAGTTATGAACAGCTAAACTACAAACGTGACGACCTCGTAAAGATAGATATCCTCGTGAATAATGAACGTATCTCTGCTTTCTCGACGATTGCACACCGAAGTAAGGCATACCATGTCGGGGTCGAGCTCTGTACGAAGCTCAAAGAAGCTATCCCAAAACAACTCTTCTCTATCCCTATTCAAGCAGCCATCGGAGCAAAAGTTATCGCTCGTGAAACTATCTCTGCGTATCGAAAAGACGTCACTGGTTACCTCTACGGAGGTGACGTCACTCGAAAAAATAAACTGCTCGATAAGCAGAAAAAAGGAAAGAAAAAGATGAAAGAATTTGGAAAGGTCTCCATCCCAAGTGAGACATTTATTGATATTTTGAAGAAGAAATAAAAAAGACCGGAATGATCCGGTCTTTTTTGAGTTATCAGGCAGTGACGGCTATTTGCATTGGAACACGAATCAGAAGTGTATCATTATCGCAATCGATTGATATATCTCACCTACCACTCGATCTCTCTGTGAGATTTTTCAGAAGATATTTCACATTTGGTTCATCGAGCATCCTCACTCATACAATACCATTACTTGGTGTTGCCTGTGTAATAACGAGCACTTTGCCATTCATTTTTGCATAATCTAAACGCTTAAGTGCAAGGCGATTCTTAATGCCAAATGCATCGCTTCAGAAACAGGTAGGAGTACCCTTGTGACAAGTCATACCCGTTTCTCAGACCATTTGCTTAACACGATACACTATTGATTGCTGGAGTTGTCTATCCTGAGACATGCAAACGGTATTTTGCTTATCTTGTATCTCAAGAAAATCACCGCTCGTCTCGCCTTTGGTCCAGAGACGTCATTTGGTCCGTGACCAAAAGGTAAGCTTACCTGTCTTATCAGATATTGAGATACTTTCTTGATTTCCAACTCCGACCATACGAACCTCTCCAGTTTGATAGTCTTGTGCGACTATAGGCATAAATTCATTCATAGAAAATATAGGATTAAAAAATACGTTGTAGTTCTTCAGGATAATTTGGCTTCCCAGTTTTTTTAATTTCGAGAATTCTTCGAAGTATCAATCCTGCTGCTTCATTCGGAGAATAAGCAGGCTCAAGAATGGCACGCTCTTTTCTTGTATCAAATTTTTGCCCCAAGAATCTCTCAGTATTCCCACCTGTTCCGACCATTCCAACGAGCGGAATAATTGGAAGTCCACCTGTCTGATAAGCAGCAACAAGCTCATTGAGTGTACCGCTTCCACCACCGATACTGATGATACCGTCACAAGCACCACGACTCACCACGGCCTCACGAGGACCGCCACGTTCACCGAGCATACTTATCACAGCAGATGCAGCTGTAGGATCAAATATATCTTTTCCATTTCCATAGGTAATACCGATAGTAAAACCTCCTGCAGACTTCGCTGCCCGCGCAACGGTTGTGGAGAGAGAATCGCAATCCTTCTCTGCACCAAATACGACTGTTGTACCCGTTTGTCCGAGTATTTGTCATATCTCATTTGCGTACGAAGCAACTTTGTCTGAATATCACAAATCAGCTGCCGAACCCATAACACCCACTTGAGGTGCACGACCTTGTTTTTCTGAATACTCTCTTACCACTGCTCGCATATCATCGAGCGTATATGTTTGTACTGTTTCCATAATAAAATTTGTAAATTAAATAAAAACCCACCTTTCATAAATTGAGGTGGGTGGAGGAGAAAGTGAATCCTTCTCTCGTTTATCATGTCTTTGTGCGTGCAAGCACGCTATGATAGCCACCCATCCCATTATGAAGCCAATGAGCAACACGTGTGATAGTGGCAGTACTTGCACCAGTATTTTTTGCAATAGTTCTATAACTGACTCACTTCTCTACTTGCTCTGCCACTTCGAGTCTTTCGGCCATAGCAGACATCTCAGAGAGCGTACAGATATCTCGAAGAAGTGCGAAGACTTCCTTTTCATTCTTGAGACCAATAAAGGCTCTTGATAGGTTTTTAAATTCTGATGTTTTCTTTTGAGCAATCTTCATAAAGTGTTTTAACGTTTTAAAACATTTTATTTAAAAAACGAACATGTCAAATCTGATTTTATTTTTAACAACAATTACAATCCTCTTTCTTTTCACTCTTCCCATGAGCATCATCGAAGTTGAGCTCAAGTGTATTTGTCGGACCATTATAGAGTTCGCAGACGACTCCAGCAGAAGCATACATACGCTTCGCAGCGAGAAATTCATCACGAGTTTCGTAGGTCGGACTGGCGAGATAGACGACACGTTTAATTCCTACTTGAACTATAAGCTTGGCGCACTCATTACAGGTTGGCATAGCACAATAGAGCGTCGCTCATTGCATATCGCGCCCCATAGAGTTGAGAATAGCATTTGCCTCAGCATGAACGACGTAAGCATGTTTCGAATCATAGAGACGGAGGAGATTTCCTTGTTCATCACGACCCCTTGCATGTGGAAATTCATCATCAGGACAACCTCGTGGAAAACCATTATATCCGATACCGACAATGCGATTATGAGCATCGACGATACAGGCACCGATTTTTGTACGAGCATCTTTACTTCTCTGCGCTGAGAGAAGCGCTAAACCCATAAAGTATTGATCCCAGGTGATTCGTTCTGCCATATTGAAAAAGTTTAATTCATTTAAATTTGTTTTATTAGTTTAATTTGTTTCAGGAAAAGTAAAACAAAATGCGTCATTTTGCACTTTGAATTTTGCACTATCCAATCAAATTGGTTATATCCTGTTTTGCCACGTCTGAAACGAGGTTTTTTCGTGTCTGAACATGATTTTCACGAGGCTCATTGAGGAGAATACCGACGGGCATTTTCGCGAGTTTGAGACAATTGAGAAAACTCTCTCGATTTGGCATATATCCATTCCCTACTCGGACAATATTTCGCTCATACCATTCACGATTTTGAACACGATTATACGTCGGACAGAGCTGGAGCACTTCGATATAGGCAAATCCAGGATGTCGAAGACCTGCTTGGAACACTTCAGTCATATGATCCATATCATACGAGAGTGTACGAGCTATAAAGGTTGGATCGCAGCCAGACAATACTCTGAGTGATTCAACTGGCGGAGTGTCGACACCTTTTGGAGTCGCGTTCATCTTTGTGCCAGGAAGTGTCACAGAACTCGCCTGACCTGTAGTGAGACCAAATGTCGCATTCACATGATGGATAAAGAGGATATTTCTATCGTGACGGACAGTGTGAATCAAGTGATTAATACCCTCACTGAGAGTTGCGCCATCCCCTGCATGAGCGATGACCGTCATTTCTGGATGAGCGATTTTAATGCCTGTCGCCAGTGGCAAGACACGTCCATGAAGTCCATGAATCGTCGTCAATCCTACCTTATCAGATTCATTCCCAGAACAACCGACATCATAGGCAGCAATGACATTTTTTGGTTCGATTCATTCGAGCGTGAGGGCCTGGAAAAGGGCTTTTTGAATAGCGTAATTTCCACAGTCGTCACACCATGTCATGACTTGATCAGTTTCTTCGAGCGAAACATAGATGGCTGCATTTTTTTTGAGAGAGTCAAACATGCGGAGGATAATAGCAAAAATTAACCATAAATCCAGTTTTTTTATACCCTGAAAAGAAAAACTCAATAAAAGTACGAAAAAAGCTTGCATTTATAAAGGTTTCACTAGAATAACTGGGTTAATTATCTCTCTTATCGCTATCGCATATGTTAATGATTCGTTTCTCACCAGCAGGTCGTAAAGGTGATCCTCAGCGTCGTATCGTCCTCACAGAAAAGACAAAACCAGTAGTTTGTGGTGAAATCGAAGTGCTCGGTTGGTACAATCCTCGATCAAAGAAATTTGATGTCAAAATGGACAAAGTAAATTTTCGTATTTCTCAGGGTGCTCAACTCTCTGAATCAGTTGCGAAATTTATCAAAACAAACAACCTCGCTCTCGCTGCATAAGGATTCCCTGTGATTAGAGTACTAGATAGTATTTATTTCTCAGTTACCTTTTATGGCAGAAAAATTCATACGTTTTTGTATCAGTAACATAGTCCTCCACCCCGATGACGTATCTCTCGAAATAAAAGAAGATACAGACGCAACGCGCTATCAACTCACTGTCAATGCAGATGATATGAAGCGTGTTATCGGTCGTGGTGGCAAAACTATACGTGCTCTACAATCTCTCGTCCGCATTATCGGTATCAAAGCCGAGAAAAAACTCTTCTTAAACCTCGTCGAACCATGTTCACCTCAATAGTCTACGCTCAGACATCGAGCTTTGCTAATTCTGCTTCTCAGGTATATACCCTAGAAGAACTCATGACTGTCGGTATCGCTATACTCCTCCTCATTGCTATTATCCTCACAATCGTCTTTGTACTTTGGTGAGGATTTTTGTTAGTCATCTCTGGAGGTGATGAGCACAAAGTCCATCCAGCCATCAACATGATTCGTTACTCTGTTATTGGTCTCCTCGTGATGATAGTCATAATTCTCGTGACACCTGCACTCTCTTCTGCTCTCGGTTTTGAGAGTATCGGACAGAAATTCCAACCGAGTAATATATTTCAGACTATGAAATGCGTCTCTGACCGTGTTTTCGGTAAAACAGATCAATCATGTTTTGAAGTAGCGAGCGGAAGTAGTGGCGTATTTGGTTCAGATACGACAACACGAGAAGGCATACCAACATTTGGTGGGAAAAAGAATACCAGCGGGGGCAATAGTCCAAACGGTGCTGGAAACTGGGCACAAAATCTCTAATTCAAATAAATGAAGCTCATCGTCGGCCTCGGAAATCCAGGAAAAGAATACAGAGAAACTCGGCACAATGTCGGGTTTCTTTTTATGGATGATTTTGCTTCTCAAATGGAGTGTCCTGAATGGAAAAATGGCTACCAAGGACTCTACACTTCTTGTGCGCTTAATAACACCAAATGTATCCTCCTAAAACCTGAGACCTATATGAACCTCTCTGGTAAAAGTGTGCAAGCCTGTGCAAGCTTCTTCAAAATCGAACCAAAGGATATCATCCTCATCACGGATGATATAGATATGGATTTCGGGAAAATCAGATTTCGTGAAACAGGAAGTGCTGGTGGACACAATGGTATCAGCTCCATTATTGAAACACTAGGAACCTCAGACATAAAACGTATCAAAGTCGGTATAGGCCGTCATCCAACCATGGAGGCAGCCGATTGGGTCCTCTCAAAATTTACCAAAGAAGAAAAAGAACAACTTGAGGATATATTCATGGAAGTAGAGCAAAAACTCCTTGCATTGATATAAACTAAAATATAATCCCTTAACTGGGTAAACTTAATTAACCAAGTAAACTTAGTAAACTATTTTTGCTTCGCAAAAATCTGCCGATGTAGCTCAGCTGGTAGAGCAGATGTATCGTAAACATCAGGCCGCTGGTTCAAATCCAGTCATCGGCTCCAAAAATAGGTTACACTCAAAAATACGAATAAACATACTCTATAGGCAATTCTCCTTGTGCTGAAGGGGTTGGGAAAAAGCGACTTAACTGTGATTCGTTTTTTACTTCTGCGATATCATTTAGCATTTTTTGTACAATCCAATCCCGTAAACTCCCGTCAGATTTAATTACTTGTCACCAGCTCGACATGGACTGCCAATCGTCACCATCATCTTTGAAAGGATTGATTCCAAAATCGCTTTTATAGGAATCATATATGCTATACCATGGTACAAGTTTTGGAACACTGTTGAGCCATGTTTTAGAGACAAATCTTACTGCACATGGAAATTTTGTTCTACATCTTTTGAGCAACAATTTCATTTCCTGCATTCTGTAAACAGCATTTTCTCAAGATAATGGATTACCTCGAGTTCCAGCTAGATGTCTTGCGATAGCATTATTGCGAGGATAATATACTATCTCTGTTCTGCCTATTCTGACAGAATGATCATTTTCTTGGATATTTGCTTCCGTCAAATTTTGAGCTGAGTCATTTGCTCAAATTAGTGGATTCCAAGCAGGAGAACCATAAAAACCTTCACTCATAATCTGAGCTGCCAACAATGAATGTTCAGATATGTCTCGATCAGTCTTTAATTTTTTACCAACCAACACTCTAAAAATCGGAGTATATCTCATAAGCGCTTCTTCTTTTGATATTTTGAGTATTTCTGCAATACAGAGACTCATCTTTACCATAAAATTATACGCTTCTGGTGAAATACTTTCCTCAGCTAAAAGCCGAAATCTCTCTTGTGAGTCAAATAAATTAACGGATTCTACCATAAGTTAAATATACACGAATTTCATCCATATAACAAATTTGCTTCACATTTTTGTATTTTTTGGTTTTACAGATATAATTTCCCCGTTTCACTGAGAGGACTCTCTGGATTTGCTCGATGGCTGAAAAACTTCAGTTATGGCGTAAGTCTAGGCTCTTCCCTTGAAGCGCTTATTTTCTTCATTTTTTCTTATGATTTCAGGTATTCGCGACAATAACGTCGGAGAGATTACTCCGATTTCAAAGTCTTATACTATCGCTGGTAAGACATATACATTTGAGACAGGTTCATTTGCCCTCCTCATCGATGGAGCAGTCACGATCAAAGACGAGCTTGGACACGTCCTCCTCACGACAGCAGGCGTCAGCAAAAAAGGCAAACCAGGTGCAGACTTCTTCCCTCTTTCTGTCGACTATCAAGAGCGTTTTTACTCTACTGGCCATATCGGCGGTGGACGTTTTAACAAGCGTGAAGCTCGTCCTGCGACAAGTGCTATCCTCAACTCTCGTCTCATCGACCGACCTATTCGTCCGATGTTCCCAAAAGGCACAACAAACGAAGTACAGATTATCCCAACAATCTACTCTGCAACTGGAAAACAAGATTTCGGTGTCTGGGGTATTACTGGTGCAAGTATTGCTTTGCAACTTGCTGGTATTCACCAATTTGAAGACGCTGTCTCTGGTGTCCGTCTCGCGGTTATGGAAGATGGTGGTATGATCTTTGATCCTACCTTTGAAGAAGTAAATAATGCCCTCTACGAGCTCGTTGTCGCTGGTACATCGTCGATTATCACGATGGTCGAAATGGGTGGTAAAGAAGCATCAGAAGAGATGGTGATGCGTGGCTTTGAATACGCTCAGAAAGTCCTCGCTGATCTCTCTGCAGCACAGAAAGATTTCGTTGCAACAGTGAATGCGAAATACCCAATCACAAAAATGGATCTCGATATCAAGGCTGGTATTGTTGGCCTCGAAGAAAAAGTATTTGCTACACTCTCTCCAGAGAAAATCGAAGCACTCTACAATATCGGTAAAATCGACTTTCACCACGCTCTCGAGCATCTCATCGAAGAGACAAAAAACACACTCGGCTACACAGAGGATACGGAGGAATTGAACGGAAATGAAATCGGAGAACTCGTCTACAAATATGTGAAAAAAATCATGCGAAAAAACGTCCTCGAAAAAGGTCGTCGTCTCGATGGTCGAAAAGGTGATGAAGTACGTCCTATCAATTGTGAAGTTGGTCTCCTCCCTCTCACACACGGTTCAGGTCACTTCCGTCGTGGTGTCACATCAGTCCTCTCTATCGCGACTCTCGGTGGACCACTCGATAACGAACTCGTCGAAGGTATGTACCCAGAATACGAGCGTCGCTACATGCACCACTACAACTTCCCTCCTTACTCAGTCGGTGAAGTCCGTGCGATGCGTGGGGTAGGTCGTCGTGAAGTCGGTCATGGCAATCTCGCTGAAAAAGCACTCATCCCTGTCCTTCCAAAGGTAGAGGAATTTGGTTACACAGTCCGTGTCGTCTCTGAAGTCCACACCTGTAATGGTTCGAGCTCTATGGGCTCAGTCTGTGGATCAACACTCGCCCTCATGGATGCTGGTGTCCCTATCTCTGCACCTGTCTCAGGTGTTGCTATGGGTATGGTCTTCGATGATGAAACTGGTAAATACGTCATCCTCTCAGATATCCAAGCACAAGAGGATTTCCTCGGTGATATGGATTTCAAGGTCGCTGGTACTCGAAAAGGTATCACAGCCCTCCAGATGGATACAAAGATTGACGGTCTCACGCTCGCTATCGTCCGAGAAGTATTCGAACAAGCAAAAGGCTCTCGTGAATTTATCCTCCAGGGAATGCTCAAAGCACTCGACAAACCTCGTCCAGAAGTCTCTCCTCGTGCTCCAGCACTCATCTCTATGAAGATCAATCCTGAGAAAATCGGTATGGTCATCGGTAAAGGTGGTGAAACTATTCAAGACATGCAGAAATACTTCGGTGTAGAAATCTCTATCGAAGATGATGGAACAGTCGTCATCACTGGCCCAAGCAAAGAAGCTGGTGAAGGCGCTAAAAAAGCAATCGAAAACATCGTCCGTGAAATAGAAGTCGGTCAAGAATTCGATGGTGAAGTCGTGAAAATCCTCGAAGGCGTAGGAGCTATCGTCGAAATCGGTGGAGGCAAGTCTGGTATGATCCATATCAGCAAGCTCTCTGATAAGCGTATAGCTCGCGTCGAAGACGTCGTCAACACAGGAGACAAAGTCCATGTAAAAGTCATCCAAGTCGATAACGAAAAAGGACGAATCGGATTGCAGAAGATTTAGGAAGTTATTTCTTATTTTTCATTTATGAAAACTCTCAAAGAACTCAATTCAAAATGGTATTGGAGATTTATAAAAGTTTGTTGGTTTATACTAAATATAGCAATATTCTTATGAATTTTTATATCTTCATACATATACATGGGACAATACAGTCCTCGAAAAATTGAAGCAGCAAAGTTAGAAATAGAGAATAATTGAGTTATGTGAGTTATAAATAGGATGAAGGAAAAGTTCCCTGAAAATACCATTGAAATAAAAAGACTACCTGAAATTGTAAAACCTGAATTCAAAATAACTGAAGAGAAAGTAGTAGCTGAATTACTAGTTATGTCCGAATTGGCCCAGAAAAAAATTAATGGAATACGTATTTGTAGCTGGAATAGCTTAGGATGCAATCCTGACGGCATAAATTCAGTGAACAATTATATTGAAAATTCTATATATAACCCCGACAGCACTAATATTATTACAATAAGTAATACCTTGTATGTAGAAGCAAAAGCATCGATAACTCGAAGATATGAACTAAGCAAAAAGGCTCAAAGAGATATTCAAAAAATTCAAAATAAAGAAACGGATTGGGTGAGCTTTTATGAATTTGATAGAGTTACATGATTAGAAATTACAGACATTTTATGAGAAAAATATTATTTATGAGTTAAGGAATTTTTAATGTTAGTTTTAATTAGTGTTACTAGCATAGCAGGGTTGTTTTCATTTTCTATTCTGATTAAAAGAATATTAAATTATATAATTTTCGGGAAATTTTCTTCAAAATAAAATGAGATCCCCTCTCCTCCAAATCTCTTGAACCTGCCTGCCGGCAGGCAGGTCTGAAAAACCATTGCGAAAGATTTGATAGAAATGGGCATTACTGAAGTGGAGGATTTACGCGGTCGAGATCCTGAGGAATTGTATGATTTACATAATCGCTTTCGCGGTAGCATACAAGATCCGTGTATGCTCTATACCTTTCGCTGTGCGGTCTATTTCGCCGATACTCCTCCCGAGAAACGCGACCCAGAACTCCTCAAATGGTGGAATTGGACAGACATCAAAAAGACAAAATACAAAGTACAAAGTACAAAATAGAAGAACTTGGAAATAGATTTTTAAGAGGCAAACTGTCTGAGCGGGATGAAAACAGTTTATTCTTGAATCGAGTTTATAGCGAGTTTTTGCCTCTTGAATGCTTTTGTTACTTTTTGCACAAAAAGTAAAAGAAAGGAAACTCACTGGCCTGGATTCCTGCCTGCGCAGGAATGACGATACAATATCAAACAAATCATTCTGCATCAGAAATGCTTGAAATAGAGTTTTTCTCGGTACAATCGCCACATGCATGAGAATGAACAGACATTATTGTATTGAGGAGCCATCGAATCAATCGCGATCAATAAACTCATACTCCGAGAAGAAAAACAGAAACACCCAAGAGAGTATATAGTTGCTACGCACTGACCCGCTCTGGCAAAAGTAGTCAAAGAAGATCCAACTATTCTCGATAATATAGGCATCTATCGTGTGAATTGTTCTCATCTTGGGAAAGAACCAGATTTGAAATCTCTCGCAGAATATCTGAGAACACTTCATCCATTCGTCCCTATTTTGATAGATCTACAAGGGCCAAAACCTCGTATACACGAAACAACGCCTGGTACTGGTGGTATACCTGTGAAAATTGGAGACAAACTTGAAGTAACGTATGAAAGTGGCGAATCTGAGAATCGTTTTTGCGAACCATGAAAACTCAAGGTCTGTTTTCCAGAAATAGTCGAAGTCATGGAAATCGGCGATGTAGTGATATTTGACGATGGCAAGATGACGGCAATCGTCCGAGAGAAATGAGAGAAAACAGCCATCATCGAGTGTAGTGAAATCCTAAACGGAGACGAGATATTTATCCTCGGAGGACGCAAGTGAATCTGTGTACGAAATAAACCTCTCGGAATCGAATGTATCACAGCTCATGATAGAAAAAGTATCGAATTTGCGAGAGATATTCTCGGGTTCGATTATGTCGACAATATCATGGTCTCCTATTTTAGCACTCCGAGTGATATAGAGCATTTTGTGAAAATCATACGAGATGAATATGGCTACACTGGGAAACTCGGTGGGAAATTTGAAACACCTCATGCTGTCTACAATATTGACCAAATACTTGATTTGGATGATCTCACGCTCGCGATGTTTGGACGATGAGACCTCCGCGTCGAGATGGATCCACGAGCAGTATCAAATATGCACGATATCCAGGTGCATTTCTTTCATTCCTGTCAAAAACATAATGTAGAGTCAATCTGTGCAACAGGCTTTCTGGAGAGCATGCTCACAGCTGATGGACGAGTCACTCCAGCAGAAATCGGCGATATGCAGATATCTATGCGTACTGGAGCAGACCACCTGATGCTCTCTGGTGAGTCAACCTATGGAGCACAAGCACGAGCATGTATCGAGCTCGAATGCCAATACCAGAGAGATATGCATAAAAAACTAAAATCAGGAGAAATAGCATATAAAAAAACACCCGACAGTGGACTCGGAGAACTTCTCCATATACTTTAGCCATGTTTGATTCTCGGAGGATAAAACGTCTCAACGATCATGGCTACAAAAGTGGCAATATCCTCTATTGGACAGAGTGAGCACTGAGAACACGCTGGAATTGTGGCCTCGAGTATGCTCAGACATATGCCGAAGAAAAACACGTCGCGCTCTGTCCTGTCATGACAATTGATAGCGAGTATGCTCATGAGAATATCCGTCAGCTCGTATTCCTCGTCGAGTCCATACATGACCTCGAGCAAGAATATCAAAAACATGATGTCGGTCTCAACGTCATCTATGGAGCAACAAAAAACATACTCAAAAAAATCATCAAAGAAAACACTATCGGTATGCTCGTCACATCAGCGAGTTATACACGTTTTTTTGATACGATTTTGAGAGATATAGCAGTGACTGTAGAGATTCCTGTGATACTCATAGATGACGCGAGTGTACTGCCACCATGGATTGCCTCAGATCACGAAGAATACGCAGCCTACACACTCAGAAAAAAATACTGGTCATGACTCTCGGAGTTAGCACCAGAAAAAGAAAAAACATGGAAAAAAACAGAAACTATTTTCCTCCAAAGTGATACAAAAAAAGTATCCAGCAGTCAGTGGTACAGAAACTATCAATCCAAACTAAGTAAAGACACTCCCTTACTTGTTGGCGGGCAAAATGAAGCCCAGAAACACTGGAAACAATTCAAAGATACTATGCTAACGCAGTATGATACATCGAGAAATAATCCGAACATATCAGGCACTTCCCTCTTATCTCCCTACCTCCATTTCGGATGCATATCCCCTCTTCAGGTATATTATGAATGCCTCCAACTCAAAACTTTAAACCTCCCACTCAAAACTGGAGTAGATGCCTACCTCGAAGAAACTCTCGTTCGACGTGAGCTCGCTATCAATATGTGGTACTACAATCAGGATGCTGATAACTGGAAATGCCTCCCCGAATGGGCCATAAAAACTCTCGACGAAGACAGACAAAAACAAACTTCACTGCTACAAGAAGACGACTATACGAGAGAAGAGTTAGAGGAAGCAAAAACACACGATCCACTCTGGAATGCAGCCCAAAATCAACTCAGACAAACAGGAAAAATACATGGCTACGTCCGCATGTACTGGTGAAAACAACTCACAAAATGGTTTCGTGATTGGCGAGATGCCTATGCGTTATGAGTCTATCTCAATGATACATACGCCCTCGATGGCTGTAGTCCAAACGGCTACACAGGCGTCGCCTGGTGTTTTGGAAAACACGATAGGCCCTTTCCGCCCAAAAAAACTCACTATGGGCTGGTACGCTCTATGACCTTTGGGGGAATGAAAAAAAAATTTGATGTAGAAAAATACATAAAAAACTGGCAATAAATTGCTTTTCATGGGGTTTTTTATATGATGCAAGAAATTTTTTATTCACTTATGTCTCTCTTTTCTCGCCTCTTTGGCGACCCAACAATCGCCGTCTTGCACTGATACCAAAAAGACCTCACAAAAATCAAAAAAATTGAGGAAGAATATAAAAGCACAATTACTTCTCTCGATACAGTGAAAGCAAAAACAGAAGAATTCAAAAAACGATTCGATCCAATCCGTCTCACATATATCACAGAAAAGGATCGCATAGATAATGATACTAACCTCGGTCTCGTCGAAAAAACAGAAGCCCACGAAAAAAACAAAAAACACTATATAGAGTCTCGTGAGGCAATGGTACAAAATATCCGATTTGAAGCTCTCGCACTCCACCGAAGAGCCTCAGAGCTCATCTATGGACAAGAATTCACTCTCCCCGATGGATCAACAAAAGTATGGAACATGATCCCTTTTGATGTGCAACTCGTCGGTGCTCTCACACTCAATGGAGGCAATATACCAGAAATGCGTACTGGTGAAGGTAAAACACTCGTAGCTACTCTCGCAGCATATCTGAATGCTCTCTCGGGCGATCCGGTGCACGTCGTCACAGTCAATGAGTATCTCTCTCGTCGCGACGCTGGAGAAATGGGTATCATCTATGGTGCTCTCGGGATGACAACAGGAGTCGTACTCAACAATCAATCACGGAGCGAAAAAAAGCAAAACTACAACTGTGATATAGTCTATGTCACCAATACTGAACTCGGGTTTGACTATCTCCGTGATAATATGGCGAGTTCTCTCGCAGATCAAGTGATGTCTCGTCGCACATTTGCTATCGTCGATGAAGTTGACTCAATTCTGATAGACGAAGCACGTACACCTCTCATTATCTCTTCTCCTGATAACGAACCAACTTCCAAATACCTCCGTTTCGCTACTATTGCCTCGAAATTATCACACCCAGAAGACTACACTATTGATGAGAAAACAAAAACTGTGGCTCTCACCGAAGAAGGTATCGTAAAACTCGAGAAAATACTCTGAATAGACAACATATTTGTCTCTGAGCACTATAACGATATGCATCATGTCGAAAATGCTCTCCGCGCAAAAGCATGCTACATAAGAGACATCGATTACCTCGTACGTGGTGATGATATCATGATTATCGATGAACATACCGGTCGTGTCATGGAGTGACGACGATTCAGTCATGGACTCCATCAGGCCCTCGAAGCAAAAGAAAATGTCACTATCCAGCGTGAAAGTAAAACTCTCGCCAATATCACCTATCAGAATTTTTTTCGTCTCTACGAGAAACTCTCTGGCATGACCGGTACTGCCAAGACAGAAGAAGAAGAATTCCAAAAAATCTACGGTCTCGATGTCGTACAAATACCAACCAATAAACCACTCATACGTGACGACCGAGCCGATCTCCTCTTCAAAAATGAAAAAGGAAAATTTGATTATATCGTGAAAACTATCGAAAAAATCCACGCAACTGGACAGCCAATCCTGGTCGGTACTGTCTCTGTCGCAAAATCAGAACTCCTCTCTGATATGCTCACAAAAAAAGGAATCAAGCATGAAGTCCTCAATGCTAAACAAGATGCACGAGAAGCTGAAATCGTCGGGAAAGCTGGTCAAAAAAATGCCATCACCATAGCGACCAATATGGCTGGTCGTGGTACAGATATCAAACTCGGTGAAGGTGTCGCAGAACTCGGTGGCCTCGCCATCCTCGGCACAGAAAAACACGAAACGCGTCGTATCGATAACCAACTCCGTGGTCGTGCAGGTCGTCAATGAGATCCAGGATTGAGCCAATTTCTCGTCTCTCCAAATGATGATATCATGCGTATATTCGGGGGCGATAAACTCTTCTCGATGTTCAATTCTCCATTTTTTGCGAGTCTCCCAGAAGACGAACCGCTCATTCAAAGCAAGACACTCACCAAAAGAATCACTGCCATCCAAAAACAAGTCGAAGGGCGTCATTTTGATATGCGAAAACATGTCCTCGAATACGATGACGTCATGAATCAGCATCGACTCATCATCTACGGACGACGTCAGAAAATGCTCGAAGATTTCGCAAAAAATGACACATCAAAATCTGACATAGATCTCCAGATTGAAAAAATACTGAATGATGAGGCAGAAAGGATAGTAAGTCGTCACCAAGATGAAGAGCAAAAAATCGATACAGAAAAATTGAATGCGAGTATGACTGATATAGTATGAAAAACGGTTACGCTCAGTGGAGTGGATTTTGAAGAGCTCCAACAAGAAGTACTCGCTGTCTGGAAGGAAAAATTGGGTGAAGTACAAAAATTATTCGAAAGTAGAAACTTTGACCATTTTCAACGAGAAGTCTATCTCGCTGCCATCGATCAGCTCTGGATGGAACATATCGAAAAAATGGCAAATCTCCGTGAAGATGTCGCCTTTGAATGATATAATCAGAAACAGCCTCTTCTGGTCTATCAAGAAAAAGCTTATAGCCTCTTCATACAAATGATCGAAGAAATAAATTATCGAGTAGTCCGAGGACTCTTAGGGGCAAATGCAGGAACACAGGTACAACAAGTAGAAATCAATCTCGATGATTTGAAAACTGCATCACCAAGCCAACCAGTCGGATGACACCCCCTCCTGAGACAATCAGGTAACGATGAGACAAAAAACGGAATAAAGATTATAAGAATTAAATAAAATAAAAGTCAATATATCCAATGCTCTCGGGCCTCCGGATTATATTGTGCGAGGCAAAAAGATAGGGTATGATGGTGGCATATGGAACAAACTCAAACAAGTATAGCTCAAGACGATGGCATCCTCGTTGTCTCTTGTGTTGGAACTCTCGATGAAAAGACAGCTCCTCCAATCTTTGGAAGCATGCTCAAATATGCAAAAGAATCATCACAAATAGCAATCTTTGACCTGACAAAAACCGAAGGTATCAAAACTGCCTTTATCACGGGAGTGATCGAAATAACCAAATATATCCAAGCATCTGGGGGTGGAGTCCTCGTAGTACCTGGTAAAATGGGTGATATCCTGGAAATCACAGGGATACAAGCTCTCACAAAAGTCATACCAACACTCGAAGAAGCAAAATCATATGCAAAAGAACACTTTCCACAGATTATCGACTTTATTCGTGAACAAAAAAATAAACAGGAGATTTCTGCCGCTCAAAAAGTGAGTGAATCAGTCAATCTCGAAAACTGGAAGTTTTTCTCAGATGAAGAGAAAAAAATCATCAATCTCGAGAGCATTCTTGATTATTCTATGGCTAGTCGAGCATCAGATATTCACCTCTCTGTGGGAAATTCAATCACATTTCGCATTCAGTGAGTCTTGGTAAAAATGGAAAAAGAACCATTCCTCACAGAAGACCATCTCAATCAAATAAAAGAGGCTATGCTCGGAGAGCATCCTGATATCATAAAAAAACTCGATGAAATTCACGATGTCGACTTTGGATATGTCTCAAAAAAAGATAAAGTATCATTTCGTGTCAATGGTTTTTGGACGCTCCAGAGACTCTCATTCACACTTCGACGCATCGAACAACATGCAAAAACAATTGAAGAGCTCGGGCTCCCACGTGCTATTGACGCTTTTCTCTCAGCAAAACAAGGTCTGGTGCTCGTCACAGGACCGACAGGTTCAGGTAAATCGACAACACTCGTAGCGATGCTCGAAGAAATCAATCGAACACGAGGAGAAAACATCATCACTATCGAAGATCCTATCGAGTTCCTCTTCGAAGATAAAAAATCAATTTTTTCACAACGAGAGATAGGGAGAGACACTGATTCGTTTGTAGGGGCTATACGTGCCGCTATGCGTGAAGACCCTGATATAGTCATGGTCGGAGAAATGCGTGATACTGAAACCGTCGAAGCAGCTCTCAATCTCGCAGAGACAGGACATCTCGTATTCTCAACACTTCATACATCGTGAAGTGTCCAGACTATCAGTCGTATAGTTCAGTTTTTTAATCCGGATCAACAGAGACAGATATTTACGAGACTCGCTGACAGTATCCTGTGAGTCCTTTCACAGAGATTGGTTCATCGACGTGATGGAAAAAATGAACGAATAGCTCTCTTTGAGCTCATGATCGTCAATAGCGGAATCAAAAACCTCATCCGTTCATGAGATCTCGCACAGCTCAATAATGCAATTCAGATGGGACGATCAGAAGGTATGATACCGATGTATACCTACGCTCAGGAGTTAGAGCAAAAATGAATCATACATCATGATGATTATGCATGATTCTTTACCAATCAAGATATATAGTATGCAAAAAATACTCAACATATTTCATACCTATATACCTCACATACTTATCGGAGTAATATCTCTATCATGCTTTGATAATATCTTGGCAGACTGATGATGTGTAACAGGGATTTGTAATAGCTCAGGAAACATCGTTTCTATATTTGACAATGGTATGGGTGGTGATTTTTTTACCTCAGTGAGAAATATCGCACTCTCTCTCCTTGATGCAGCACGTATAGCACTCAACTGAGTAGCTCTCCTCGCAATACTCTATGTCGGATATCTCTGGGTGACGAGTATGGGTGATGAAGAGAAGCAAGGTGATGGGAAAATGCGACTTGTACTCATCATCATGGGCTTATTTCTCATCAATGTCCCCAAAGTTATATATACCATCCTCACTGGAAGCAACTACCTGGATAGCGACTTCCGAAAGGTTCAATCAATCTCTTCTGGTGATCCAGGGGGAACACTCAATGAAAGTGAACTCGATAGCTGTAATTATTTCTTCTGTCCACAAAATTTTTGGTGAAATGGGAGCACAGTCGCTATCATCAAATTTTTTGAAATACTTATGCTCGTCACCGCAGTGGTGATGTTTACTTGGTGAGGTCTTACATTGATATTTCGTGGGCATGATGAAGCATATACTAAAACCGCGAAAATGCGTCTCATATACGGTATGATCGCACTGATAGTCGTCGGATTTCTCGATACCATATACAGAGCAGTCTTCTTTGGAGAAGGTATGGATGCTTCTGGTATAATATCTGTGGTAGTATCAGCAGCCAATTTTTTCCTCTTCTTGGCTGGACCGATTGCAATTATCTATATTATTGTTGGTGCGTACTATTTTATCACTTCTGCGGGTGATGAAGAGCAAGCAGACCAAGGAAAACGTATCCTCCTCTACACATTTCTCGCAACTATACTCCTCCTCCTCTCCTATACATTCCTCGTGGAAATAGTTGGACTTAATCTCCTCTAATATTATGAAAAAAATACTTACATTTATTATTTCTCTCTTATTTTTATTTGGAGCATATCAGCTCACTTTTGCTCGAACTGAGTGAGAATTTGATGGAGAGACATCGCTCGGCATGGATCTCAACATAACAACCTACACCAGCGAACCATGCGGTATAGCTGGCGAGGGGGCATGATTTTGTACAGGATCAGGACAGCTTCGCCGATGTAAATGTACTGTTTCAGCAGGAACGGGGTTTGTTACTTTCATAGCGAGTATCTACAAATACCTCTTTTTCATATCTCTCGTCATTGGCGTTTTTATGATTGTTGTGCTCGGTATAGGTATGTCTATTTCTGGTTTCAATGAAGAGCTCCAAAGCAAGTCAAAAAAGAAAATATTTGAAATACTCGCTGGACTCTTTGCACTTTCCATGATACCCTGGATTCTCAAAACTATTGCCCCATTTTTCTTCGAATAGACTACTCAGTATAATCCAATACCACCTCATGCGTCTCTGTATCAAGAGCACGTCATTCGTGGAGTCATCCTATACAAGACAAAAATTGATCCTCATCAGTATCAATGAGTTTTTCTCAGAATCGATTCTGTACCAGATATTCTGCTCCTGATTTCACACGGCAAGCACAAGTCGTACAGGCCCCAGCACGGCAAGCAAATGGAGAGTCTATCCCCTGTTTTTCACATTGCTCAGTAATAGACATTTTGGAATCTCCAGTAAAAGTATGCCAATTTCCAGACGGATCTCTGAGTTTGATGGTAATCATATGGGTGTTATGATATAAATTTCTTGCATTTCGCAATATTTTTGTATGATGTCGCCGTTGGGAGTCTCAAAAAGAGACGCTCGCACCAATATTTCTTTATTTTCCTTTTTATGCCACGAGGCAAAAAATACAACGCAGCTCTCAAGTTTATTGAAGCTAACAAGACTTACTCAATAGAAGAAGCTGTTGCTCTTCTCGAGAAGACTAATTACGTGAAATTCGACCCTACAGTCGAGATTCATTTTCGACTCGGTATCGACCCAACAAAAGCAGATCAGATGATCCGTATGGGTATGACTCTTCCCCATGGTACTGGTAAGGCCATAAAAATCGCTGCATTTACTGACGCTGGTGATGAAAAATCGCTCATCTCAGGTGGAGCACTCGTCGCTGGTGGTGACGACCTCATCACAGGGATTGAAAGTGGTTCTATTCCTCTCAATTTCGAC
>CAZJBQ010000001.1:0-8079 GCA_964544625.1 uncultured Candidatus Peribacteria bacterium | reverse complement strand
ATCGCTACACCAGTTATGATGCGTAAGATGGGTAAAATTGCGAAAGTTCTCGGTCCAAAAGGTCTCATGCCAAATCCTAAATCAGGAACAGTCGGTGAAGACCTCCAGAGCATCCTCAAAGAACTCAAAGGTGGTAAGTTCGAGGTAAAAAATGATAAACAAGGTGATATCCATGGAGTTTTTGGAAAACTCTCATTTGGTTCAAAAAAACTCACTGAAAATCTCGAAGCATTCATCACTCATCTCAAAGAAGCTCGTCCAGCTGGTCTCAAGGGGACAGTAACTTTTATTGAAGGAGTATATGTTTGTAGCGCGATGGGGCCTTCTATCCCTGTAAAAGTCTAATTACAAAGGTTTTTAAACTCTTAAAGCTCTCTCTTCGTAGAGAGCTTTTTGATAGTAAAAATTGCTGCAAAAGATACTATAAAAAAGAGAAATACTTCGGAGCCTGTTTGTGGCAAGCGATCAATCTGGACTGGTTTATCAAAAGTTTTCTCTGTTTTATCGACGACAGGTGGCAAGACAGGTAAATCGAGCTTATCTTGTGATTCATTTACAGATACATCTTGTTTATCATCAGTTAGAATTGGTGTAGTGTCTTGAGGTGGTTCTTCTTCATTTTTAGACACAGTTACTACTGGTTCTTCAGGTTGTTTTGGAGTTAAGGGTGTCGTTGCGGTACTATAAGCCACTGTGAATGGGAGTTTGTTTTCAGCAGGTAATTCAATCCCGCCCTGAGCAAATGCTTTTTTTATAACTATATCATGGAGCACGCCTGGCTCCATTTTCCCTTTGAGGAGAATATGGACCACTCTCAAATCATCTTTGGATATTTCGAGCTTATCGAGAGTGCGTTCTTTCTTTGTCTGTGTATTGAGGATTTTTATTTCCGTCTTTGTCAGATCAATAGGGCGAGTAAATGCAATAGAAATCGTATGGTCATCGAGGGCAAACGGATCTCCAGAAACAGCCATCAGCAGAGGCTTAAATGTTGTTACATGAAGTGGTAGAGAAGTTTTATTGAAGTCTTTCCCATTTTTATCATATCCTTTGACAACAACGTAGTAATCAATACCTGGATTGAGTTTCGTAATTTCTATTTCTTGCTTGTCAGTAAAGTCGGTCGTCAAGAGGGGTGTTGGATTTTTTGCATCTACGAGAGCATCTTCATCATAAAAAACCTTATACTTTTTTGCTTCAGGAATAGCTGACCAGCTGACGACCAGTGAAGTTTCTCGAATCTTCTTTGCTTGAAGCACACTTTGAGAAGAATCAACGGCAAAGGCTGTGAAACCTATTGCGAGAAAGATGAGAATCAATATCCTGTACATAAGAGTATTTTAGAGACAAAATAAGTGTACCCCTCTCTTTCACATGCCGCAAACAAAAAAACATACAATATCAGGTTTTACTCTTGTAGAAATCATGATAGCCATTGTAATAATTATTTTATTGAGTCAATTAGGCAATATGAGCAGTCTTTTTCAAGCAAAAGAAAAAAGTCAGGTGGAAGAAATATCAGTCAATGTCATTAACGTCATAGACGAGGTGAAAACACATGCACTGCTCGGGAAAACAGAAGAATGACACATAGTACGAAAAAGGAAGATAAAAATATCTCTCTCTCCAAATACCATTGCTTATCAATCTGCATTTAATCTCGCAGAAAAAGATGAAGACACTTTTACCATTCTCAATGATAAAAGCTGGTTTCTTCAGGAACTCGGAAGTAGTTTTTATGAATGCCATAACAATATAGCAACCAAGCTCCCTGGTACGGAACTCAATATATTTTTCGAAAATGAAAACATGCAATTCCAAGATGGAGCCAATGTAGACATGCCATTCCAACATATCGTCATATTCCTCGAGAGAAAAAGTGGCACACGAGAAATACATATAGATCGGAGAACCGGTCTCACCTACGAACGATGATATACACCACTCGATAACAGCAACCCTCCCATACCCGCATGTAATTAATTACCCTCACGTATGAAACTCATTCTCTTCCTCGCAGGCGCCATCCTCTCTATCTGGGTATCTGTCAGTGTCTATAGGCCTGTACAAGAATTCGTCGTCGGTGTAGAAAAGGTCTACATTCAGAGCAAAGTCGTCAAAAAAGAATACATGCAAAAGACCGATACAGCCCTCAGCAGTATCAGTGAGAGCTACAAAGAAATTGCTCGTGTTTTCGGTATCGAAGTAGCTGAAAAAGCTGCAAAAGAAGAAATTTTGCCAGCCAAAAAAGGAGAGATAGATCCCATAGAGAAACTCTTCACCTATGATATAGCTTTTTGGCTCGCGTTCGGGGCAGGTTTTTTTACTATGAGTCTGTATTTAAACATACTCGGTATTATCGCCTTTTTCTTGAAACCCCTTACATTTTTCATGAAATAGTTACCATGCCGATCAGTATTCTCGACAGGCGAACTGAAGTCGAGAAAAGGCAACTGCAATGAGTCTAACACGTTCATACAATTGCGATGGTGACATATGCCATGATTTTAGGGCGGCTTCAAAATGTTCTTCAAAAAATAATTCTCGAGAATCAATTTCCACCAACGGTATTCATATCTCTGCACAAATATCATCTACAAAATCCTGAATACCAGATATTTCCCATACAGACGAAGGTATAAGAGAATCTTGTCGAAAAGAGTCCAAATATCCATTTAAAACAACAACAGCATCTTTAATAAAAGAGGATAGGTAAGTTTTACATTGAAAAAACGAAAACGATTCATAAGAGGAATCGTTTTCGTAAGTGGGGTTATTTCTGGTAGCTCTATCATAGGACTAAGCCCTTCCGAGATATTCATAGGTCCGGCTATCAACACGAACTTTTTCGCCCTGTCAGATAAAGAGAGGGACTTTGATTTCGAGACCAGTATTGAGTTTAGCGGGCTTGAGGTTATTCGAAGCACTATTTCCTTTTTCTCCTGGTGGAGTATCTATTACTTCCAGAGTAACAGAGGGTTCAATCTGGACATTGATAGGATTACCATCCCAGAACATGACGGTTGTTTTATCACCTTCTACGAGGAAATATTTCTTCTCACCAATCACATCTGCATTGATAAAATAACTATCAAAAGTCGCTGTGTCCATAAAATGATAGGCAGAACCATCAGTATATTGATAGTCAGCATCTCGGAGTTGTATGTCAGCTGGTTCTACTTTATCTACAGCGTGAAATGTTGTAGACATAGATTTACCATTGAGGAGGTTAACTATGGTGCATTTTTCCATACCCTTCCCCATTGCGACCTTGAGATGTTCTGATTTTGTTACTTCATACGGTTGACCATCAACAATGATTTTTTTGCCGACCTTCAGTTCTTCCATGCTTGCCATAAAAAATGTTTAGAGAGTTAAAACGGTGAGATGATACACAAAATAATGAAAAGGCAAGACTGAACTGCCTTTTTAGCATCATATCGAGTATTAGAGTGAGACCTTTTCAGGAAATTTTACGCCATCAAAGAATTGATCAAATTCTTCCTTGAGCATCTCTTGTTTTTTCATCAAAACAAGAGAAATCTTTTCATGGAGATCACGATGTTTGAGGATAATCTTTTTCGCTTCTTCATAAGCATCATGAAGCAATTCACGAACTTTTTTATCGACCAAGAGTTTGGTCTCATCAGATATTTCATTCCCCTCAGCTGTCTCGCCGAGATAGTTGTCTGCGAGCATACGACCTGCTATATTCTCAAGCCCTATATCAGAATCAAAACCATATCGAGTCACCATATTACGCGCTATATCAGTAGCTCTCTCTATATCAGAGCTCGCACCCGTCGTGATATACTGAGGGCCAAAAAATATCTCTTCTGAAGCACGACCACCAAAATAGACAGTAAGCTCATCAAGCATTTTAGCCTTGGTAACATAGGTACGATCCTGTTCAGGGAGAAACCATGTCACACCGCCTGCTGAACCACGAGAAATAATAGATATTTTATGGACTGGATCAGAGTGTTTTGTCATCTTCCCTACGAGTGCATGCCCTACTTCATGATATGCAGTGAGTTTCTGCTCAAAATCAGTCATAACATGAGATTTTTTGGTATTTCCCATGACGATTTTTTCGATACTCAATTGCAGCATATGTTGTGTAATCTCATGTGAATTATCACGACCAGCCAGGATAGCAGCCTCATTGAGGAGATTTTCGAGATCAGCTCCAGAGAAACCAATCGTTGAGCTCGCAACACTGCGGAAATTCACATCTCTTGCCATCGGCTTATTACGCGCATGTACTTCGAGAATAGCAATACGATCTTCGAGATTAGGGAGATGTATCGTTACTTTTCGATCAAATCGACCAGGTCGAAGGAGCGCCTTATCGAGAACGTCCGCACGATTCGTAGCCCCCATGATGATAACATTTGTATCGTTATCAAATCCGTCCATTTCTGTCAGAATTTGATTCAATGTCTGTTCTCGTTCGTCATGCCCACCACCAAAACCAGTAGAGCGTTTTTTACCAATAGCATCGATTTCATCAATAAAAATAATGGATGGTGCGTGTGTTTTTGCCTCAGCAAAAAGATCACGGACACGAGCAGCACCAACACCGACAAACATTTCAACAAATTCAGAACCAGAGATAGAGTAAAATGGCACATTACTCTCCCCTGCTACTGCGCGAGCCAAGAGCGTCTTACCTGTTCCGGGAGGCCCCACCATGAGGACGCCTCGTGGGATTTTTGCACCAAGTTTCTGGTATTTTTTTGGATTCTTGAGGAAATCAACGAATTCTTGGAGGTCTTGTTTTTCTTCTGCTGAACCAGCGACATCACTGAACATGATTTTACCTTTTGCAGGCTCATATCGTTTTGCCTTATTTTTCGAGAAACCCATAGGTCCACCCCCAGATCCAGCCATCATACGACCCATGAGGAGTATAAAAAGGCCGACAAAAAGAACTGTACCAATAATAGTAGGAGCTAGGTCAGCCCAAAAATGAAGAGAAGTAGTATCAATAATCGATATAGGAGTCGTGAGAGGTTGATTGATATCAATGCCGATGTCCTTGAGAGAATCTTTCGCAGGAAGAGTCGCAGTTTCAGTTGGAAGGCTATCTTGTGGATTGATACCAAAATTTGGGACTGACGGAGTTTCTGGAGAAGCTTGTGCAAGAGTACCAATGATAGTCTGATCACGAACCTCTACTTTTGAATATTTAGCAGCTTTATAAGATTCGACAAACTGTGAGATAGTAACTTCTTTGGAACTATCGAGACTTCCAACAATATAAAACAATCCACCGAAGAGAAGGGAAAGAATAAAGAGAGAAATAATAGTAGAATATTTCTTTTTACTATTTCATTTTTTAGGCTTCATTTGGCCAGGAGTACCAGCGGCAGAAGTCTCAGAAAGTTTCTTTTTTTGTGACTGAGTAAATTCAGAATTTTTTTGAGCCATAAACAGAAAAACAGTGATAAATAAAGAATGTAGAGGCAGTATATAGATAACTTTTGATTTGCAAAAATGCGGGAGTTGCTAGAATTCACAAAAATACTTATACAATAGTTCCCACTATGAAAGCTATTATCCTCGCTGGAGGCTATGGTACACGATTGTACCCCCTAACACTCAATGCTCCGAAACCAATGGTACCAATCGCTGGTAGACCGATGATTGAGTACCTCATCGAAAAAATAACAGACCGATCGGATATATCAGAAATATTTATTGTTAGCAATGAGAAATTTGCTCATGTTTTCGAAGAATGGCTCCAAAAAAATCCAAATACAAAAATCACAATTATCAACGATGGAACTACGTCAAACGAAACTCGGCTCGGACCTATAGGAGATCTCAATTTATTGATAAAACAATATAATATTACTGATGATGTACTCATTCTCGGGGGAGACAATCTCTTTGAAGATGATGTATCAAATGTGATAGACACCTTGCATAAAAAAGGTGATGTAGTATGACTAATATTTTGTCAGAACAATTTTCGGGTGATTTAGAACTCGCAAAAGGTCTCGGAAATGTCACTCTCGATGAGAATAATATCGTCACATCGTTTATTGAAAAACCACAAAATCCCTCATCGAGTCTCTGTGCAACAATGATTTATGGTATCAAAAAAGAACACCTCAAATACATACCACTCCTCCTAGAAGAAGGAGAAAAGAATAATGCAGGTGAGATAAAAGCAGGAGAACTGATAGCATACATCATGAAAAGTGGGCAAGTATATGGTCAGACACTACAGTGAAAATGGTTTGACATAGGCACACTCGAACAACTACAAAAAGCAGAAGAATGGATAAATTTGAAAAATAAATAAACATAGAGTAGAGTGTATATATGAATACACAAATAACTGAGGCTATTGGCATATTTGCTCATTTCGTGGGTATCATTTGAGTAGTTATCATACTCGTGTGAGCCACGCACGGATTTATCAACTTTATATCATTAGAGTTGGGGGCAAAAACCAAAAAAAATTCTCACGATGCAATACGCTACCACCTCGGTATGTACCTCTTATTAGGTTTAGAATTCATGGTGGCAGCAGATATTATAGAAACTGTCTTTAAGCCAAGTCTAGAACAGCTCGGAATCTTGGGTGGAATAGTAATCATACGAACAGTTCTCAACTATTTCCTCGATAAAGAACTTGAACATATAAAGAATGAAATAGTATAGTACCATGTCTGCAATCAAAAAACTCCAAAATGAAGACATAGCCAACAGGAAACGTCTCCTTGATATAACCAATGATGGCCATTTTCGAGTAGCCATATTTGGCTCAGCGCGTATAAAACCTGAAGACAAAACATACCAAGAAGTAGTCGAGCTCGCCAGGCAACTCGCAATAAACTGATATGACATTGTCACAGGAGGAGGCCCCGGAGCAATGGAAGCAGCATCATACGGACATCAACTCGCTAACAATGCTGACGAATCTCAGGCAATTGGTATCAATATTGAGCTCCCCTTTGAACAAAAACCAAATAAATACCTCGATTTTACAGAAACAACGAGCACTTTCTCGGCACGACTCGATACCTTTATGCTGCTTTCACACATGTTTATAGTTACACCTGGAGGCATAGGGACACTTTTGGAGCTTTTTTACACGTGGCAACTCATGCAAGTGGGGCACATATGTAGAACACCGATTATTCTCTGGGGATCACAATACAAGACACTACAAAATTACATAAATAACGAAATAGTTGAAAGGGGTTTCATGAGTGCTCACGATGCTGAACTTGCTATACAAACAGATAGCCTCGAAAAAACTATGGAACTCGTCCACATGGCACACAGCGCATATGAAAAATCCGGTAAAGACGCTTGTGTCAATATCCATCAGTATATCGCAGGCGCAAAACGACTCGGTCTCATCTAAAAACCAATTCTCGTAGCATCTATTTCACGGAACTTCATGAATTTACCGTCGAAGATAAAATCTGCATTTCCGACAGGACCATTTCGATTTTTACGAATAAATATAGTTGTTTTTCCTTTATTCATATCATTTGACTGCAATTCTGCACTGTTGTAGTATTCTTCTCGATAAATCATCAGCACTATATCTGCATCTTGTTCGATAGAGCCTGATTCACGGAGGTCTGAAAGTATTGGTTCTTTACTCGCGCGACTTTCAACAGCGCGGGAGAGCTGAGAGAGGGCCAAAATTGGTACATTGAGTTCACGAGCGAGAGATTTGAGACCACGCGAAATATCTGAGATTTCCTGAACTCGATTCATGGGATTGGTACCAGTAATCAATTGGAGATAATCAATGACCACCATATCGAGACCTGATTCCATCTTGAGACGTCGACACTTGGATTTGATTTCCAGGAGACTCATACTCGCCGAATCATCGATAAATATGTGCGACATGGAGAGCTGCGAGAGAGCATCCCCTATTCGTGCGAATTCATCATCTGTCAGTTCTCATTTTTGGAGCTTCCATGAATCAATACCCATCGCAGCACACACCATGCGATCAGTCAGTTGCTCTTTACTCATTTCGAGTGAAAAAATAGCGACATTTTTTTTCTTAGCGACATTTTGGGCAATATTCAGGGCCATGGC